>CAYNQF010000018.1:0-23321 GCA_964399265.1 uncultured bacterium | reverse complement strand
TACCACTTGATGCTCGTTGCGAGGGAGCTGCGCGCGATGAATGTGGGCGCGAGGCTGGGGTTCTTCCTGCACATCCCCTTCCCTCCACTCGACATCTTCCTGAAGCTGCCGTGGAGGCTCGAGATACTCCTAGGCCTTCTGCAGTTCGACATCATCGGATTCCAGACGATGCGGGACAGGCGCAACTTCGTCCAGTGCCTGAGGGCGCTCGTGGGCGGCGCCGAGATGTGCGGGCGCGGACAGGTGTGCGACCTCGAGTTCCCGAACGACAGGATCCGCGTCGGGGCCTTCCCCATAAGCATAGACTTCCGGAGCTTCGAGGCGGCCGCGGGCAGCCGGGAGGTAGCCGAGAGCGCGTGGCATGTCCACGAGAATCTCCCGGACCGCCAGATAGTCCTCGGCATCGACAGGATGGACTACACGAAGGGCATCCCATACCGTCTGCAGGCGTTCAGGCGGCTGCTCGCGAGCCACCCGGAACTTCAGAACAGGATCACGCTCGTGCAGGTCGTCGTGCCGAGCCGCAGGGGTATCCCGGAGTACGAGTCGCTCAAGATCGAGATCGAGCGTCTGGTCGGAGAGATCAACGGCCAGTTCACCGGTCAATCAGGCTGGATTCCCATCCACTACATGTACCATTCCCTTGAGGGCTACGAACTCCTGGGCTACTACAGGGCGAGCGAGATAGCGCTCTTGACGCCTCTCAAGGACGGTATGAATCTTGTGGCCAAGGAGTACTGCGCCGCGAACCTGGAGGAGAGCGGCGTGCTCATCCTGAGCGAGTTCGCCGGGGCGGCGGCCGAGCTTCAACGTGGCGCCATCCTCGTGAACCCGTACGACATCGTCCGCATGTCGGAGGCGCTCTACCAGGCCTCTCAGATGCCGCCGGCCGAGAGACACGAGAGGATGCACAGACTCAGGCAGTCGATTCGCAAGCGCGACATATTCTGGTGGGTTGACACGTTTCTAAGGGCCGCCATCGCGAAGAGCCTGGAGAGCTTCCCGGTGCTGGCCGACTACGTTCCGGACGGGGCGCCCGAGATGTAGGACGACCGTCCGCTTCCGGAGGACGAACATGACCAGAGCACTTTGTATCACGTTAGCAGCGATACTCACTCTCGGAGCGGCCGCGAGCTGCGCCGGGGACGACGAGACGACGGCGGGGAACGCGGGCGGCACCCCGGCGGTCGGCGACGGAACCGCGGCCACGACAGAAGGAGCAGCGCGCGGGATCGACGTCACGCTGACCACCAGGCTCGCCGAGGCCGACCAGGCCTTCCGCAACAACCAGTACGACACGGCCGGCGAGATGTACGAGGCGGTGGCGGGACAGGCTCTTGAGGACGAGGACGCGTCGACGTTCGCGGAAGCGGCCGCGATGCGCGCCCGCTGCTACCTCTCGCAGGGAGAGGAAGCGGATGGGCTGCCGTGGCTCCTGAGGGCGGAGGAGCAGGCCGACCCTGAGGAGCCGCTGGGCTGGTCGCGCTATCTCGGAGCCAGGGGAAGGTTCGAGTGGCAGGACGGCGACTCGGTGAAGGCGACCGAGACCTTCCACGAGATGTTCAACTACTGCGAGTCGCACGAGCTGTACGACCGCGCGGTCGACGCCGCTCACATGATCGCGATCACCGGTGACCCCGAGGAGAGGTTCCAATGGGCCGAGACGGCGATCGAGATGGCCGAGAAGTCGGGCATGCAGGGATGGCTCGCACCGCTGTGGAACAACCTCGGCTGGGACTACGTCGACGCCGGACGGTACGACGAGGCGCGCGCCGCCCTCGAGAAGGCGCGCGAGTACCACTACATGGGGACGGCTCCCATACCGAAGCTCATCGCCGACTACTCCGTGGCTCACGTCATGAGACTCCAGGGTCAGCTCTACGAGGCTCAGAAGGCCATGAACGCTGTGCTCCTTCGCGCCGAGGAACTGGACGGAGAGGGCAACCGCGATGCCATCGAATGGATCGGCTTCAGCCGTTGGGAACTCGGCGAGATAGAGGTGGCCGGAAACAGAAGAGAGGCCGGCATCTCCATGATGAGACAGGCGTTGGGAGAACTCGAGCGTGCGGGTATAGAGAAGTGGGACAACGCCGACTGGATGGACCGCAAGGAAAGACTCAGCGAGCTGGAGGCCGAGTGAGGTCCGAAGGCCAGAGACAACTTCCCGCGCCGTCTCCGCTGGCGCGCCACTGGCGGCTCGACCCGAACGTCGTATTCCTGAACCACGGGTCGTTCGGCGCGTGCCCGGGTGAGGTTCTGGACGCGCAGTGCAGGCTCAGGGACGAGCTCGAGAGCGAGCCGGTGCAGTTCCTGGCCCGCGACCTTCAGGGACCGCTCGATGTCGCACGGAAGACCCTCGCCGAGTTCGTCGGCGCCGATCCGGACTGCCTGGCCTTCGTGCCCAACGCGACAACGGGCGTGAACACGGTGCTGCGGTCTCTCGAACTCTCGCCCGGCGACGAGTTGCTCACGACCAACCACGAGTACAACGCGTGCCGGAACGCCCTCGACTTCGTCGCCGCGCGGTCGTGCGCGCGAGTGGTGTCCGTGGAGGTCCCCTTCCCCATCGAGTCCGCGGGCGAGGTCGTCGAGGCCCTTCTCGATGCCGTCACCCCCAGGACGCGCCTGGCGATGGTAGACCACGTGACCAGCCTCACCGGCATGGTGATGCCGATCGGGACCATCGTCTCGGGGATGGCAGAGCGCGGCGTCGACACCCTGGTCGACGGCGCTCACGCACCCGGTATGCTTCCGCTCGACATCGGTTCGCTCGCGCCGGCGTACTACACCGGCAACTGCCACAAGTGGCTGTGTACCCCCAAGGGCGCGGCTCTTCTCTACGTGCGCCGCGACCTCCAGGACGGGGTCAGGCCGCTAACGATCAGCCACGGCGCGAACGCGCCGCTCGCCGACAGGAGCCGGTTCAGGATGGAGTTCGACTGGACCGGCACGGACGACCCGACCGCGTACCTGTGCGTTCCCGAGTCGATCCGGTTCATGGGGTCGCTCTTCCCCGGAGGCTGGCCGGAGCTGATGCGGCGCAACAGGTCGCTGGCGCTCGAGGCGAGGGCCCTTCTGTGCGAGCGCATGGGCGTTCCGCCGGCGTGCCCCGACGAGATGGTCGGAACGCTGGCGAGCGTTCCGCTCAAGGAGGGAAGTTACTCGTTCACCACGACCGCGCTGGCGTTCGATCCCGTAGAGGCCGTGCTGCGCGAGGAATACCACATAGAGGTCCCGGTGCTGTCCTGCCCGGATGGTCCGGCGAGCATCGTCCGCATAGCCGCCCAGGCCTACAACTCGATGGAGCAGTACGAGTACCTGACCGAGGCACTGATTGCGACCGCGGCGGGGCCGCCCGCCTAACGCAGCTCTATGGGCACTTCGGCCACGTATAGGGCCCGCCTGTCCTTGTTCTCGAGGTAGTTCCGAAGCATGTACTCGAGGTCCGGGGACACACGCGCGTCGTAGACCACGGCGTCGTTCACCCTGACGACCACGTCTTCCTGCAACCTCACCATGTCGGGGTGAATGCGGAGCCTCACGGCACCCAGCCGCGAGGCCTCGAGGTCGAACGTGTTGGCGCCGTACGAGGCGACGACCTCTGCCGAAGGCGCGTCCCTCTCGAAGACGAAGTAGTTGGTGACGTCGGGCATCCGCCCGCTCAGCTTCACCCTCTTGCCGTCGCGCAGTACCGTCAGCTGGAACGGGTCTCCCCGCGACACGGTCGCCTTCCATGCCTCAAGCGCGCCCAGGCTGTCGACACGCGCGCTGTCCGCCGCCAGGACCACGTCGCCCGGCCGGAGACCGGCGCTCCGCGCGGCCGTTTCTCCTTCCGACAGCCCGCCGATCAGCACGCCCTGGCCCTCGAAGTCCGCGTCAGGGTAGAACCCGACCGACACGCGGTCGTCGACGAGCGCCACGTTGTGGTCGACATGCCAGGGCGCGGGCTCGGCCGTCGTCACGGCGTCTATCGACAGCCACTTGCATCTTCCGAAGTCGGGATCGGACGCCTCCCACACGACGTCGGGAGCCATGGGGTCCCTCGGATGACGTTCGAGGAACCGCACGATCGCCGGAAGGTCGCCCTCAACGTCCTTGAAGTCGTGGGTTCCAGGCATCTCTCTGTAGAAGATGTCGCCGCCCGCCTCACGCGCCATCTCAATGGTCGGACGCATGCGCGCGGACGGGTAGTAGCCGTCGTCGAACGTCGTCGTGGCGTAGATCGGCGTGTTTGCGATGTTGGTGGCGTAGGTCGGCAGGCCTCCGTCCAGGCTCCCGACGCCTATGTGGCCGTTGAGCGCTACGAAGGCTCCGTAGTCGTCGGGGCGCACCATGGCGAACGTGAACCCTGCCGACGCGCCGTCCGAGAACCCGGCCATCCAGACTCTGTCGTCGTCCACGTTGTAGTCCGACTTGACGGACCTCACGATGCCGTCGATGTTGGCCATTCCGACGTCGTCCCACCAGGTGGCGCCGAGCTGACCGAGCGGGAAGGCCGCGATCCACCCGTTTGCCTCCGCGACGGGGAGAAACTCGTCCTCTCTTGCGTACGTGAGCGGATCTTCGATGAGTTCGCTTCTGCTCACGCCTCCGTGCAGAAGCACGATGAGCGGACCAGGCGACGCGGGGTCGTAGCCGCTCGGCACATACAGCACCCACGGTCTTTCGACGGAGTCGATGCACGCCGACATCCGAATGACGGGTTCTCCCGTCACGTCGGCGGGGGGAAACACAAAGTTCTGCAAGAGCGAGTCGACCTCGCCGCAGCCCGGTCCGGCGTCCACGATCTCGGCAATGAGTCGCTCACCGGCCGCCCGGTCGCTGGTGGCAACGAGTTCACCAAGCGCCTCGTTCCAGTCGCGCGCAGCTGCGGTCATCGCAACCGCGAGCATCAGGAATGCACAGAGCACTCTCATCGCGGGCATCCTCCTTTACGGACCGGGGTACTGCACGACGACGCCGAACACGTTCTGAAGAAAGAACAGCCCCAGGAACGCTATGACCGCCGCGATGACCGGCGTGGCGACCCATCCTCCGGCGATCCTTCTAAGCACTCCCAGTCTCACGTTCCGTCCGCCCTTGATGAGCGCTATGCCAATCACGGCGCCGATCACCGCCTGGGAACTCGACACGGGAACGAGGGGGATGGCGGGCATATGGTGCGCAAGCAGCCAGACCTGCAGCCGCGCCGAGGCGAACAGGAAGAGAACGATCGACTGAGAGAGCACGACCACAAGTGCCGTGACCGGGGTGAGCTTGAAGAGGTCCTTGCCGACCGTCATCATCACGCGTCGGGAGTACGAGATGACGCCCGACGCGATGGCGAGCCCCCCGATGAAGAAAAGGACCTGCGCCGTGGTGAGGCTGAAGAGACCGAGCACGTTGAACTCGTCTGCGGGGAACGCGTGAATGAACACGCCCATGACGTTGGCGATGTTGTTGGCTCCGAGCGAGTAGGCGCCGAACGCTCCCACCCCTATAAGAAGGAACCTGGTCAGCGCGTCGAGTTCCAGAATGTGGATCCTCGCGTGCCCGAGTATCGCGCGAGCCGCCAGAAAGAAGAGAGCCGCGAAGGCGGCGGACAGCATCGGGCAGATGATCCACGTCGACACGATCTTGACGAGCGACGTCATGTCGGTCGCCGACCCGGTGAAGAGGTTCCAGCCGATGATCCCGCCGACGATCGCCTGAGACACGGAGACCGGCAACCGCGCCTTCGTCATCCACAGGACGGCCAGCGCCGCGGCCAGGGCCACCATGAACGACGCTCCGAGCGCGTTCACGGCACCCAGGTGACCGAGCGTCGCGGCCGCGCCGCTTCCGGACACGACGGCCCCGATGATGACGAACACGGCGCATACGGCCGCGGCCGTACGGAACTTCACCATCCGCGTCGCCACGGCCGTGCCGAAGATGTTGGCCGCGTCGTTGGCCCCCAGGCTCCAGCCCAGGAAGAGGCCGCTGGAAAGGAACAGCAGGATCATACCGTTCGGTTCCTCGGAACAGCAGACAGGACGCGCCTCCGCGCCGGGTCACGGCCGGGGCGCGTCGGTGCTCAGATCGTTCGCTTTATCGCTGATATGGAAAGGCGTTCGCTCACGTCCTCCGCTTCGTCCGCGAGCGTGTCGACGTGGACGACGAAGTCGCCCAGGTGGAGCTTCCTCGCCAGTTCGAGGTCGCTCTCGAAGATCCTGCGCTTGAGCCTCTCGCCGACCTTGTCGGCCTCCTTCTCCCAGAAGCAGACCTTGTGAACGTAGTCGGTGACCGTTGGGGAATTCCTGAAGAAGGCCCTGATGCCCATCACGAGTTCCTGGACCGCCTGGCACCCGTGGTCGGCCAGCTCGAGGTAGTCGACGTTCAGCTCCTTGGGAATGCGAGGGTGCTGGACCGACAGGAGCATCAGCGTCTCCTTCGCCGTGTTGACGACCTCGTCCGTGTGCTCGAGCATGCCGAGGACGTCTCCGCGCGCGTCGGGGATCAGTGTCTCTATGTAGAGCTGACGCTCGACCTCGATGCGGATCTGATCCGCCTTGTTCTCGATCTCCGTGACCTGCCTGCGGCGAGCCTCGAACTCCTCGTGCCTGCCTCCCAGGTAGTCCTTGATGGCCTCTCGGAAGAGGAGCGCGGCCTCGCTCGCGTGGTCGAGGTACTGGTCGATCTTCGACTCCATGAGCCGCGTCTTGGAAAAGAGCGTAGGCATGTTGACAACACCTCCAGACCTGCAGGGACGGTCCGGTGGTCCCTGGTCCGGCCTCAACCGGGCGGCCCAGACCCCCTCGTCCCCTACCGACTGACGGGCCGGTGAACGGCCCGTCACGTAGTGCCCAACAGGCACGCGACTTAGCGAAGCCACGAACCAGAATAGCGCGCAACCGCCTTACGTTCAAGCGGCCGTTGTCGGCTCCGATCGATTTGCATATATGACCATATAACCATATACTCGATGGCATGAGCACTGCATCCACAGACAGGTTCAAACGGGACGCCGAGGTGCTGAGGGCGCTCGCAAACGACTCGCGGCTCACTATCGTCGATCGCCTGAGCCGCGGCGAGTGCTGCGTCTGCCAGCTGGTCGAGCTGGTGGGAAGCGACCAGTCGACCGTCTCCAAGCACCTCACCCTCCTGAGACGAACCGGCATCGTGGACCGCGAGCGAAGGGGCAACCACATGTACTACCGGCTCGTCACGCCATGCGCGCTCGAGGTGATGACTTGCGCCGCGCGTGTCCGGGCCGAGAGAAGGGCAGCCGATGAGTCGGAAGGGTGAGATCAAAGCGCTCCTGCTGATGCTAGGGATCTTCCTCGCGTTCTACTTCGCGCCGCTCGGAAATCCCCGCCTCTCGGGCGCCATCGTTGAGGCCTTCTCTCTCGTCCAGTGGTACGCGCGGGAGCACATGATCTACGGGCTCGTCCCCGCCTTCTTCATCGCCGGCGCCATAGCTGCGTCTGCCGCAAGGTCCGCGATCATGCGCTATCTCGGCCCGGGTGCGAAGAGGGTCGTGGCTTATGCGGTTGCCGCGATATCCGGCGGCGTGCTCTCGGTGTGCAGCTGCACGATACTCCCCCTCTTCGCGGGCATATACAAACGGGGCGCCGGGCTCGGACCCGCTACAACGTTCCTGTACGCCGGCCCAGCGATAAACGTGCTCGCGATATTCCTGACGGCGCGCGTCCTGGGCGCCGATATCGGCATCGCCCGCGCGGCCGGCGCAATAGCATTCAGCATCGTCATCGGCCTCGTGATGAGCGCCATCTTCAGGAAGGAAGAATCGACCGCGACCGACCATCCGGTCGGGTCGTCGGAGTACGAGGACGAGGTGTCGGTGAAGAAGACAGTTCTATTCCTCGCGTCGATGGTGGCAGTGCTGGTGTTCGCCAACTGGGCGAGCGTCGATTCGGGGTCGAGAGTGTGGCGCTGGATGTTCGAATGGAAGTGGACGCTGACGGCGGGCGCGGGACTGGCGCTCGGCGCAGGGCTCGTGACGCTCTTCGGGGTGCGCCCGTGGAAGGTCGCGACCTCGGCCGTAGCCGTCGCCGCCGTGGCCCTTGTGTTCAGAGGCAATCCGCTCCCGCCGTTCGTGACGGGCGTCGTGCTCACGACGGTGCTCGCGATGACGCGGCCCCGCTCGGCCGAGTGGGTCTCCGAGACGTGGGGGTTCGCCAAGGACATGCTGCCCATGTTGCTCCTGGGCATCATGATGGTCGGGTTCGCGCTCGGCCGGCCCGGTCACGAGGGTCTCATACCCCGGGCATGGGTTCAGGACCTGGTGGGAGGAAACACGCTCGGGGCCAACCTCATGGCCTCGGCGGCCGGGGGCCTCATGTACTTCTGCACCATGACGGAAGTGCCCATCGTGCAGGGACTGCTGGGCGCCGGCATGGGCAAGGGCCCGGCTCTCGCCTTCCTTCTGGCTGGACCCGCCGTATCATTGCCGAACGTACTCATCCTGAGACGCATCATAGGAACGAGGAAGACCGCAGTCTACCTCGCGCTCGTCATATCGATGGCCACCGTGACCGGGATCCTGTTCGGACTCGTGAGCGGGTAGTCTTGGGAGCCCGCGCTTGCATGCGGGCATGGTCGAGTTCCCTAGGGCGGCTGCCGGTGCATCGGTCGCGGCGGCCGAAGCTCGACCGGAGGTCAGGACGATGAGTGGAGAAAGGAGCAGGGGCTGGTTCACGCTCGCACGCCAGCCACAGGAGCCGCTTGCGGAGGGAGCACCGACACTCTCCGGTGAAGGTCTTGCGCGGTGGAAGAACCGTTTCGCCCCCTTTGTCAAACACGTCGGCAAGGGCGAGACAGTGCTCGCGCTCTCCGGCGGCGGCATGGCCATGCCGGCCCACATCAGCCTCTTGAGGGTCCTCGAGTTGCTGGACGTCGCTCCGACACGCATCTACGGAACGTCGGCAGGCGCGGTCGTGGGAGGTCTAAGAGCTTCGGGGATGAGCACCGACGACATCGAGGCCGCAATGCTGGACATAAGGTCGGCCGACGACCTCTTCGGGTTCGCCGCTAGGCACCCGGCCCTGAGACTCGTCACCGGCGCCATCAAGCGTTCGATACTCGGACACACATTCAAGGAAGCGGGCATCTACGACCTCAAGCGCGTCGAGGGGTACGTAGAGGACATCCTGATGAAGTACGTCGGCAGGGTGCCAAGAATGAGCGAACTCGAGATGCCCTTCCACTGCGTCGCCGTGGACATAGGGACCGGCGCCGAGGCGGGATTGCCGGTCGTCAAGAGGGTCTTCTCGGCGGAGACGACGCCCGACGTGCCCGTCGCCGATGCCATAGGCGCGTCCATGTCGATACCGGGTGTGATAACGCCCAAGCTGATCGACGGGCACTACTACATCGACGGGGCGGCCGTGGAGCACCTCCCCATTCTGACCGCGTACAGCGACTGGCGCCGCAGATCGCGCAGGTTCTTCCCGCGCCCCCTCGCGATCATAGCCTCCGACCTGGGCTACGTCGGCGAGAGCCTGCCGGAGTCCGAGCTCGCGGACCCCGTAGATCTGATAGTGTTCGCGCGGAGGATCCAGGAGAGGACCATCACGAGCTACAACATGCTGCTCTGTCACCGCCCGCGCCGTGGCAGCTCGGTGATACTCGTCAGACCCAACTCCGTTCAGGTGGAGCTGTACGAGATCGAGAAGGTACGGCAGTGCCTCCGGTCGGCGTACGAGGACGTCGTCCTGCAGCTGTCGGGCGATGACTTCATGAGCGGGACGACCGACTCCATCGCCCGGGCGTGCGAGTCGATGAACCTACCCGGAGAGAGACATGCCGAGCGAGGCTTTTGACTTCCCGCTCCTGGCTCTGCCCCTGGACTTGCCGCGGTAGGGCGAAGTAGGGTCCCTCTTGCCGAAGCAGTGGTCGCAGTAGTCGAACCCCTCCCAGAATGACTGCTCGAGGGTATCGGGGTCGAACCCCACGGCGTCGCCCCTGTCCACGAGTTCGTCGAGCAGGCAGTGCTCGCTGTCCCTGTTCCACGAATCATGCACGATCGTCGTGGTCCGGTCGCCGATGTACCTGCAGTCGTCCAGATTCTTCACCGTCTTCATGCCGGCCTCCTCGTGGCGGCGCGCTGAACCGCCCGTTGGTGTCCGGCGCCGCTCAGCCGCGGGCGGCGCCGGCACTTGCAGTGGCTCACTTGAGCCCGCTCCTACCTGCCGGCTATAGGGCAACCCGCGTTCCTGAACGGTCCCCCCATGCGACTGGACGTTAACTCGTCTATCCACAACACGTTACGTTGCCCACGGGCGTCGCTGACTCCGTCAGCGCCTCCGTGAACCGTATCATCTCCGATACGCCCGCCGGCGCCCCAGGCCTAACGTGTTGCCTATCAACGAGTTAACTGCGTATCCCTGGTGATACGACCGCCCGGCGCCGGCTACGGTCGAGGTGTCTTTCCCGGACCGACCCGCCGACAGCCGGTTGCTTCTCCGACCCGTTACACTTAGACTTGTGACATTGGCGAGCAGCAGCCAGCCGGCCGGCGAGGCCGGCCACATCTCACGCGTCCCCTGGCGCGCTAGGAGGTCGGTTTGAGCAGAAGGTACCCCCTCATCATCGTCGCGTCAGCTGTCATCGCAGCGGGTCTTCTGTGCGGCTGCGACAACAGGGCCGAGGGCAACGCGGCCGATCAGTTGTCGGCCACCGCGACCTGTCCCCAGAGCACGCAGCCGGGCGACCCCGTCTGCTCGGCCGCGAGCCCCGACTGCGCCGGATGCCCGGCCATGGAGGGAACGGAGGTGGTCGAGGCCGATACGAAGGCGGAGACGCCCACGTGCCCGTACGCCACCGAGGGTCAGGAGTGCCCCGAAGGTTGCAGCTGCGAGAAGGTCGAAGCGGCTGACGGAACGATAGTCTGCGCGCACGACGCGGACTGCCCTGCGCTCCTGGACGGAAGCTGCCCGGCAGCACACGAGGAGAGCTGCCCCGCCGCACAGAGCGGCAGCTGTCCTCGCGCAGCGAAGCCCGCCGAGACGGCAGGTGCGACCTCCGCGGAGACGCCGACGACAACATGCCCGAAGGCGTGCGACGCCCTGGGGACATGTCCGAGTAGCGGCGAGGCTTCGTAGGAGAGCCTGAGACGGAATGTGAGACGGGCGCCGATCATGTCGGCGTCCGTCTTCTTCTCAGTTGTCACGGTGGCTCGCGGAGCCACCGTTCCTGGTATCACTGATGGTCACGCTGCCGCGCTACGCGACCGATCGTACCGCCACTAGTGATCGCAGGGATTCGCTCCACCCTCCAGCGTGCCGTCCAGATACGCCTGAGCCGCCTCTCGGGCCTCGGACCCGCCGGCCCCCGTCGCCACGTCGATCGAGTGTGCCTGGAAGAGATCCCTGGCCCGCTGCCCCATCCCCCCGGCTATCACGACGTTGACGCCCAGGCCCTTGAGCCATTCGGGCAACAAACCCGGCTGATGCGGCGGCGCAGGCACCGTCGTTACCCCGTCGATCCTGGTGCAGCCTGGGTCGGTGTTGAAGATGGCGAACTCCTCACAGTGCCCGAAGTGCTCGGCCACCACACCTCCCGCCACAGGCACAGCTATCCTACGGCCCTCTCCGCCCCCGGCCTCGTTCACATTGCCCTTCTCGTCAGTCATTCCGCTCCTCCGATTCGCCGTCGGCCTCCCCAGCCGGCCTTCCTCCGCCCTGCTCGACCAGGCCGACCAACCTGTCAACGAGTTCCTTGAAGGCACTGGCTCCAGGAGTGCCCCCCGCCAAGTATGCGGAGAGGTCTCCGCTGTCTCCCGCGGGCACCATGGCAGGGTCTATCGGTATCGAACCCAGGAAGGGCACGCCCATGTCTGACGCCATCGCCTCCCCGCCTCCGGCCCCGAAAACGTCGACCTTCGTTCCGCAGTCGGGGCAGACGAATCCGCTCATGTTCTCGACCACCCCCAGGACCGGGAGATTAAGCTGCCGCGTGAAGTTGACCGACTTCCTGACGTCGCTCACCGAGAGCGCCTGCGGGGTCGTCACCAGGACCGCCCCGTCAGCGTCCTCTATCAGCTGGCCGATCGAGAGCGGCTCGTCGCCGGTTCCCGGAGGCGAATCCACAATGAGATAATCGAGTTCGCCCCACTCCACGTCCCTCAGGAACTGCTTGATCATGCCGTACTTGAGGGGACCCCTCCAGATCAGAGCGTCGTCCCTGTTCGGCAGCAGGAACCCCATCGACATCACGCGGAGGCCGTCGGCAGCGACGACAGGGTTGATCGAACCTTCCGTGCCGGTCGCCCTCGCCTCAGTCAGCCCCAGCAACCTCGGGATGCTCGGTCCGTGCAGGTCTATGTCGAGCAGGCCGACCTTCCTCCCGGCCCGCGACAGCGCGAGAGCCAGCGTAGCGGCTACCGTGCTCTTGCCGACGCCTCCCTTTCCGGAGAGGATGAGGATCTTGTGCTTGATGCCGCACATCCTCTGAGCCAGGATCTGCCGCTCCTGGAAGTCCTTGTCGCTCTCGCCGTCCTTACGCGCTCTCGCCGAGCACGACGTCGACGAGCAGTCTTCGCACTTCTTCTCATCCGTCCCCATCGGACCTTCCTTCCTCCACGCCCAGCATTCCAGCCACGACGCTCCAGATGTCCCTGATGGCTCGCGCCGCGGGCCCGTTCGAGTGCTCCACGACCGAGAGGCCGCGTACCTGCGCGGCGCTCACCTCACTATCGTAGGGCATCCGACCGACCAGTGGAAGGTCCCTTCCGGCACACCACTCTTTCATGGACTCGGCCACGTCGGGGTTCAGGTCCCACTTGTTGACGCACACGGCCACCGGCGTGCGCAGAGAGATCGCGACGTCGGCCACACGCTTCATGTCGTGGAATCCCGACAGAGTTGGCTCGGTCACGATTAGCGCCAGGGACGCTCCAGTCAGGGACGCGATCACGGGGCATCCGATCCCGGGCGACCCATCGATGATGACGAGGTCCAGCCTCTCTTCGGCGGACACTCTGCGCGCCTCTGCCCGGACGCGCGTCACGAGCTTCCCCGAGTTCTCCTCGGCTATGCCCAGCTTCGCATGAACGAACGGCCCCAGTCTGGATCCCGATATGAAGAGCTCGCCGCTCACGACCTCTTCGAGTCTCGCCGCCCCTTCCGGGCAAACGATCTCGCAGGCACCGCAACCCTCGCACGCGAAAGCGTCAACCGTGCGAACGGCCGCCTGCGAGGCGGCGCCGTGGCCGATGGCCCCGTCATGACCGGCATCGTGATCGTCCGATGTCGCCGTGCGGATGGCGGCGAAGCGGCACACTTCCTCGCACCGTCCGCAGCCCGTACATACCGCCGCGTCTATTGTCGCCTTCGAGCCGCCGACGAAGGGTTCCGAGCGCTCCTCGACGGGCGCCAGAACGAGATACAGGTCCGCGGCGTCGACGTCGCAGTCGGCGACGACCTTGTCGGCCGCGAGAGCCGCGAACGAGGCCGCTACGCTCGTCTTGCCGGTCCCGCCCTTTCCGCTCACTACCACGAGTTCCTTCAGCCCGTGCCTCCTGACCACGACCTTCCGTTGGGTTCGAGAAGCTCCCCGGCCAGACGGCTCAGAGCCTCGCGGAACTCCACTGAGACACTTCCCGGAAGAACACCGCGTGCGTACGCCTCCGCGATCCTCCTGTCGTCCGGTATGGCGGCATAGACGCGCAGGCCCTCGGCGGCGCAGTATTCGACCACGCGAGAATCGCCGATTCCGGTTCTGTTGATGACGACCCCCACCGGCAGGCCAAGCTTGCGAACGGTCTCCACCGCGATCCTGAGGTCGTTGAGCCCGAACGGCGTGGGCTCGGTCACCAGAACGACCCGGTCGCTATCTCTGATCGTCTCAACGACGGGACACGACGCCCCGGGCGGCGAGTCCAGAACCGTCACGCCGTCCTTGGTCACGCGGGACTTGAGAGAGCGGACGACCGGGGTCGCCATCGCCTCTCCCACGTCGAGCCTCCCCTGCACGAACCGCACGGCCCCGGCCCAACCCTGGTCGATGGTACCGACCCTCCTGGGTCGGTAGCTCACCGCACCAGCAGGGCACACGAGCGAGCATACGCCGCACCCGTGGCACATCTCGTGAAAGGTGAGCACGCGGTCCTTGATGCACGCCAGCGCGTTGTAGCGGCATGCCTCGCAGCATCTGCCACAGGACGTGCAGGCGTCCATGTCGAAGACAGGAACCTGTACCTCGACGGGCTCGGACGTGTCGAGAGAGGGACGTAGGAAGATGTCGCCGTTCGGCGCCTCGACGTCGCAATCGAAGTAGGTCGTGCTCTTCCCGAGCGCCGCGAACTCCACCGCGAGGCCGGTCGCGATCGTCGTCTTCCCCGTCCCCCCCTTTCCGCTGGCAACGGCTATTCGCATCTCGTCACTCGGCTACTCGCCGCCACCCGACTCGAGTTCGGACAGCCGCTTCTCGACGTCCGCGAGCGCCTCCTTCAGGTACTCGGCCTGCTCGCGAAGCACGTCCGTCTCGTCTCCGGCCGCCGGTTCCACGACCGGCGGGTAGGGCGCCGCATACTGCGGGCCGACCCAGCCGAAGCGTGCCCATCCGGGCATCCCGGTGGCGTAGAAGCCGTGTCTCCAGCCCCTTCCGTGCCCGCCGAAGCCGCCCCGCCTCCCGTAACCTCTGCCGGGCATAGGGTTGGCGTATCCGGGCATTCCGTTGCCGGTGCAGTACCCGGCGCCTCTTCCTGTCATCGGGCCGTATCCCATCGGTCCCGTTCTGTCTCCGCGCGGCATCTTGCCGCCTCCTTTCGTCGTGCCGGTCGATCCGACTCCTGCAACTTCGAGCGCAACGACCGGAACGTGTCAGTAGCTAGCCGGCGTGCCCCTGCACGTTCGGACCCGCCACCGGTTTCAGGTCACCCGACTTCAACATGTCTATCGCCTGCTCGACCGTTCCCTTCACGTCGACCACGACCTTTACGCCGGCGGCGTCGAGCGTCCTGAAGGCGTTCGGACCGCAGTGCCCTGTCAGCACGTACTCGACGCCCTCGCCCACCACCGCCTGCGCCGCCTGCACACCTGCTCCAGACCTGGCATCCGCCCCGGCCGAGTTGTCGATCGCCTTGATCTGTCCGCTCGACGTGTCGACGACCACGAACCAGTCGGCTCTGCCAAACCTCGGGTCGACCTGGCTCGCCGTGTCCGGGCCCGTCGACGTCACCGCTACTCTCATCGTCCCCTCCTTGACCGTCGTCTGCCCCTTCCGCACCCCGGCATGCTGAACCTCTCGTCCAAACGACCGCAGCTGAAGGCCTGGAGTATCTCGCTCACCGGACCCGATACCCAGGGGACCACCGTCACTCCGGAACCCGTGAGCGCACCCAGGAGTCGAGTCGTCACGGCGCCGCATATCAGGACATCGACCCCCGCTGCCTCGATGGCAGCCGCCCGCTGCCACACCGACAACCCGGAAAGGTCAACCGCTCGTTCCCCGCCGGCGCACCGCCCCGACAGGTCGACCGCGCGTCTCTCGCCGGCGCACGGCCCGGACCTGAAGATGACAAGCCGTTCTGCCGCGTCGAGCACAGGCGACACTCTGTCGCCCCATGTTGTGATCCCTACGATCATCACGCCTCCGCCCACGCACCAATGCACCCGCCGTGCCACTCCCCGCCGCGGACCACAGCTGATGATAAGTGACCTATATACAGTGAGTTACAGCTGGCTTCCAGGTGGTGGGTAAAGGCGGGATGGTTCCAGATGGTTGCGATATAGCAACCACCTGAGAGACCGGGTCGCGGCAATGCAACTACTGTGACGTGTTGCGCCCCGGCGAGACACGTGCCGCGGCCGGTAAGGATGGCGCAGACATGCTTGCGAGACCTCCCTGCGCCCCGCCTTAATCACTGCGGGTCTGTCGGTCTATCCCGAGCCGCTTCATCTTGCGCCAAAGCGTGGTCTTGTGGACGCCCAGGTCGCGTGCCGTTGCCGCCTTGTTCCATCCGTGGCGCTCTAGCGCCGCGAGCAGGAACAGACGCTCCGCGTCGTCGAACGACAGTGGAGTCGACGGCTCTCCACTCCGGCCGGACACAAGACCCGCGGGCAGGTGCGTCCTCCTGATCGAGCCCGATCTGCACGTCACGAACGCGTGCTCGATCGCATTCTCCAGCTCTCTCACGTTTCCCGGGTAATCGTGACGCATCAGAACGTCAAGCGCGTCCGGCGACACACCCGAGACGTCTCTCCCCTTCCGCACGTTGAGCCGCCTGACGAAATGGTCGGCCAGAAGCGGAATGTCCTCTCTGCGATCGCGGAGTGCCGGGATCTCGATAGTGACGACATTTATGCGATAGAATAGGTCGGTGCGGAACTCGCCGGACTCCACCATCTGAGGCAGAGGCTTGTTGGTCGCGGCAACGACCCGCACGTCGGCGCGCTCGGTCCTGGTGCCTCCGACCGGCTCGTAAGTGCCGTCCTGCAGCACACGAAGGAGCCTGGACTGGAGCGCTGGCGAGACGTCGCCGATCTCGTCCAGGAAGATCGTGCCTCCCTCGGCGAGGGCGAACCGGCCTGCCCTGTCCCGCTTCGCGTCCGTGAAGGCCCCGGCCTTGTGCCCAAACAGCTCCGACTCGAGGAGCGTGTCCGGCAGGGCTCCGCAGTTCACCACCACCATCGGCTTGTCCCTGCGCGGGCTCAGGTTGTGTATCGCCCGCGCCAGGAGTTCCTTCCCGGTCCCGCTCTCCCCCATGATCAGCACGGTGCTTTCGCTCTCCGCGATGTCGGGCAGGACGTCGAACACGCGCCGAATGACGTGATTCTTGCTGATCATGTCCTCGAACGTGTAGCTGCGCGTGAGCTCACGCCTGAGTTCCTCTTCCACCGACAGATCCCTGAACGTCTCCGCGCCGCCGACCACCCGTCCCCTCTCATCTCTCAGAAGGGCGGTCGAGACACTGACGGGGATCGTGGCGCCGTCCGCCCGCACGATGTAGACAGGCCTGTTCACCACCGGGTCGCCGGTCTCCATCGTCTCGCGCAGAACGCAGCCCGTCTCACACACGCCGGCCTTGAGCACCTCCCAACACTTCCTCCCGACCGCCTGTTCCCTCGCGACCCCGGTCATCCGCTCGGCCGCCCGGTTGAACGAGGTCACGTTCCAATCGGAGTCGACCGTGAACACGCCGTCGGCGATGCTCTCGAGGATGGCCCCGGCGTTCTCCGGCCCTGCGAACGTGCCCGCCTCAGGGAGCCGTTGTCTGGTCCTCCGCGGGGCCGCGCCGTCCTTGTGCTTCGATGACGACAACCTCCGCGGGGATCCGCCGCTCGTGCGTTTCGATGACGACAACCTCGCTCCTCCTTCCGGCGGCCCTTCAGTCACCGTGGTTGCGTTCCTGCAACTACCATGCTAAGCCCCGGCGAGACTCGAGTCAACCCGACTGGAGAACGTCAGCTCCGGTGCGGAGAGCCCCTCCTTGATTGACTGAGCCACACATTTGTGCTATGCTCCGCCCCGATGAGACACTTCCCGTGCACACGGCCCCGCGGGGCAGCTCGGGAAGAAAGGTGACGCTTGCTCACCCGAGCCAAGCGTACAGGAGAGGAGGACGGCATGCGGTACGTTGTGATGGCGCTCTTCATCGCCGCTCTTGCCATTCCGGCGGGGGCACAGATGTACCTCGAGTCCGGCGGACCTCCGATAAGGTTCGACGACAGCATTCCGCCGAACGGAGCGCAGTGGCATGAGCTCTATCCTGCCTTCTGCACACCTCACCTCCAGAACGACTACCAGGACAACGGGGACGGTGTCGTCTCCGAGTGTGACGTCATCGTCGCCGACGGGATCCGTTACCACGTCGACTGGGCCGGGCCGACCTACTACCTCGCCTGGACCGAAGCACCGGGAGAGCGCTGGCTCGAGCCGGAGCCTGGAACGGAGTTCCTGCACGAGGTCGCTCCCGTCTTCTGTCAGACGTGGGAGATTCTCGACTGGGAGGATTCGGACCAGGACGGTGAGATATCCTTCTGCGACATGATCCTCTTCTCGGACGGGTGGTGGCACGTCGAGGACGTTCGTCTCGACATAACCGTCACCGAGGAGCCGAGTCCGGTGGAGCGGAGCACCTGGACGAAGATCAAGAGCTTCTTCGGGTTGGAGTAGAGCGAAGACGCGACACGAGGGTAACGAGAGACGCCCGGCACTGCGAAGTGCCGGGCGTCGTCCATTCTCCCGTTCGCCGAGCGGCCGCTCAGACATCCGCCGCGACGCTTCCGACGCGCGCCGCTCAGGCCGTTGCGCGGCGCTCGCCACCGGTGAACGGCCGCTCACATGTCGCCACGAACACACGAAGTCGAACGTGAGTTCAACCAGAGCGAAACCGGGCCCTTGTCAACGGACCCTCCCTATGGCATATTGACCGATGGTCAGTCGGGCCTGTGGTGTGCATGCAGAGAAGTGAGAGCTGACGCTCGAGTCCGGAGCGCCGGGAAGGGAGGCCAGTGATGAGAAGACTCGTCATCGCGTTGGCGGTTCTCGTCGTCCTCGCAGCGGTCGCGCCGGCATTCGCACAGGAGATGCACTACTACGATTACCGAGTGCCGGCACGCGGTTACGATCCGACGTGGCCGCCGGACGGTTCGCCGTGGCACGAGCTGGTGCCCAGCTACTGCGAGTACGCACAGCAGACGAACCACGAGGACTCAGACGGCAACGGCACGATCGATCAGTGTGACTACATCTGGTTCGACGGAGAGCGCCACCACGTGGAGTGGATCGGGCCGACCATCAAGCTCGTCTTCACGGGATCGGGCAGAGATGGACGGCCGGTCGCCCCCAAGTACGTCGAGGAGGCGGACGCCACAGACCGCCAGTTCTCGTACCACGAGGTCTACCCGATCTTCTGCAACATCATCGAGACCACCGAACCGATCACGCAGGAGTGCCAGGAGGTGTGGATCGAGTTCCCGCCCGAGGATGTCGGATGGTGGCACGTCGAGGAGATCAACACCAACATCCGCACGGTTCCCGACCCGACGACCCCGGTCGACGACAGCACGTGGGGCAAGATCAAGGACTTCTTCAAGAACCTACGGAAGTAGAGAGACTCCGGGAAGGCCTGACTGAGACGAGACCCCGTCAGGGCAACCGGGCGGGGTCTTCGATCGCGTCCGCGGCAGCTCGCGTCTAGTCCTGGGAGTCCTGGTCCTTCTCCGCGGCGGCTCGCTCTTCCCTGCGCCTCTCGGCCTCGGCCCTGGCCTCTTCGCGCTCTCGCACCAGTCTGTCCAGAAGCTCCTGGTCGCGGACGAGTTCGCCTCCCGCCGAGCGCCACTCGGCGAGCCCTCCGTAAAACCTCTCGACGTTCACGAACCCGTCCCGGGCGGCGACCGTAGAGCAGAATCGACTCCTGATGCACTCGGGGCCGTAGCAGTAGGTGACGATCGGAGTGGACTCCCTGTCGATGCCGGGCCAGTTCCTCTCGAGACTTGCGTCGAGCGAATCCGCGAAGATGCTCGAAGTGAGCGAGACGGACCCGGGGATGTGCCCGCCTGCGTAGTCTCCCCAGTGCCTGACGTCGAAGAACGCGAACGACTCGGGAGGAGCGTCCGGCCTCAGCCAGCGCCGCACGCGCGCCAGACGCTGCTTGAGCTCGTCGGCGCCGATGATCCGCACGACGGGCATGGACACATCTTCCGACCACACGCTCCAGCCTCCCGGGAAGTATCGCACTCTGCCGAGCCCGGCTCGCCTCAGAAGGAAGTAACCGATTGCGCCGTCCTGACCTCCCGACCCGTGGACGATGAACTCGTCGGACATGTCCACGGGAGAGCTGGCGCGCGGGCCGACGCGCGAGAAGAGGTCCCACGTCTCTTCCCGCGGAACCAACCTGCCGTCGTCGTCGAAGAACTCGCTGAAGTCGTAGGGCAACGCGCTGGGCACGTGTCCACTCCTCACCTGTGTGCCCCGTTGGTCGGGCTCGCTGCTGCCGTGCCACGCGTCCCAGCCGCGCGTGTCGATGATCTCGTGTCCGTCCACGCCGAACCGGAGGGCAACGTAGGCGGCGCTCGACGCGCGCTCCGGGTGAGGCTTCCCCGTCCATGCGGCCGTAGGAAGCCCCCGTCCCTCGGTCTCGACGGCTCCACCTCCCTCGACCCAGCCGTTCAGGCCCCCGTCCAGGACCATCGCGCCCTCGGCGCCGGCCGCCTCAAGGGCCCAGAAGAGCCACGACGCGCTCGCGCTCACCGAGTCCTCCCCGTAGCAGACGACGCGCCCGTGACCCGTTAGCCCGAGTTCCGACAGGGCGTCGGCGAGCGCGGCCGGACGATACTCCCGCAGGAGGTCAGCGGGCAGCGCGTCGATCGGAATGGACACGGCTCCGGGAACGTGGCCTCTGGAGTAGAGGCCGGACGAGCGCGTGTCGACCACGACCACGTCGCCAGCGTTCAGCGTACCCGTGAGCCACACGGGCGTTGCGGTCACGTCGGGGTAGACCGGCGCCGGCGTGTCAGAGCGCCGCGACCACGGCCATTCGACACACGGAGATGTGCCGGCCGTGAGCGCCATCAGGGCCAGCGCAATGACGGCCGCGACTACGGTCCGGTGCCTCACTCCTCCCCCTTCTGTTCCTTCTCTCTTCTAACAGCGATGCGTATGCAGATGCCCAGACCGCCGTAGAGGACGATCCCGATGGCGATCGCCATTATCCATGCTGATGCCGGCATCAGTCCTCCTTCTTGTCCCTGAACGGCCTGAGTTTGGTGATGAGCGCCGCCACGACTATGATGACGGCCACCACACCCCACCCTCCGACCATGACCGCCCACGTCGGATAGTCGCCGTACGGCTGCTTGAAGTCGTTGATTATACTAGCCACGATCGCCCAACCCAACGCGAGCGGCGTAACCCACTTGATGAAGATGTCCCACCAGACGCCGATCCTGAAGTCCGACACCTCGTTGATGTAGCGCTTGAGCTTGTCCGTGCCGTAGAACCATCCGATCGCGATGCACTCGAGGAAGCCGATGACCACGAGGCCGAAGTCGTTCATCCATCTGTCGACGATGTCGAGCCAGAAGAGACCAGCACCGGTGGTGAAGACAAGACCCATCAAGAACCCGAATATGCAGAAGTAGAGACTGGCTCTCTCCTGGGAGATGTGCCACTTGTCGCGGAGCCCCGCCACGGCGCCCTCCACGATGGAGAACGCCGAGTCGATACCGAGCGTGAGTAGCGTGAGGAAGAACATGACCGATACGATCGGAGCCAGGGGCATAAGACTCATAGCGGTCGGGTAGATCACAAAGGCAAGTCCAGGCCCACCCTTGACCACCGAGTCGATCGGAACGCCCTGGGCCTGCGCGAGGTATCCAAGGACGCTGAAGACCGCGAAACCAGCGAAGAAGGAGAATCCGGCGTTGGCGAAGCTCGTGATGAACGCGTTGTTGGCGACATCCGATTTCTTGGGAAGGTAGCTGGCATAGGCGGTCAGGATGCCGAACCCGAGCGACAGCGAGAAGAACACCTGGCCGTACGCCCGAAGCCACGTCTGCGCATTGGCGAGCGCGCCGAAGTCCGGCGTGAGATAGTAGCGAAGCCCGTCGACCGCGCCCGGCAGCGTGAGTCCGCGGATGAGTATCAGCACCAGCAGGAGCGCCGGGAGCGGAACGGTGATCATGACCACCTTGCCCACCCGCAGGACGCCCTTCTTGATGATCCAGTAGATGGCCGCCCAGGTGATCGCCAGACCCCCCAGCGCGGGCCACGAGATGTGGCCGAGCTCTCCCGGACCCGAGGTAAGCCCCAGCAGGCCGTCGAAGAACGCCTGCGCATTGTCGCACCACGGGAGCGTCCCGAACGAGCACGCGAGATAGTCCCACGACCAACCCATGATGACCGCGTAGTAGAACGAGATCGTCGCGCCGATGCCGAGCGCCCACCACCCGATGATCTCGAACCTCGGGTTCGCGGCGTGTAGCGAGCCCGGCGACGACTTTTGAAAGAGTGAGCCGAGCGAGTACTCGAGGATCATGAGCGGAATACCGGCCGTCATGAGCGCCACAATGTACGGAATGAGGAACGCGCCGCCTCCGTTTGCGTAGGCGACCATGGGGAATCTCCACAGGTTGCCCAACCCGATGGCGCTCCCTACGGCCGCCATGATGAACGCCTGCCGGCTCGCCCACCTGTCGCGATGAGCCATCTCTACCCTCCTTCTACCAGATGGCGGATAGTCAGCAACGCCAGATTAGCGCAAGACGCGGCGTTATGGAAGGGAGATGAGCAGATCAGGGGGTCGGGAAGACCCCCGTGGAGAGATAGCGCTCGCCCGTGTCGGGGAGAACGACGACGATCGTGGCCGCTCTGTTCTCGTCCCTGGCAGCGAGACCAGCGGCGACGTGGACCGCGGCGCCGGACGATATTCCGGCAAGCAAGCCTTCCTCAACGGCGAGGCGGCACGTCATCTCGCGCGCATCCTCGTCGGTCACGGCAGCAATCTCATCGATGACGTCCAGGTTCAGTACCGGAGGCAAGAACCCCGCGCCTATGCCCTGAATGCCGTGCTGACCCGGTGCACCGCCCGAGAGCACCGGGGACGCGGCCGGCTCGACCGCCACCACGCGCAGCGAGGGACGCCTCGGCTTCAGAGCCTCCCCCACGCCGGTGATCGTGCCGCCGGTGCCGACGCCCGCCACGAACACGTCGATGTTGCCGCGCGTGTCGTCCCATATTTCCTGCGCGGTGGTGCGGCGGTGGATCTCGGGATTGGCCGGGTTCGAGAACTGATCGAGCATGACGGCGCCAGCCGTCGACGACAGCATCTCATGCGCCCTGTCGATTGCGCCCTTCATGCCGAGCGCACCCGGAGTCAGAACGAGTTCCGCGCCGAGCGCCGCCAGTAGCTTGCGGCGCTCCTCCGACATCGTCTCGGGCATGGTCAGTATGACGCGATAGCCCCTGGCGGCTCCCACAAATGCCAGACCGACGCCGGTATTGCCGCTCGTCGGCTCGACGATGGTCGCACCGGGCGCGATCGTGCCGTGAACCTCGGCGTCCGCGATCATCGCGTACGCGAGGCGGTCCTTCACGCTGCCCAGGGGATTGCGGGACTCGAGCTTGGCGAGTACGCGAGGTCCCTCGGGGACCACGCGCCTGAGTCGCACGAGCGGCGTCCTGCCGATCGTGTCCGTTATGTCGCGTCCGATGCTCGGCATGTTGCCAGTCAATCTACAGCCGAACGCGCCGGGAGTCCACTGCGAATGCGAATTCACTGCAGGCGCGACGCCGCGCGGATTCACAACCGGTGCGGCTCAGCGTGGTGCATTCCAACAAGAGAGCGCCCCGCGCGTCGTGCGCGGGGCGCCCTTTCTACGCCCGGGCTCCGTGGC
>CAYNQF010000017.1:0-34434 GCA_964399265.1 uncultured bacterium | reverse complement strand
AGCGTCACTGACCCGGCCAGCGCCGACGCCGTCGGCAGCAGGATCAGAGCCACGATCGATACGACCATCAGCCGCACCATCTGCGTCCTCTCCATCTCGCACCTCCTCCAATGGGACGTCCGCCGTATGCACACAGGCAGACGGGTTTGCCGCAGGCTAGTATTCCGGCGGATTGCTGTCAAGCAAGAAGAGCACACGGCCCCAGCAGCGCTACCGGCCGGGCCAGGAGGGCTCCCAGCTCAAGGCGATGGTCAGCAGCTACACGACGGGCAGTGTGCACGGCCGGCTGAGGGATCGGGACCGCGCGTCAGACGCCGAACTCGGAGAGCTTGAGCGACTTGAGGTACCGCTTGAGCAGGCGGTGCTTCAGCAGACCTGCCTTGGTGACCTTCTGGTAGAGGGCGAACCTGTCCTCCAGGAGCCTGATCTCCGGGAACAGCGCGACCAGCTCTCCCCTGCCCAGCTCGCTCTCCACGCTGTAGCTCGGCGCCAGCAGGACACCGACGTCGCTGACCGCCGCGCTGATCATGCCTCTGATGTGGTTCACCGCGACGGTCCGTCCGAAGACCGGCCTGCGTGCCTCGGGCAGCGCCGTCAGGAACCTGTTCCACCACTCGCACTCCTTGTCCATCGTTATCACCGTGCACGCGGCAAGATCCTCGGGAGCGTGCACGGCGTGCGACTCAAGGTAGGATGGTGAGCACGCCACCATGTACGCCTCTCTGAACAGCACGGTGCGCTCCAGCTCCGGCAGGTCATGACGGCCGCAGTCGATCGCGAGATCGATATCGTCCCGAAGGAGCGGAGTCAGTAGGTCTGAGCTCAGGCGGAAGTCGAGCTCGATGCCCGGATTGGCGGCCATGAACGGCTCAATGTGGCGCATGAGCACGCTGTTGCCGAACTCCACGGTCGCGCCCATGCGAAGACGACCCTTGACCCTGCCCCGCCCGCGCTCCAGGTCCTCCTGTGCGATCTCAAGCTCCGCGAAGATGGACTCACATGCGCGGTAAAGGCGACGCCCCTCCTCGGTAGGCCGCACGCCTCGACCACGCCGCTCGATGAGGCGCACGCCGGCTGCGTCCTCCAGCTTGCGGACCGCATGACTGACGGCGCTCTGCGTGCGATTGAGTCGCCGGGCGGCGTTAGAGAAGCCGCCGGCCTGAACGACCATGAAGAAGGAGCGGAGCTGCTGCAGGTCCAGATTCATATATTGATTCTACTCATATTACACATGAATACAATGAATTTCTGTCATGTGTGTCTTCGGGCTATTCTGGAGCTTAAGGAGGTGCACACATGAGAGTTGAGAACCGGACGGTGGTTGAGGGCGTACTCGACCGACTTGGGATCGAGGACTTGAACCGGGGAGGTTTCGCCGGCGAGTGGATGGGGAGCGGTGTCCCGCGCACGGTCACGTCTCCCGTGGACGGCCGGGCGCTCGCTGATGTGGCCGGCGTCACAAAGGATGAGGTCGAGACCATATTGGCGCGATGCAGTTCGGCGTTCACCGAGTGGCGCCTTGTGCCCGCCCCCCGGCGGGGTGAGGTCGTGAGGGCCCTTGGCGAGGAGCTGCGCGCGCACGCGGAAGACCTCGCGCGGCTCGTGTCCTGGGAGATGGGAAAGCCGATCGGTGAGAGCCGCGGCGAGGTTCAGGAGATGATAGACATATGCGACTTCGCCGTCGGCCTGAGCAGACAGCTATACGGTCTGACCATGCCGAGCGAGCGCGGCCGGCACCGGCTGCAGGAGCAGTGGCATCCTCTGGGCGTGGCAGGCGTCATCACCGCGTTCAACTTCCCGGTCGCGGTGTGGAGCTGGAACGCCGCACTGGCTCTCGTGTGCGGCGACACGGTGCTCTGGAAGCCGTCGTCAAAGGCGCCGCTGGCCGCCATTGCGTGTACCCGGATGGCACAGCGCGTGCTGGAGCGCGAGGGGTATGACCCTGCCGTGTGCAGCCTGACCGTCGGCAAGGGCAGCGAGATCGGAGATCTGCTGAGCACCGACCCGCGCGTCGCTCTCGTGTCGTACACGGGCTCCGTGCCCGGAGGCCGCCACGTCGGCAGGCTGGTTCAGGAGCGTTTCGGGCGCCTCATCCTGGAGCTTGGCGGCAACAACGCGATCATCGTGAGCGACAAGGCCGACCTGGACCTGGCCATCCACGCGACCTACTTCGGCGCGGTGGGCACATCGGGACAGCGCTGCACGTCCACCAGGCGCGCAATCGTTCACTCGTCCGTGTACGACGCCTTCGTGGACGGGCTGTCGACGCTCTACGCGGAGACTCCCATCGGCCACCCACTTGACGAGGGGAACACGATGGGTCCCCTGGTAGACCGCGCCGCGGTCGATGCGATGATGGAAGCCATCGAGACCGCGAAGACCCAGGGCGGCAGGGTACTCGTCGGTGGGGAGAGACTCGCGCTGGAGGGCGGCTGCTTCGTGACCCCATGCATCGTGGAGATCGAAGGCAATGCGCCGATCGTCAAGGAGGAGACGTTCGCGCCGATACTCCATGTGACGGAGTACGAGACGATCGAGGAAGCCATAGCCATACAGAACGGCGTGCCGCAGGGGCTGTCGAGCGCTATCGTCACCAACGACCTGCTGGAGAGCGAGTTGTTCATCTCTGCAACGGGAAGCGACTGTGGCATCGCGAACGTGAACACGAGCACGAACGGCGCTGAGATCGGCGGGGCCTTCGGCGGAGAGAAGGACACCGGCGGCGGAAGAGAGAGCGGGTCCGACGCGTGGAAGTCCTACATGCGCCGACAGACCAACACGCTGAACTTCAGCGGGCGGTTCGAACTGGCTCAAGGCATCCAGTCGGCGGTGTGTCGAAGACCTCCACGATAGCGCGAGGAGACTTACTGGTCGGCGACCTGCTCTGTCGCCTGGGGCGCGGCACTTGCCGCGGGCCCAAATCCCGTGTAGCCTCAGCGTCGTCGGGCACCCGAGAACAGGAGAGTCGGCTGTCGGGAGACGCAGCGCGACGCTGTGAGTCAGGGAAGAGCGAGCGCGGCCGGACCGTGCGGTACCGGAGCGCGTTCGAGAGAGGGAGTGAGACACATGACGGATGCGAACGGCAGGCAACACCGCTCCATCCTGCGAAGGATCGCCCGTCGGGCGATGCTCAAACGGGGACTCGTCCCGGACTTTTCGCCCCAGGCGATGGCCGAACTCGACAAGATCCAGGGACCGGCGACGCGGTCCGACGGGTCGACGCGTGATCTCCGTGGCCTTCTCTGGTGCTCGATAGACAACGACGAGTCTCGCGACCTCGATCAGCTCACGGTTGCCGAGGCCATGTCCGATGGGGCCACCAGGATCATGGTCGCCATCGCCGACGTTGACGCGATCGTCAAGAAGGGATCGGCCATTGATGATCACGCGCGGCAGAACACCACATCGGTCTACACGGTTGCCGAGACGTTCCCGATGCTGCCAAGCAAGCTCTCCACGGACCTCACGTCTCTCAATCGTGAATCCGACCGCCTCGCCATCGTCGTTGAAGTGGTTCTCGCCGGGGACGGGTCTATTCGGAGTTCGGACGTCTATGAAGCGACGGTCCGCAGTCGCGCGAAGCTCGCCTATAACAGCACTGCCGCCTGGCTGGAGGGCCGGGGACCGATGCCGCGTGAGGTCGCCGCGGTCGACGGCCTCGACGAGAACATCCGCCTTCAGGACCGCGCCGCCCAGCAGCTGAAGGCGCTGCGGCACATCCACGGCGCCCTGGACCTAGAGACGATCGAAGCCCGGCCGGTCTTTGACGGAGACGTGCTGAAAGGCCTCGAGGCCGATGTCAGGAACCGGGCCAAGAACATCATCGAGGACTTCATGATCGCCGCCAACGGCGCCGCGGCCCGATACCTCGCGTCCAAGGAGTCTGTGTCGCTCAGGCGTGTGGTGCGCGTGCCGAAGCGCTGGAGCCGGATCGTAGAACTCGCCGCGGAGCAGGGCTCGACGTTGCCCGCGGAGCCGGACTCAAAGGCCTTGGAGCAGTTCCTGGCGTCGGCAAGAGCCGCCGACCCGCTGCGCTTTCCCGACCTCTCTCTCAGCGTCATCAAACTCCTCGGTCCGGGCGAGTACGTCGTCCAAGCCCCGGGAGCCGCCGTCGCCGGGCACTTCGGTCTTGCGGTCAAAGACTATGCTCACTCGACGGCACCGAACCGTCGGTACCCGGATCTGATCACCCAGCGGCTGTTGAAGGCGGCGCTCGCGGGGCGTCCATTGCCCTACCGGAATGACGAACTGGAGGCGCTGGCCAAACACTGCACGCAGAAGGAAGACGCCGCGGCCAAGGTCGAACGACAGGTCACGAAGTCCGCCGCTGCCATGTTGCTGGAGTCCAGGATCGGAGAGCAGTTCGACGCCATCGTCACCGGTGCGTCGAACAAGGGCACGTGGGTGCGGCTTCTCAATCCACCGGTTGAGGGAAGACTGGAGGTCGGTCTCGAGGGAACGGACGTCGGCCACCGGCTCCGCGTCCAGCTGGTGCACACGGATGTGGAACGCGGGTTCATCGACTTCAGGAGAGTGGTCTGAGCGAGACGGTCTTGAGAAGTGACGTCGCGGCGCACGCTGCCAAGGACGAAGCCCCCGTGAGCGAATCCGGGGGCTTCGCCATTCCAGTCCGGGCCGTGTCGATGCTTGTGTGTGCCGCGCCCGTCTCGACACGGCCGAGACTCGCGGGCAGGTAAGGTCACCCGTTCAGGCTGAACCTGATGGGCACGACGATCCAGACGGGAACCGGCACGTCGCGCTGCTTGCCGGGCGTGAACCGCCACTGGCGTACGGCGTCCAGAGCCGCCTCATCCAAACCCGGCACGGACCGGACGACCAGCGCCTCCTTGACCTGGCCGGATTCGTCGATCCCGACCTTGAGCATGACGACGCCCTCGAGTTCCGCCTGACGGGCCAGCTCCGGGTAGACCGGGTACACCTGCTTCACGACCACCGGCGGCGTGTCGAAGATATTCGTAAACGGCTCGCGAACGTGAGCGGCCGGCGGGACATAGGGTTCACGCAGGTCGATGACCGTCTGTGCGATGGTGGCTCCGGGGTCGGCCTCGTCGCTCGGCGCGATCGGGGCCACGGCCTCCTCCTTACGCACCTCCTCCGGCGGAGGCGGCAGCACGAAGCCGGCGAAGTCGTCCACGATGATGGGGTCGTCCGGTTCTGACAGCTCGTAGGGCCGGAAGTGAGGATGAGGGAGGGTGAGAACAAGCGCCAAGTGAACCGCCACGGCGCCCATCAGGGCCCACCACATGCGGCCCAGGTGACCTGCTTCGAACCGCTGTTCAGCGGTGAGGGAATGGATGGACATGTCTCTACCCCCTTTCGGTGTTGCTGGTGCGATGCTTCCAGGGGGGTCCGGAACCTGCTCCGGTCAATCGGTCATTCGGCCTCCTTGTCTTCTCCCTGCGACGATAATCTCGCAGACTGCTACTTCCATAGTACACCCATCTCCGTCGCTTTGAAGCCCTATTGAGGCGCCCCCATTCAGGTGAACCCGCGTCACTATAGTGGTGTGGAAGACGGGCCCCGTCGGCCGCAGGGGCCCGAGACACGGCAGCGGACAGCCGTCTCTCCAGGGACCGCGTGTATGCACCGATCCACGGGGCAGAACCTGCTCTGGCCGGGTGGCCGACCATGCGCTAATCTCTTGAAGACTCACTAGTTGAGCACGCAGTTCCCCACGAGGACAGGAACCGAGGATACCGGTGAGCACGTTGATGGAAGCATGCAGGACTGCCGGAGCAGCGCCCGGCCGCTGGGCCGCGCTCGGCCGCGGCGTGATTCTCTCCTGCCTCGCCATGGCGATTCTCGCCTCCTCCTGCCCAGCCGCAGACGCCGAGGCGGACAGCACGCAACCCCGCATCGGCCTGGTGCTGGGTGGCGGCGGCGCTCGCGGGGCCGCGCACGTTGGCGTCCTCAAGGTCCTGGAGGAGATGCGTATCCCGCTCAGCTGCGTGGTGGGCACGAGCATGGGTTCCATCGTCGGAGGTCTCTACGCCTCAGGCGTCTCACCCGAGCGGATCGAACAACTCCTCACGACGGCCGACTGGAACGAGCTCTTTGACGATGCCCCACCCCGCGACGCGCTCCCGTTCCCACGCAAGCAGGAGGACAACGGGAGTCTCTTCGCCATGGAGTTCGGGGTCAGGCCGGACGGGCTCAAGCTCCCCGCGGGCCTCGTCTCCGGATGGAAGATCAAGCGCCTGCTGAACATGCTGACGCTCAGCACGGTCGATGACGACAGTTTCGACGACCTTCCCATCCCCTTCCGTTCAGTGGCCTGCGACCTGAACACCGGTGAGATGGTCGTGCTTTCCAGCGGCAGCCTCGGCGACGCCATGCGCGCCAGCATGTCCGTCGCCGGCGCGTTCTCGCCCGTGGAACTCGACGGCCGGCTCCTGGTGGACGGCGGAGTAGTCAGGAACCTTCCGGTGGACGTGGCGAGGAAGCTGGGGGTCGATGTCGTCATAGCCGTGGACGTCTCGTCCGTGGCCCGCGAATGGGAACGGAACTCGGTCGTTGCCATCTACAGCAGGAACATCGGTCTCATGACGCGCCAGAACACGCTCGCCGCGATCAAGACTCTGACCGCGAACGACGTGCTGATCGCGCCGGACCTCGGTGATATGTCGACCGTGGACTTCGCTCTGTCCGGAGAGGCCATCGCAGACGGGGAGACAGCGGCCCGTGCTTCCACCGGTGCGCTCTCCCGGTACGCCGTGAGCGAGAGGGCGTACGATGCGTATCTCCAGCGGCTGCGATGCGGCACGAGGTGTCCCGAGCGAGAGGTGATGATTGATGAGATCCGCGTCACCGGGACGCGTCGGGTGTCCCACCGTGTCATAGAACACGTGATGAAGACGAAGGCGGGCGAACCGCTCGACCTGAACGTGCTGAGCAGGGATCTCGACCGGATCTACGACCTGGGGGACTTCGAGTCGGTCGGATTCGACATTCGGAGAGACGGTGGACGGCACGTTCTCGTCATCACCGCCAACGACAAGAGCTGGGGACCGACCTATCTCCGCCTCGGGCTGCACCTGGCCGCAGACTTCCGGGGCAGCAGCAGGAACGACTTTCACGCGTATCTTCGGACGGCCCGCATCAACAAGCTCGGCGCGGAGTTGATGACGTGGACGAGCCTCGGCAGTGTGAACGAGATCCGAACTGAGCTGTATCAACCGCTTGACTATGGGGGAGCCCTGTTCGTGAGTCCACAGATCCGACTCGAGCGCCGTGACGTCAAGGTGACGGCGGGACAGGACGTGGAGTCGGTCTATCGCGTGAGAACTCAGGAGGCCTCCTTTCACGCCGGCATGGAGTTCGGCACCTGCGGAGAGATGCGCGTCGGCGCGTTCCGCGGCCACGAGTCCGCCGATGTTCGGCTGGGACCGCCCGCGGGCGGCGCGGACCACGGGACGGGCGGGTGGACCGCGAGGCTCACGTTCGACCGCATGAATGCCGCGGCCTTCGCCACGTCCGGTGGCCTGCTGTCGGTGGATGGCATCTTCTATCGGGAGAGCTTCGGGTCGCGGTCGTCGTTCGAGCGCGTGAGCGCGGAGGGTCGATGCGCATTCGCGTTAGGGCGCCACACTGTAACGCTGGGGTACGCCGCCGGCTCGGACTTCGACTCCGGCATGCCTGCCTACGACGACTTCCAGCTGGGAGGCTTCCTGTCGCTCACAGGGCTCGAGCCCGGCCAGCTCCGGGGACCCAACTTCGGTCTCGTCGATCTCATCTACATGAACAAGATATCCCGGCTCCCAATAGCCACGGGAACCGGGATCTACGCGGGCACCTCTTTGGAGGCGGGGAACGTCTGGAGCAGCCTGGATGAGGTCACTCTCCAGGACCTGCGCTTCGGCGGTTCGGTCTTCGTGGGCGCCGACTCCGTGCTCGGACCGATGTACGTCGCCGTCGGATGGGCGGACAGGGGCAACGTCTCGGTCGTCCTGTCGCTGGGCGCCCCGTCCGGCTCACTCTAGGCGACGGAACCCATCTCTGCCCCGCGGCCCGCCGACTGTTTGCTGTCGCGCGGCTCTCCGGCCGACCGTCTGGGGCTGGTGTTTCAGAAACGCCAGTAGACGGCCCCGGTCGTGCCATCCCGGGAGGGCTGGACCACCGCGCTCACCCCGCGGAGTCCTCCCGGCCGCAGGAACGCGTCGTGAACGAACGCGCCGATGAAGTGTCCAAGCGCCGCTCCCGCCAGAACATCCGACAGGTAGTGCTTCCCGGCCTCGATGCGCGCCCATCCGGTGGCCGCGACAAGAGCATCCGCCCCCAGCCTCGTCGTAACGCCGGCCCAGGGAGCGGCCGCGTAACAGCTCGCGTTGCGCAGCGACAGCGTGGTGCACACGGCCGAGCTAGAGGTATGAGCCGAAGGGAAGCTCTGCCGGTTGCTCTCGTCGGGTCTCGTCCTCCGCGTCGCGCGCTTGACGAGCAGCGTCGCGCCCTCGGTAGCGGCGACGGCGACTCCCTCCACCCCGAACCCTCGGAGTTTGTCGACACACCAGCGGCCCGGCCTCTCCCCGCCAGGTGCGGCGACCGACGTCGCCACCCACGTCGCGTATGCGGCCGCGGCGAGGGCGTCGCTCGCGGCGGCCGCCCTCCCGGTCGACCCGAACACCGGCGTGTGGTCGGTGGCCCATCCGGACAGGTTGGCATCGTCTCCGAGGAGGCCGACGAGCACGGCCGCGACCGCCGGGACCCATGTCTCCGGCTCGCGAGCCGCATCGCCGGCGGCGCTCCGCACCGCACCCCAGCCGGGAGCGACCGTCGCCTCGTCCGCCCAGGTACTGCCGTCGGGAAGACGCCCGCACCCGGTGAGAAGCGGCGCCGCTACGAGGGCGAGCGCGACCAGGGTCATGGCCACCCGGCCGCTCGAACTGAGGGTTCTTGCTGCTGCGCTCTCCGGCTTCTTCAAGAATCTCTCCTCGTGACGGATGACCGGGTCGGGACCTCGGGACTACTCGGCGTTCGCCCGCGGTCGGTCTGCCACCGAGAGCACACCCTTGAGTCTGATGTCTCTCGACGACGCACCCACCATGATGCGGAAGAGCCCTGGCTCGATAACGGTCTGAAGGTCACGGTCCTGCATCGAAAGAGCCTCCGGAGTGATGGCGAGACTCACCTCCCGGCTCTCGCCGGGCCGGAGATGAACGCGCCGGAAGGCCGCCAGGCTCATCACGGGCCTCGCGACGGATGCGAGCAGGTCGCGGACGTATAGCTGCACCACCTCGTCGCCCTCACGGTCGCCGGTGTTCGTCAGTGTGAAGTGCGCGTTCGCGGAGTCTCCCGCCGCGACCTCCCCGGGCTCGATACGTAGACCCGAGTACTCGAAGGTCGTGTATGAGAGCCCGTGCCCGAACGGAAAGCGCGGCTGTCCGGTGAGGTCGAGGTAGTCGTTCCCGCGCCCCGTGGGCTTGTGGTTGTAGACGAACGGGAGCTGGCCTTCGGACACAGGGAACCCGATCGGCAGCCGACCCGACGGGCTCTCCTTCCCGAAGACGACGTCGGCCGCGGCCCGACCTCCTTCCTCCCCTGGATACCAGGCGACCAGAACGGCGGGAACGTCGTCCACCCAGTCAGTCATCGTTGCTGCACTCCCGCCGACCAGGACGACGACCACGGGCTTGCCGAGCCCGGCGACCCTCGTGATCAACTCCTCCTGACGCCCGGGCAACGCCAGCGAAGCGCGGTCGCGGAACTCACCCTCTTCTATGCCCACCGCGATCACAGTCGCATCGCAGCGCGCGGCCAGATCGACGGCGTCCTGCATCTTCTCGTCACCGTCACGTGGAGCAGCGGCGTCCCACACGAGCTTGAACTTCGTGTCTCCCGCCGGCTCGGCGTACTCGAGTTTGATTCTGTACTCGCGCCCCTTCTTGAGAGCTACCTCGGCGCTCATCAGTCTGTGGCTCGCCTTCGCCCAGTCGTCGATGAGGAGTTCGCCGTCCAGGTAGAGGCGGTACCCATCGTTGCCGTCCACCCCGAGACGCACCCGGCCGGAAACGGGCGAAGTGAGCATCCCGGTCCAACGGACCGAGTAGAAGTCGCGCCACAGCGTCTCCGGGTCGGGCGACGCGAGTGTCCACCCGAAATCGATGACGGGGTCGACGCGCACGATCGACGGTTCACCCTCGAGCGTCACGTTGCCGTAGTACTCTCCCAGGAGCCCGGCGACCTCATCGCCGTCCCACACGCAGGAGAGAGCTTCCGAAGGCACGGCATCGAACTCACGCTCGGTCCTCGTGCATCCGGGAGCGTGATACACCCTCGTCCCGGAGCCGACGCGCTCGGTGATCCCGCTCAGTATGCTGCACGACCTGGCAGTCGGTGCGGTGTACCCCCCCAGGCGCACCTCGGCTGCGTCGGGGCCGATCACAGCGATGGACTCAAGTTCCTTGCTGAGCGGAAGCACCGGCCCGTCGTTCTTGAGCAGCACGAGAGATTCACGCGCGGCGCGCCTGGCTAGCGCCCTGTGCGCGCGGCTGCCGAGTTCGGTGGTCTCGTCCGGCGCAACGTACGGGTCGTCGAAGAGACCGAGTTCGAACTTGGCTCGGAGCACTCTTCTCACCGCGTCGTCGATGCGCCCGCTGTCTATGAGTCCATCGCGGAACGCCCGTCCGTAGAGGGTGTTGTGCGCGTATGACGTCTGGAAGATGACATCGAGGCCGCCATCCATCGCCTGCACCGTCGCGTCGACGCAGTTCCAAGCCGTGTAGTGAAGCACGATCGACCCTCCGACGGCCGCGGCGTCGGAGATGACGAAGCCGTCGAATCCCATCTCCCGCTTGAGAAGTTCGTCGTTCAGCCACGAGTTGGCCGTGCAGGGCGAACCGTCGACCGAGTTGTAGGCCGCCATAACGGACCGGGATCCACCCCTCTCGATGCACGCCGCGAAGGGCGGAACGTGGACCTCGCGCAGCAACCGCTCGTCGATGTCGATGGGGTAGCTGTCGCGGCCACCGTCGCCGACGTTGGCGATCCAGTGCTTGGGCGTGGTCACGATCCCGCCGCGCTCGAACGGTGTGACGAACGCGACGCCCATCTCCGAGGACAGAAACGGGTCCTCGCCGTACGTCTCTTCGGTGCGGCCCCACCTGGGATCGGATGCGATGTTGACGACCGGCGAGAGCACCTGTCGGACGCCGCGGGCCCGGCACTCCGCAGCTATCGCGCTCGCCACGTCGCCCATGAGGTCGGTGTCGAACGACGCGGCGAGACCTATGGCTTGGGGGAAGATGGTCGCGTCGCGCTGGACGAGACCGTGGACGGCCTCGGCGAAGAAGATGATGGGAATGCCGAGACGCGTGTCCTCGACGAAGTGCCGCTGGATGCGGTTCATCCGAGCCACTACGTCCGTGGTGCCCGGGTCTGCGGCAACCTGGAGACCGAAGAGCCCATCGGTGTAGCGCGTCTCGTCGCCGTCGAACTCGCCGGCCAGCATGAAGAGCTGCCAGAACTTCTCCTCCGGCGTCATGCGGGAGAGAAGGTCGGCGACCCGATCCTCCACCGGCGCGGCCGGGTCGCGGTAGACGACGCCGGGCTCCGCCTGCGTTGAGGCGGCGCCGGCCAGCGGCAGGATGATCAGCGTCAGGCCGACGAGAAACAGACAGCGCGTAGACATGGTCACACTCCCGCGGCTCACCGGCGGCGGTCGCCATCGGACCGGAGTCTCAGACGCACGCCGCACTCCGTCATCAGCAGCTCACTCCGTCCCACGGTTCGGTCATCAGCAGCGCGCCCCGTCCCACGGTTCGGTCATCAGCAGCGCACCCCGTCCCGCGGTTCAGTCGTCAGTAGCTCACCCCGTCCCACGGCTCGAACGAGTAGTCGATCTCGAAGCTCTCGCCCGGCTCGAGCATAACGGGCCGGGTCTCGAGTTCGAGGTTGATCTGACGGTAGCCCGGCACCCACCACGTGCGGAGCTTCCCGATGTTCGCCGGCTCGTAGCGCATCATGAGACCGTAGCCGTCGGTGTGGTTGTAGAAGCCCATCGCGCCTCCGGCGAGCCCATCGTCCAGCAGATGCGCGTCGGGACCCTGGTCGGCGTTCATGTCACGGTTGAAGGCCCGCCACTCGTTGCCGACCCGGACCGACGCACTCAGATCACGATAGTCATCCGAGCTCGTGCCAGCGTTCCACTCCGGGTGCACAACGAGCTGCCACTCGCGCGCGTCGGCGCCGCGGTTCTCCACGCGGGTCGAGCACCGTATCGTGTCGCCGTCGAGCGCGATCCGGCGCTCGTGAAGCGATCCGTCCGGACCTTCTCTCCGGAGCGCGAGACCGTCGTGCAGGCTCTCGACCTCGAACCGCGCGAGGTCGGCCTTCTCGTCGAACCGGAGCGACTCCCACTCCTCGAACGTTCCGAAGCGCAGATTGTTGCGGTACGCGCGCAGGTAGTTCCGACCGCTCGGCTTGTGCGTCATCTCGACCAGCCTGCCGTTGTCGCCGGGAAGGAACACGAGACGCCAGACGTCGTTCTCGAGGGCCTCGGCCGGACGACCCGTCGCGGCATCGCTCCTGAGACGCGAGACGAACTTTGGGAGTTCGGTGCTCTCGTCGGGCATGCCGAGTTCGTACGCCTCCGCAAGTCTGATGTATTCCTCCACGACGTTCTCGTAGGGAGGCGGATAGACCCTGCGCACTGTGCCGCCCGCATACGCGAGAGGCGCGCCTGCCTCGAGCATGGTGCGGTAGGCAACCAGCGAGGCCTTCTCGACGCGCGCGACGTACTCGGGTCCCTCGCGCTCGGCGAGCGCGTGAGCGCGCGTGAACCTCTCCATCATCTCGGCCGCGAACTCGGCGTCCAACCCAAGCTCCTCCGGAGTCGCGAAACAGGTTGGATGAATGTCCATCGACTCCGCGCGGTCATGCAGCCGAACCAGGTAGGCGAGGATCTCCTCCCCCGCGGCACCGTAGTGAAGCCTGCAGAACTCCTCGACAAGGTCCCATCCGTCGAGATACGGGTCCCAGAGCAGGCGCGCGATCACGTAGTTCTTGAGGTCGCTCATGTCGCCGGACGTGGTCGTTCCGTGCGATTGGGCGTAGACGCCCTTGACGCCCAGGTCGGCGAACAGGTGGAGGTTCTGACCGAGACTCCGGAGATTCGGGAACGGAAGGTCGTAGTAGCGGAAGTCCGCGACGTAGGTCCACACATAGACCTGGCCTGAGACACGACACCACTCGGTGAGGTCCTCGAGGAAGCTCCGGTTCTTCGGACACGTAGTGTCGGAGAGCGAATGCAGCCCGCAGCACTCGATGTTGGCGAGCTGGATCTGAACGTTCGAGGCTGGACGGAGCTGGACCGGCGGCTTGCGCGTGTACCAGTAGGCAAGCGTTCCGACCTGTTTGTCGGGGTACACCGAGGCGACGCGTTCGGCCACGGCATTGACGAACGCGAGCTGCGCGCCCATCGGGGTGCCCTCGGCCTCGTTGACCGCCCGGCAGGCAGGACACCGGCAGTAGGCGTCGTTGTCGTTCTGCGACACGCTGACGTTCCTGCGCTCCGGGTGCTCCGCAATCTCGTCCATCACCTCCGCGATGACGATGTCCAGCACATCCGGATCGCTCAGACACGGCTCGGGACCGCCGCCGAATGCCTCGAGACAGCGCTCGCCGCGCACGAGTGCGAAGTACTCGGGGTGCTCCTCGCCGTACACGTCGACCGGGAGCTGCTCTCTGAAACTGTGGAGGATGAGCTGCTGCCCGGTCGCCCCGCCCAGGCTGTCGGCCCCCGTCACGGTGTTGACTCGAAGTCGGGCCGCGAACTCCGGATGTAGATCGGTCTCTCCGAGGTATGGCCAGCGGAACTCGAAGACCGGCGTCATCGCGTGAGTCTCTCGCGGAAGGGTGCGTTTCGCTGCGTCCGGGGGGTAGTACGTGTGGTCGGCGGTGAGAAACCTCACCCCGAGATAGCGCTCAGCGAACTCGTAGACGCCGTAGAGGACACCGCGCGGAGAGCCGCCATCGATGCGGATCGAATCGTCGCCGATGCGTATGACGAGCCCCTCCTCCGGGAGAGTGTCATCGATCGCCAGGCGGACGAGTTGGTCGCCGTCATTCGCAGTCGCGCGCGCCTCTTCGGTCGCGCGGCCCGGGGCATGTCCCCCGTCACGTCGCCCGGGATCGGCCCGGATCGAAACCTCGATTCCCGCCGACTCGCGGAGCAATCGGCGCAGCTCACGGGCCGCGTACGCCACGGCCGGCGGCGCGTCGCCAGGCACCGCGATCCGCCACCCGGCGAGGTCCGACACGGAGATCGGAGGATCGGTCTCGTGGACACGACCCAGCCGTATCGCCCACGCGTGTTCACACGGCGGCGACGCCACGATCGATTCGGGGATCTCGATCCGCACGCCGCGCCCGGCGGGCTTCCACGCGAGCGGAGCGGCGCAACCAAGGAGCCGGACCTCCGCCCCGGGCTCGGGCTGCATCGCCCCCAGCTCGATCACGGCGGGCAGCGTCTCTCCCTCCTCGGAGAGGTATATCGCGTAGACCGCGCCGTCGTCGCGACGTCGCGTGTAGCAGACCTTGCCTTCCTTGTGCGGCGGAACGGGCCGGGTTCCGTAGATCGCCTCCCCGTTGACCGACATCCAGGCGCCAAGCTCCTTGAGACGGGAGACGGCATCGGGGTGAAAGTGGCCTTCGCCGTCCGCGCCGGCGTTCAAGAGCAGGTTCCCGCCCTTGGCAACGACGTCGACCAGCGTATGGATGAGCTGTCGCGTGGGCTTGTACGTGTCCTCGGCGTAGTAGGACCAGGCCCCGGCCATGGACATGCACGTCTCCCACGGGTACTCCCACGGCTCTTCGGGCACGCGCTGCTCGGGCGTGCGGTAGTCCTCGTAGGGCCCGCCCGCCCAGCGGTCCACGATGATCATCCCGGGCTGATGGCGGCGCGCCATCTCGGCGATGCGGTCCATGTGTATGTCCTGGTCGCGGTTCTCCGGAACGACCCACGCACCGTCGAGCCAGAGAATGTCGACCGGTCCATACCCCGTTGCCAATTCCTCGACCTGGGCGTAGGTGAAGTCGCAGAACTCCTGCCATATCTCGGGGTGCGAAAGCGGTCTGTAGTTGACGTTGCGCCCGCAGTGCTGCCAGTGCGGCGACCAGTACGACGGAACATGCCAGTCGGGCTTCGAGAAGTACGCGCCGATCATGAAGTCCCTGCCCCGAAACGCATCGAACAGGCACTTGGTGACATTCGCGTACGTGCCATCGTGGTAGGGACAGCCGGCGTCGGTGATCTTGTAGTCGGTCTGGTGAGTGTCGAACATGCAGAAGCCGTCGTGGTGCTTCGTCGTGAAGACGAAGTAGCGCATCCCGGCATCTTGGGCCATCTCCGCCCACTCGGCGGGATCGAAGTCCACGGGGTCGAACGTGTTCTTGAGACCCACGTAGGTGTCGTAGTAGGTCTGGTAGTCGGGCTCGGGAGGCGAGAGCCAGTCGACATCCTCGGAACACAGTCCCCAGGACTCACACCATCCCTTCTGGCTGTAGGTTCCCCAGTGGACCATGAACCCGAGCTTCAGATCCTGCCAGCGCTCGAGCCTCTCCTTGACTGCCGGGTTCCCCTCCCAGACGTAGTCCACGCCCTCGTACTGCGCGCTCGCCACGCCGGAGGAGAGCGCGACACCCGCCGCCAGTACCGCCGCCAGCGTCCGCAGAGCCGGCCGGAAGCGACCACACCAGGCCATCGGCAACCTCCGAGGGTTCTTCGAGAGATGCACCACGTTCGGAGAGCGCGCGAGTACGGTGGTGAGCAACTCACGTAACGCTCCGTTCACGAAGCGTACACGAGTCGGTGGACGGGGACAACGGGCGTATCGTGCCCCCCTGACGCGGGGGAGCCATGGGGTGTGGACCGCTTAGGGCCACGCGGTCGCCAGCCGTCGTTCACGAACTTGAAATGGGCTCCAGATAGACGACACCGTCCACGTAGTCGTAGGCGATGTTGAAGCGGTTCAGGATGCGGTTTCCTATCACGCCGGCGTACCCCTCGCCGGCCAGGAAGCCGACCGTTCCCAGATTCAGGGTGACGGGAACGCTCGACAAGGTGGCGCCGCAGAACGTGAAGCCCGGAAGGACTCCCCTGACGACCGAGGACCGGTCGGGCGTCACCCCCGACACCGATTCCAGCGGGACGCCCGCCACGTCCAGTTCGGCGATTAGATCGTGCTCGGCCACGAACGGGCTGTTGAGCACGACGTCGGCCCCCGCACCCGCGTCGAGAACGAACATTCCCGACGCCACGCTCCCGTCCGGGAGCGCGATGTCACCGGCGACACACGGCTGAGCCATGTTGCCGAGAAGGAAGGTTACGTCGTGCCGGGTCGCGCTCTCCCGTGGCTCGTAGGCGTCGCGGTCGAACACACGGAGCACATGGGCTTCGTTGTCGACCTCGACGACGAACCGCTTCAGGATGTCGTACCCGATGATCCCGTCCACGGGTTCGCCGGTCGGCATCGTCAGGTGAGACAGAGGGAGCACCGACACCTGGACATCGTCGAGCACGAGCCCGCCCAGCGCGATCTGCGCATAGGACGAGGGTCCGCCCATCACGATGCCGCTGCTGCCTGCGACCATTTGAGCTGCGGAGGCACTGTCGACCATGACGGCCTGCCCGCCGACGATCTGGATTGCTCCTCCCTGGACCTGTACGACGCCCTCGGGCACGGCGCCGTCCGGTACCACGCCACCGTCTCCTTGCCCGACCACGGCCGGCACCGCGGCACCGGCATCGGGACCCGCCAGGCCGAGAACGTCGGCGGCCGAGGAGTCAAGAACGGTCCCGCCTGATGCATTGTCGAAGACGAAGTTGAGAGGCTCGGACCCGTCCACGCTCACCGGTATGACTATGTGGGAATCGACTTCATCGAACGGAACGACGGCCAGCGGAGTCACCTGCGCCGATGCCGTGGCCACGACGAGCGCGATCACGAGTATCCCGCAAAGTCCCGGGACTGCAGACCGATGCCGAATCACGAAACCTCCTGTGGCAGCGAGCCAGGATACGCCGGCAGAACCTCGCGTAACATCTACATGAGATGTGCCGCGCCGCAGGAAGGTTGCATGCTCGGGACGGTTTCGGAGCGCCTCGCCGGGATGAACGAGATCACGTGTGGCTCAGGACCTCTGCTTCTCTGGCGGGGGCGTACTCCTCCTCCCAGATGGGACCTGTGAGCCGCCTCATGTCCCTGCCGTACTGGACCATCCTCCGGCAGTACTCGGGATCGGCCATCGCGGCGGCCGCCTCGTCGTTGATGGGCCGCGCGCCCGACCTCAGAACCGCATCCCTGAGCACCTCGAAGTGGTCGCGGATGACGCAGGGGCACAGCCAGTTCTGGACGCCCTCGGCCGGCTGCGTGAACCCGTACGCGTCCTGCCACTTCCGGATCGACTTGAAGAGAGGCGAGTCGAGAGCCGCGTTCAGATCGTCTCCGCGAGCGTAGATGTCGTAGATGTTGTCCGTCGAGTAGGGCACGAACGCGCAAGGGGTGATGTCACCGTTCCAGTCGATGTAGAGGTACCCACCGCGCCTGCCAGCCGATATGCACCCGCAGGACGTCGGGCCGCTGTTCCAGAAGTCCGCTACGAAGACCTTCCGCTCCCGCACCAGCCGCTGGGTCCTGCGCAGCATCTCCAGGCGCTGCTGCGGCGTCACCATGAGGTCGACGGTCTGCTCTCTGCCGATGGGCATGTACTGGAAGAACCAGCCGTACACCGCTCCCTGGTCGTCGAAGTAGAACCGGGCGAACTCCTCGCTCGTTATGATGTCCCAGTTGTTCCTGGTGGGTGTTGCCGACACTCCGAAGGGCACGCCGTGGCGTCTCAGGTTCGCGAAGGCGGCCAACACCTTCTCGTGGGTCCCGGCTCCACGCCTGGCATCGGTCTCTTCCCGGAACCCCTCGACCGATATCGCCGGAGTGACGTTGCCCAGTTCGGCCATCCGAGCGACCGTCTCATCGTCGAGCAGGGTGCCGTTCGTGTAGACCATGAAGAGATCGCCGCTGTGCCTGGCGACCATGTCCAGCAGGTCGTGGCCGCGATCGCGCCACAGGAAGGGCTCCCCCCCTGAGATCACCGTGAACTGGGAGCCCCAGAGGTCGTGCTTCTCTCTCAGTATCCTGTCGAACGTCTCGAAGTCGAGGCTCGCCCGTTTGCCGGGGTCGCTGCCCGCGTAGCAGCCCTTGCACCGCAGGTTGCATTGACCGGTAGGGCTCACGAGCACGAACTTTGGAGGAGAGAAGCCGAGCGACTCCACGATGTCCGCGTCCTCGGTGCTCCGCAGCAGAACGTTGCCGACGAACACGTCGAAGAGACGCTTCACCACGTGCGTGGACACGTCTCCGCGCTCGATGGCTCTGTCGATGCCGAAGAGGAGCGCGGTCAGGTGGTCGTGGACGTCCCGTCTGACCTGCTGCGGCCTGTCATGTTCGTTCTCGCGCAGCAGCGTGCGCCGCGCCTTCGCTACCGCCGCGCCGAAGGCCGCCCTGCGCAGCAGTCGCTGTCCCGCCACCAGACCCGTCAGCTCGCGCAGACAGGCCATTCTCACTCTGTCCTGAGTTCTCATCTTGGGCCTCACCTCGTCGGTGGTTCCCGGCAATGCCTCCGCCGCCGTCCCGTCCCCGATCTTGACGTAGCACAAGTCTGATCGCCCCGCCTCGTCGGTTACCAGCTACGGGACCGTGACTCTCCCGTCTCGGTATCGCTCCGCGCCGCCCAGACAACACGACGCGCGCAGTGCACGGTCCTCATCGTCTCATTATCCCCTGGAACAGCACGCCAAGCAGCATCTCCGCTCCCTGCTCGGCTTCGAGCGAGTTCGCCTCGAGTATCCACGAGGACTCCAGGCCCCTCGCAGCCATCACTATCGCGGCTGCCGCCAGATCCGGCGTGCGGGAAGCGAAGACGCCCTGCGACACTCCGTCCTCTAGGATGCCTCTGACGATGCGCTGTTCCTCAAGGAGATGTCTCTCTCTGATCCCCTCACATCTGGGCCAGTGCTCGCTCGCGCTCTCGCGCGTAACCTCGTACAGGTTGCCGAGCTGAGACACGCCGCTCATCCGAGCCTTCACGTACGCCGCCATCTTGTCGCCGGGCGTCGCGGCCTCACCCACCGCCCTGTTGATGAGCGACATCATCATCTCGCTCTCGCGCTCGATGACCTCCCTGAAGAGGACCTCCTTGTTCGAGAAGTACCTGTAGAAGGTTCCCTTCGCGACGTTCGCGCGGTGCACGATCTCATCCAGCGTCGTCTTACGCAGGCCGAAGCGCGCGAACAGAGTCTGAGCCGTCGCGACGATCCTCTCTCGCGCATCGGCGATCGGTCCATTCATTGAGCTCATCCTCACCCCGTCAGCGGCCCCGCGGCACTTCGGCCCCGTCCTCGCTCAGGGCCGCCGCGTCTGGACCGACTATACGAATTGCGTCCTATCGTTCAGTCTAGACCCGCTCCGACCTGTCCGTCAAGACAAAACGCGATTCGTCCAGCTTGACGTACGTGAATTTCTGTGTCGGGAAGGCACACGGCCCCCTACGGGACCGCGCAGCGAGCGGAAGCCAGAGCGTGTGTGAGCACATGGGGCGGCGCGCCGGGAGCGCCTAGTCGGAGAGGTAGTACGTGACCGTCGAGACGACCCTCACCTTCTTGATGTAAGGCGTGGTGCTGTCGCGGTCGTTTATCGAGAACTGGCCCTGCGAGGCCGTACGGATCTTGCCCAGCTTGCTCTGGGAGTCAGCCGCGAACTTCTCGGCCACCTCCCTCGCGTTCCTGGTGGCTTCCTCGATCATGGCCGGCTTGATGTCATTGAGACCCGTGAAGAGGAACTGCGTCCGGGCGTCGTACTCGTCGCCCGAGATCGCGATTCCCTGCTTGCCCAGGTCCACCAGCTTCAACATGGCTTTCCTTACTGCGGCGACCTGAGTCGTGTAGACAGTGATGATGGAGCTTCCGTAGTAGCGGAACTCCGCCTGCTGTGTGCCGCCGTAGCCCTGCGCCTGACGGTCGTTGATGGACGGGACGGACACCGTGATCTCATCGTCGGTGAATCCGTTGCCCTTCAGGAACTCGACTATGAGCGCGTTCTTCTTCTGGACGTCCGCGTAGAGCGTGCCCAGATTGTTTCCGGCATCGCTGAATTTGATCGGCCAGATGGCAATGTCGGCCGGCACGTCGCGCTCCGAAAGACCCTTCACAGCGACGACGCGGTCGAGCGCGCGCAGCTTCACGATGCCGTGAGAGCCGAGGACACCGAGCAGTATCAGTCCGGCGCAGATGAAGGCACCCAGCACCGCTGTGTCGAGACTACGCTCACCCTTGAACATGTTCACCCTCCGGATCGCGTCGCACCCCGGTATCTGTAGACGGTCAGGCTATCACATCGTCCGACGGCGTCCAAGCCGGCTCTCTTCCCCTGATCACTGTCTCGCCTCTGTATCTGGATCGCCGAATCCCTTGGATCGACCGGAGGCACCATGAACCGGCAGTGAGATTCCGAAGATACTCCCCCCTCCCTCAGCGCTCTCCACCCAGATGCGGCCGCCGTGCGCGTCGACAACGAGCTTGCAGAAGTAGAGGCCCAGACCGACCGAGAGTCTGGCCTTCTGGCGATGTGCCTCAACCTGGCCGAACTTCTCGAAGATCCTCGCCTGGAGCGAGTCGGGGATGCCCGGTCCCGAGTCACGGACGGTGACGACGGCTCTGTCCCCCTTGGTGGCTGCGTGGATCTCGATGGCGCTGCCGGGCGGAGTGAACCTGATGGCGTTCGCCAGCAGGTTGTCCATCACCCGCGCGATCTTTCCGGCATCGGCGCGAGCGCAGACGGGACCGTCTCCAAGCATGAGTCTCAGTTCGACTCTGGCATCGGTCAGCTGCGGAAGTGAACGACGAGCGACGCGCCTCACGATGTCCGCGAGGTCTACGTCGCCGCGGACGATCGGCATCGCCCCGGCCTCCGCCCTGGCTATGTCCAGCATGTTGTCTATCATGTTCTCCAGCCCGGAAAGGCTCTCGCTCGCGATGTCGAGCATCTCGCGCTCGTCACCCGGGATGCACGACTGGAACTCAGGACTACTCGACAGCGACCGTAGCGCCAGCCCAGCCGAGATCACGGGGTTCTTCAGATCGTGGACGAGCATCGACGTCATGTCCTCCCTGAGCGCCTCGGAGTCCCTGAGCATCTCTTCGACCCTCGCCTCCTTCTCCACGGTGCTCCTCCAGGCCAGGAAGAAGACGACGGGGACCGCCACGACGATCGTATGGAACACGATGGAGACGATGCGGCCGTCGATGATCGTGAGGTCAAAGAACAGCCCGCGCAGCAACACCTGTGCGGCAAGTACCGCCAGGGCGGCGACGGCTATCCCGCCGACGATCGTCCTGCGCCTGATCCTGGTTCCTGTGGTCGCCGGTCTGCGATTGTCCATGGGACCTCTCCGTGCAAGCCCTCCCGAGGCTCATCCACGCGTACACAGTCTTTGATGATACTCCTGGACCGCCCGTTGTACGCCACCCGATATCCTGATGTGACTCATCGCGCCCGCTGTACGCCACTCAGTGTCCCGATGTGACTCATTGCGCCCGCTCGGACAGCCACTCGGCGATCAGTGTGATCGGCGCCGGATTCGGATCGAAGCCCCGCGTCCTGTAGTGCTCGAAGCTCTCGGCCTTGTCCGCCGCGTGCGCGTACGCGTGGTCCAGATCCTCGATGACGGCAAGTGTGGCGTCCTCGTTCCCGGCGCCGACGAGCACGTCACGGATGCGTTCGTGACCGGCCAGCTGCGTGAGGAAGTCCGAAGCCGCGTAGACGACGAGCACCGGCTCCTCGACGGATCCGTACAACTCCGCGAAGTTCAGGTTCAGCTGCTGACGCCAGTATTCGGCCGACCGGTCGTCCATGATACGACCATCGGCGTTCACGAAGCGCGAGAGCCTGGGTTCTCTGCCCGATATGGAGCCCAGTGACTCGCCGGACGCGACCGCGACGCAGAGGGACAGGTAGTCGGATATCTTGCTGTCGGTATCGGCGGGCGCGTCTCCGCCCAGTTCGCTCTGGAGCCTCAGCGTCTCCACCATGCGCTCGTAGAACGTGCGGCCGATGGTACAGGAGACGACGAGGCCGGCGAGGTCTCTCCGTCCCGCCAGCTGCGCGGCCACGAATCCGCCGGTGCTGTGTCCCATCACGAAGGTCCTGGATGCGTCGACGTCGTCCCTGTTCATCAGGTAGTCCAGCGCGTGGAGATTGTCATCCACCTCCGTTACCAGATCGGTCGTCCTGTAGTCCTCGCCCTCGGAGTCGCCAGCGCCCCGGAGTTCGAACCTCATGACTCTGAACCCCGCGTCCGTTACACCGTAGGCGATCGACCGCATCATGTCGCAGCCGGGGGTGCCGGCGAGCCTCGGGCTGCTGAGGGCGCTGACCAGCAAGAGGGCGGGTAGCCTTTCACCGTCGCGGCCGGGCGGCGACGTGACTACGGCACGCAGCCGGTCACCGCCGGCGTCGAGAAAGGAGGCGTACTCGACCTCGACGATGTCGCTCTCCTCACGGGAGGCCGCGAACGTGAGGTCCAGCAACATGGTCTCACCTCCACGCATGACGTGAAGCTTCGCCTCGTCACCCGCGTAGTACACGCGCATGATACCGGGGATGGACGAAGCGTCGGAGACGCCGCTGTCATCGACCGCCAGGACCACGTCGCCCTGTTCGAGGCCGGCAAGCTGCGCAGGCGAGCCTTCCAGCACGACCGTCACGACCACGCCGGAGGCGTCCGGGAGCCCGGCCGCCGCGGCGTCTTCGCCGGTCAGACTGCGATACCCGAACCCCGCGAAGCCGCGCGACCTGAGTTCGTGCCGCTCCGCCGCCGAGAGACCCACGGCGGCCAGGGTCATGACGACGGACAGTACTGCGGCCAAGAGAGAGCGTATCCTCACAAAGCACCTCCGACATAGGTCGTCCATGCATGCAAGCCCCCGGGGCGGCGGGGAGATCACCGGCCCGGACCGCGCCGACTCACATAGAGCATACAACACCCGAACGGCCGCATACACCCGAGTGTCCGCTCGACGCCCGCCGGTGCCGGGGGTACCATCGTGGCATGAGCCATAACGAGTCCGAGACCGTCCGCCTCTCCAAGCGAGTCGACCCGTATCACAACGGTTGGCTCCTGCTCGACTTCCTCTGCCACAGGTTCAGATACCTGCAGCGCGAGACGTGGGTCGAACGCATCGACGCCGGGAAGCTGCGCGTCGACGGAAGGCCGGCGCGGGCGGACACCATAGTGAACACCGACGCGCTCGTCGAGTACGAGATCCGGGTGGCGGAGCCCGACGTCGACTTCACCTATGAGGTCGTTCACGAGGACCGGGACATCCTCGTCGTCTCGAAGTCCGGCAACATACCGGTCCACGCCGGCGGCACCTACTTCAGGAACACGCTGATCGCCAGGCTGCGCGAGGAGCGCGGCCCCGAGCTGGCGCTCGCGCACCGGCTCGACCGTGAGACCAGCGGGCTCGTCGTGCTCACTCGCACGAGAGAGGCGGCAAGGGCCATGGCGAGCGCGTTCGCCGAGGGACGCGTCGACAAGACCTACCTCGCGGTCGTGCACGGCGAGCCGGCAGATGACGAGTTCGCAGTGGATGCGCCGCTCTCGAGGGCGCGCCGGGGCTCGACGACGGAGTACCCGATCGCGCGCATGGTTGTCGACGCGGTCGGCGGCAAGCCCGCGAGGACGCTCTTCCGTGTTCTCGGGACCGCGTCCCCGGCCGGACCACCGCAGAAGACGTGGTCGCTCGTGGAGGCCAAACCCTTGACCGGGCGGACCAACCAGGTACGGGTCCACCTGGAGTTCGCGGGCAACCCCATGGTGGGCGACAAGATATACGGAGTGCCCCCGGACGTGCTGCGCGAGTCGATCGAGAATCCCGACTCCGAGAGGGTCCTCCGGCATCTCGTGCTCCCGAGGCACGCGCTCCACGCATGGCGCATCGCGTTCCCTCACCCGAGTGGCGGGAGCCCTCTGGCCCTCGAGGCCTCTCTGCCGGCCGACCTGGCCTCACTGCTCGAGAGACCGCGCTGACGTCGCCGTGGGTCCGTCCGAGAAACCGGTTGATTATCATGGTCCTCGGTTCATAATCGAAGGATACGATGTGTTGCGACGCTCAAGGAGCGAGCAGGATCCCGAAGAGGACCACAATGAAAGCACTCAAGCCTGTTCTGGTCATCGTCGGATGCGTGGTCGTCGTGCTCTTGGCGCACCACTTCATCAGACGTTCGGCGCCCGGACAGCGGTCGTTCGACGGCCGCGAGACGGCGGTCGTGGCCGAGGTCGTGAGCCCGCGGACGTTCGCGGACCGGACCGAAGCCATCGGCACTGTCTCGGCGAACGAATCGGTCACCGTCACGCCGGGCGTGACCGAGCGAGTATCGAGAGTCCTGTTCGAGGACGGCGAACACGTCGAGCCCGGGCAGGTCCTGGTCGAACTCGAACACACGGAGGAGTCGGCGGCGGTCGAGGAGGCGCGCATCGACGTCGAGGAGCAGTCGCGGCAACTCGAGCGGGTCAAGTCGCTCCACCGGCAGAACCTCGTGTCGCAGGAAGACCTCGACCTCGCGCAGGGCTACCTCGACGCGGCGAGCGCGAGGCTCCAAGCGGCAGAGGCGAGACTCAAGGACCGCATCATCGTCGCTCCGTTCGCGGGCGTATTGGGCATTCGCAGGGTCAGCCCGGGCGGCCTCGTGTCGCCTGGCAGCGAGATCACGACGCTGGACGACCTGAGCGTGGTCAAGGTCGACTTCACGGTCCCTGAGGCGTCGCTCGCCGAGCTGGCGGTCGGGCAGTCGGTGCAGGCGCGTTGCGCCCCGTGGCCCGACGACATCTTCCGAGGCAGCGTAACGAGCATCGACTCGCGCGTTGACCCGACGACGCGCGCGGTCGCCGTCCAGGCACGCATCCCCAATCCGAAGGGCAGGCTGAGGGGAGGCATGCTGATGACGGTCGACCTGACCTGCTGCGAGCGAGAGGCACTGGGAGTGCCCGAGCGAGCCCTCCTCTCATACGCCGACAAACAGTACGTCTACGTCGTCCGCGACGACAACACTGCGGTCCAGCGCGAGATCGAACTGGGGACGCGCAACGTGGGCTGGGTCGAGGTCGTGGACGGTCTGGAGCCCGGTGAAGTGGTTGTCGTGGACGGGCTCCTGAACCTCCGCGACGGCGCCCGCGTCAGGGTGGAGTCCACCGAGGCGACGGGAGAACCGCCGGCAGGCCTGCCGGAACAGGGTGGAGAGGGCGAACCGGCCGGACGGGACGAGGACGGGACGGGAGAGCCCGGAGCCTAGCGCCGGGCCTGACGGGGACCAGCATGTTCATAGCCGAAGTCTCGATAAAGCGCCCGGTCCTGGCGACGGTCATAAGTCTCATCCTGATCACGTTCGGCGTGATCTCGTACCAGCGGCTACCTCTGCGCGAGTACCCCGACGTCGACGCTCCCATCATCAGCATCCGGACCAGCTACAACGGCGCGGCCGCGAACGTCGTCGAGTCCAAGATCACGCAGGTCATCGAGGGCAGCGTCTCAAGCATCGAGGGCCTGAAGACGATCGAGTCGACAAGCGCCGACGGCCAGTCGAGCGTCAGCGTCGAGTTCGACATCTCGAGGAACATAGACGAGGCCGCGAACGACATCCGCGACAGGGTGGGAAGGGTGGTTAACCGCCTGCCCGAGGACGCCGACTCCCCGAGGATCTCCAAGCGCGGCACCAGCGGGATGGCGGACCTCATCATCGGTCTCTCCCACCCCACGATGTCTCAGATGGAACTCACCGACTACGCCGACAGGAACCTGGTCGATCGATTGTCGGTCGTCGACGGCGTCGCTGAGGCCCGGATATTCGGTCAGAAGCGGTACTCCATGCGCATCTGGCTCGACCGCAGGGGGCTTGCCGCCCGCGGGCTCACGGTGCAGGACGTCGAGAACGCGCTCTACACGGAGAACGTGGAGCTGCCGGCGGGCCGACTCGAATCGGAGGACCGGGAGTTCACCGTCCGCCTCGAGAAGGGGTACAGCAACGCCGAGGAGTTCCGCAGGCTGGTGCTGGCCAGAGGCGCCGACGGCCACCTCATCAGGCTCGGTGACGTCGCCGAGGTCGAGATCGCACCCGAGGACCTGCGCGACAGCTTCACCGCCGACGGAAAGAGCGCGGTCGGCATCGGCATCTCCCGCCAGTCGACCGCCAACACGCTCGCGGTCATCAAGGGCGTCAAGGCCGCGATGAAGGAGATCCAGCCCAATCTGCCCGATGGCATGGAGATGATCGTCCTTCGCGACAGCTCAGTCTTCATCGAGGCGGCGATCCGGGAGGTGAGGATCTCCCTCATCATCGCGTGCATCCTCGTGGTGGCCATCATTTTCGTGTTCCTGGGCAGCTTCAGGGCGGCCGCCATCCCGGCGATCACCGTTCCGATCTCGCTCATCTCGGCCTTCATCGTGCTCTACGCCCTCGGGTTCTCCGTGAACCTGCTGACTTCTCTGGCTCTGGTGCTCGCCATAGGGCTCTTGGTCGACGACTCGATCGTCGTGCTGGAGAACATCCACCGCCGCATCGAGGGCGGGGAACCGCCGCTGCTCGCGGCATTCCGCGGGGTCAACGAGGTGGCGTTCGCCGTCATCGCGACCACGCTCGTCCTCGTGGCCGTCTTCGTCCCCATCAGCCTGATGGGCGGCGACACGGGCAAGCTATTCACCGAGTTCGCCTTCGCGATCACCGGCGCGGTCGTCTTCTCGAGCATTGTGGCGCTCACCCTCTCGCCGATGATGTGCTCGAAGTTCCTGAAGCCCCGCGAGACCGAGGGCGTGATGATCAAGGTCGTCGACAGGGCGTTCCAGAATATGATCAGGTGGTACGACAAGGCGCTGCGCTTCTGCGTGCGGAACCCTCTTGCGTCGCTCGCGGTCCTCATACTCATGCTCGGCTCGATCTGGGTCATGATGAGCAACATGATCTCGGAGTACGAGCCGCAGGAAGACCGCGGGGGGCTCATGGTCAGAATGAGCGCACCGGAGGGCACCGGCTTCGAGGCATCCCGCGAGTACATGGAGCGCGTGACGGACAAGATCACGCCTTTCATGGAGAGCGGCGAGGTGACGCACGTCCTCGCGATGACGCCGGGCTGGGGCAGCGGCGGAGGTGTCAACAGCGGAGTGGGCATCGTCGACCTCGCGCCGTGGGAGGAGCGGAAGAGGTCGGCGACGCAGATAGCGAAGGAGCTGCAGGGACCTCTCTCCTCCGTGACGGGCGTTCGCGTGTTCGTCTTCCAGCCATCGGGCCTCTCATTCTACTTCGGCCAGCCCGTCCAGTTCGTGATAGGCGGACCGACGTACGAGGAACTGGCCAAGTGGCGCGACATCATCATGGAGAAGGCGAAGGAGTACCCGGGTCTCGAGAGCCTCGACGCCGACTACAAGGAGACGACGCCGCAGTTCAGGGTCGCCATCGACCAGAACCGCGCGGCAGAGCTGGGCGTGACCTCGCAGACGATCGGGAACACGCTCCAGACGATGCTGGGCTCGCGCAACGTGACGACGTTCATCGACCGCGGCGAGGAGTATAACGTCGTGCTCCAGGGTATCGAGGGGGAGCGCCGCACGCCGACCGACCTGCAGAACATCTACGTGAGGTCGGGCCGCACCGGGGAGCTGATCCCGCTCGCCAACCTCGTCACGCTGGAAGAGCGCGCGGACGCGAGCGAACTTCGACGCTATAACCGTATGAGGGCCATCACGATCTCGGGCAGCATCGCCGAGGGCTACTCGATGAGCGATTGTCTCACGTTCCTGGAGAAGGCGGTCCGCGAGGAGCTGCCGTCCAGTGCCGTGATCAGCTACAAGGGCATGTCGCAGAAGCTCAAGGAGTCGAGCGGCGCCGTCATCTTCGTCTTCATCATCTCGCTCGTAATCGCCTACCTGGTACTGGCGGCGCAGTTCGAGAGCTTCGTGAGCCCATTCGTCATCATGTTCACGGTGCCGATGGGCATCTTCGGCGCGGCTATAGGCATGTTGCTGCTCGGGGTCACTCTCAACATCTTCAGTGAGATCGGGCTCATCATGCTCATCGGCCTGGCGGCCAAGAACGGCATTCTGATAGTGGAGTTCGCGAACCAGCTGCGCGACCGCGGCCTGGAGTTCGAGGAGGCGCTATTCAGGGCGTCGCGTCTGCGCCTGCGCCCGATCATGATGACGGGCCTGTCGACCGCCATCGGCGCCGTGCCGCTCATCATCGCAAGAGGTGCAGGGGCGGCCAGTCGCCTCTCGCTGGGCACCGTGGTGGCCTTCGGCGCCACGTCGGCCTGCCTTCTGACTCTCTTCGTGGTTCCGCTCGGCTACTACTACCTGTGCCGCGGCCAGGCCTCTCCCAAGGCCCTCGCGAAAAAGCTCGACGCCCTCCGGGCCGAGTACGAGACCGATCAGGACAGGCCTGGAGCGTCCGGCGCCTGACCCGTATGGAGCAACTCTTACGACACGGAGGAACGATGAAGGTAGTAGCGATAAGCGGAAGCGCGCGCAAGGACGGCAATACCGCCCATCTCGTCAGACACGTCTTCGCGGAACTCGAGGCCGAGGGCATCGAGACCGAACTCGTGCAGCTCGCCGGACAGAGGATTCGGGGATGCACGGCCTGCTACAAGTGCTTCGAGAGCCGCGACAGGCGCTGCGCCATCTCGGACGACATTCTGAACGACTGCATCGCGAAGATGGACGAGGCCGACGGCATCATCCTGGGCTCCCCCACCTACTTCGCGGACGTGTCCGCCGAGATGAAGGCCCTGATCGACCGCGCCGGTCTCGTCTCCATGGCCAACGACCGCATGCTCGCGCGAAAGGTCGGAGCCGCCGTGGTCGCGGTCCGCAGGGCCGGCAGCGTCCACGCCTTCGACACGATGAATCACTTCTTCTTCATTCAGCAGATGATCGTCCCAGGGTCCATCTACTGGAACCTCGGGATCGGTCGCAACGCGGGCGAGGTCGAATCCGACGAGGAGGGCGTCCGCACGATGAAGGTCCTCGGCCAGAACATGGCCTGGCTGCTCAAGAAGGTCAGGACCTAGGCGGCGGGCGCGTCCGAGCGGATGAGAGGAGCAGCGCAATGCAGGTCACTCGCCTGCCCATCATATTCCTTGCGGCGCTGGTCACGACGGCGGCCTGCTCGCCGGCAGCCGGACAGGCCGAGCGCTGCCCGCGCGAGATCGAGGTGATCGTCGACGCGGCCGAAGACACAGGGCTGGACGCACCGTTCTTCGTCGAGGTCTGCGGTCCGGCGTTCGACAGCGACGAGGTAACGCTCACGACCGGGCTTTCGGAGCCCGACTACGTCCTCGCCGTCCAGTACGACGAGTGGCCGCAGGATGGCGAGATGATAGGCCGCGTCGTGGCAGCGCTCGGCTTCACCGGTGGAACGATCGGCGAGGCGCAGCCCTTAGGCGGCGTCGACAAACCGATCATGGGCTACGGCCAGATCCTGGCACACGACGGGTACTTCGGAAGGGACGTCTCCCTCCAGACGATAGACACCTACATGGCGCCATTCGGAGCCCTCGTCCCCACCCTCGTGAGAGAGAACGAGCGCATTCCGGAATCGTCGAGGATCACCCTCCCGAGCGGATGCTACCGTCCCAACGAGGCGCGCGAGATAACGCTGGTGGTCCCGCCCGGACCGCACAGCGGTGATATGTTCGCGAGCGACGTAAGACACCGCATCATCGTACGCGCGCAGTACGGCGACATCAGGAACGGCAGCGAGTGGAAGGAGGACAGGCGCACTCGCGTGTTCACCCTGGAGGCGGAGAGAGACCGCTGGGGAGGCGAGATCAAGCTCGACTACATCGCCCCCATCGGACGCGAGTCGGACCACCTCACCGTCTGGAGTTCGTGCGACGTGAGCCACTTGCCCGTACGTCATCCCTCGATCGCGGAGAAGCACCAGGTCATCGGCGAGCAGGACATCTCGATCTGCGGCGGGTACAAGCTCGAGTACGCGCACGAATTCACCATAGAGCACGGCGGGGCCGGGCTGCTCTACTCGCTCGTGGGCGAGGTGCCTCTCAGACTCGTGGACGCGGTCTACGAAAACGACAGAGTCGTGGCCGGCAGGCTCGAGGGCAACGCGACCCTGCCGGTCGTCATGGCAGGCAATTTCCGGGACTGCACCGTCACCTACACCAACCAGATGAGCGTTCAGGTCAAGGGCGAGATTCGCCTGGAGGGCATGATGCCCCCCAGGCCTGTCATCCAGGTCGAGCTCACGGAGAACTACGGAACGGTGGGCTCGGGCGTGATCGACTGCCCAGACCAGGAACCGTTCGCGACAGGTGGCGTGCCAACTCCCACCATCACGCAGGGCAACGAGGCTCAGCTCGTCTTCCAGCACGAGGAAGGCAACACGATCACGCGCCCCTTCCAGGCCGACGAGGTCACAGGCAATGCGGTCTGGATCATCCACGTACCGGAGCGCTGACCCAGGACCCGGAGTGACCACATTGCGCACCGCTAGTCCGGGATCCTGAGCAGCCGCGCGTTCACGGCGACTATGACCGTGCTCAGAGACATGAGGACGGCGCCGGCGGCCGGACTCAGGATGATGCCCTGCCCCGCCAGGACGCCGGCGGCTAGAGGTATGGCCACGGCGTTGTAGCCCGTCGCCCAGAAGAGGTTCTGTACCATCTTGCCGTGCGTGGACCTGGCCAGCCTCACGACGGACACCACGTCGCGGGGGTCGCTGCGGACGAGCACCACGTCGGCCGTCTCGACAGCGACGTCGGTGCCGGCTCCGATCGCGATGCCCACGTCCGCACCCGCGAGTGCCGGGGCATCGTTGATACCGTCTCCCGTCATCGCCACAAGGTGGCCGCCGCTCTTCAGTTCCCGGATGCGCTCGGCCTTGCCGTCAGGCAGGACGCCGGCCACGTAATCATCCAGCCCGAGCGCGCCCGCGACGGCGGATGCGACCTCTTCGGAGTCCCCGGTCATCATGACGCAGCGTATGCCCATGTCGTGAAGCGACTGCACGGCCTCCTTCGCCTCGGGCCTTGTCGTGTCGCCCAGCGCCAGCGCGCCGACGACCCGACCGTCAAGGAGCACGTAGCTCACCGTCCGCCCCTGCTTCCGGTGCTCGCTCAGGCGGGCTTCCGACGCGTCGAGGCCCTTCTCTCGAAGATAGCCGGGGCTCACCACGGAGACCCGCTTGCCGCCGACGCTCCCGTGGACGCCCCTCCCCTTCTCGGCCTCGAAATCGGACACGTCTGGAAACTCGATGCCCTTCTCACCAGCCGCCCTCACGATGCCGGCGGCGATCGGATGCTCGGAGCGCTGCTCGACCGACGCCGCCAACCGCAGCACTTCGCTCTCGTCGATGTCAGCGAGTGGCACGACCCCCCTGAGCCCGAACGTCCCCTCGGTGAGAGTTCCGGTCTTGTCGAAAACGACCGTGTCGACGGCCCCCGCGCGCTCGAACGAAGCCCTGTTGCGCAGCAGCAGACCGTTGGCCGCGGCAAGCGATGTCGACACGGCCACGACCAACGGCACCGCGAGGCCCAGGGCGTGCGGACAGGTGATCACCATCACCGTGACCATGCGCTCCATCGCAAAGACAAACTCGCGGCCGGCAACGAGCCACGCGGCGAGCGTGAGGACACCGGCGGTGATGGCGATGACTGTCAGCCAGAAGGCGGCTCGGTCGGCAAGTGTCTGCGTCCTGGACTTCGACCCCTGCGCCTCGCGTACCATCTCCACGACCGTATTCAGATATGTGTCCTCGCCCAACCTGGTGGCCCTGACCGTGACGGAGCCCTCGCCGTTCACTGCACCACCTACGACGGAGTCGCCCTCCTGCTTCGTCACGGGTCGAGACTCACCGGTCAGCAGGGACTCGTCTGCGGTCGTCCTACCGTCGGCAACGTCACCGTCGACGGCGAACTTCTCACCGGGTCTCACCACGATCAGGTCACCCACGCGGAGTTCACGTACCGGAATGTCCTCGACGGAACCGTCGTCGCGCCTGCGATGGACAGTGTCCGGCATCAGCCTGACCAGCGACTCGAGTGCGGATCCAGCGCTCATCACCGAGCGCATCTCGATCCAGTGTCCCAGGAGCATGATGTCTATAAGGGTGGCGAGTTCCCAGAAGAATGCCTTGCCCGTGAGCCCGAGCGCGACGGCCGCGCTGTACACGTACGCGACGCTTATCGCCAGACCGATCAGGGTCATCATGCCCGGGAGCCGCTTGCGCAGCTCGTCGACCAGGCCCTTGAGGAACGGCCATCCGCCATACAGGTAGACGGCGGTCGCGAGCGCGACCACCAGATAGCCGGCACCGGGGAAGGACGGCGGCGCGCCCAGACCCACCAGAGAGCGTAATGTCTCGGAGAAGAACAGAATGGGCGCGGTCAGCGCCAGCGACACCCAGAAGCGACGCCTGAAGTCGGCCACCATGTGCGCGTGATGCGAGGCGTGGCCTTCGTGCGAGTGGTCCATGGGGCCTCCGACCGCGGGAATACGCGCGTATCCCGCCATCATCCCAGGCGATGGTCGTCGAGCCGGCAGATCCATTCGGCGGGATCCTGCTTGTAGAAGAGCCTGAGCTGACCGTACAGCTCGGGGTGCCGCGCCAGCATGCCTCTCGGGCGCTCGAAGAAGAACTCCGTGACGACGGCGAAGAACTCGGCGGGATTGGTGGCTCCGTATGGGTCCAGGAACGTTGGTGCTCCCCGTCTCAGATGCGCGACCAGGCTCTCGTACTCGGAACGCAGCACGCGGGCCCACTCCGCATACATGGATCCGTCCTCCAGCATCGGCGCTCCGTCGGCGCTTCCGTCCTCATAGTCCAGCTGGTGCGCAAACTCGTGGAAGACGACGTTGTGCCCGTCGCGGATGCCCATGGCGCCTCTCTTGACGTCGTCCCACGAGAGGACGAGCGCCCCCTGATGCCACGACTCCCCGAGACGGGCCTGAGGCCCTACGCTCACGGTCCCGTCCGGCGCGCGCCTCTCCATGTCTGAGACGTACGCGCGGGGGTAGACGACGATCGCCTGCAGAAGGGGATAGAACCTCGGCTCGCGCCCCAGCAGGAGAATACAGGCCTGCACGGCTATCGTGACGCGTATCTCGTCGGTCATCTCGAGGCCGCCCGCGCCCTCGAACGACTTCTCCGCGACGAACACCTGTACGAGGCCGTCGAGCTGGGTCCGCTGTTCCGCGGGCAGGCACGTGCAGTACGGTACGTTGCGGTCGATGATCTCACGCCACTCGTCGGGGAGCGGCGTCTGCATGAGCCTCCGCCTTCTCCGCGCTGTCATCAATCCCATCAGCCCACCCTCCCCTTGAAAGGGAACGAGTCGGCAGACTCCCAGAGCGTTCCGGTGTGGCGCATGAGCGTCGCGGCTGCGGCCGTCCCGCTGACCGAGCCGTGCTTCTCGAGGTCGGCCTCGAAGCTCTCGCGAATCTCCTCCAGCACCGCCTCGCTCGAGGTGTGGGCCACCGTGAGATGGGGCACGGGAGTGAGCGCTCGGTCGCCGTACGGCTCGAGTTCGGGGAAGAGCTTCCGCACGACGGAGATCGCCCTGACGAACGGCTCCTGGTCCTCGGGTCGCATGTAGAGCACACCCGGGAAGGAACCGGTCGACCTGAACTCGTAATCGAACGTGGGGAGTCCGGCCATGCCGACCCTCAGTCCGTCACGAGAGGCGTCCGTCAGCATTTCGCACTCAATGAACGGGAACATGAGCGTGACGTGGGCCGGCATCCCCAGCGGCGCCACCGGGTCGTACCTTGTCCGGTACGGCCCGACCAGCGATTCCGCCTCGGGGATCAGCACGATCAGCGCGGTGGTATCGGACGGAGCGGACGCACGCATTGCTTGACCTATCCGTGGTGGCCGACGCGGCGCCACACGCTCAGTATGCCCGGCCGGCTCGCGTCCATCACTCTGTAGACGAGCAGCTTGACCCTGTCGTTGACCAGGAACGACGCCCCGGAGTAGAGCCACACGAAGCCGGCCCACTTCCAGGCGATCGACGGCATGAAGATCCCGAACACCGCTATGAGGGTCGCCAATCCCTGCGTCCCGAAGACCGCGAACAGGAGGATCTTGGAGGGGCGAAACGCCCACGCTGGCCCCCTCGTGCGCGTCACGAAGATGGTCAGGTGTCCCGCGACCGACAGCTTGAGATACATGAGCGTCTGAACCACCGACCTGTCGAGATGGAAGACCCTTTCAGCCAGGTAGAACATGCCGAACGAGGCGACGACGCTCATCATGCCGATCGCCGTGGCCGCTCCCAGCACCTTCCTCATCTCCCACGCCTCGGGGGTCTTGGAGTAGCGGACCCGGTCGAACGCAATAGACAGGATCGCCCCGTCGTTCA
>CAYNQF010000016.1:4554-38032 GCA_964399265.1 uncultured bacterium | reverse complement strand
ACCAACCCCTCGGAGCTTCACGAGGCGGCGAAGATAGACGGCGCGGGCGAGTGGCAGGCCTTCCGAACGATCATGGTTCCGCTGTCTGTCCCCATCATCGCAACGCTCTTTCTGCTGACGTTTCAGTTCCATTGGAACAACTTCCTCTGGCAGCTCATCGTGACGAACGTGGAGAAGATGTATACCGTCCCCGTAGGACTTGCGCTCTTCAAGAGCGCCCACGAAGAACTCTACACGCTCAAGATGGCCGGTTCGTGCATCTCAGTAATACCGATTGCCGTGCTCTTCTTCTTCGCCCAACGCTATTTCATTGAGGGCATGACGATGGGTGCGGTCAAGGGATGATCTTCCGTGTACCAGCTCAATGACGCACGGGCAATCGAAGGGAGTACGTTCATGAGAAGGACTGTGATCTGGTTGGCGGTGGCGGCCGTGGCCGCGTTCCTGGCGGGAGGCTGCGGTGGCGGAGGGTCGGGGCAGTCCACGCTGACCATCTGGGAGACCTACAACGACGAAGAACACCCCGTGTTCAAAGAGATCGTGTCGCAGTTCGAAGCGGCCCACCCCGGCGTCACGATCGAGGTCGTGAGGCTGCCGTTCGCGGGCGCCGAGCCCAAGATAGTGACGGCGCTGACCACGCGGACGGAGCCCGACATTGCCAGGGTCGACGTGTCCTTCCTCGCGAAGCTCGCCCACAAGAACGCGCTCCTGGCGCTCGACGACCGCGTTCCCGACACTCTGCTCGCTGATCTTGTGCCGGTGGCCCTCGCCAGCTGCCGCTACGAGGGGCGGCTCTGGGGCCTGCCCGACCAGACGAACGGTCTCTGTCTCTTCTACAATAAGAACATGTTCCGCGCCGTGGGGCTCGACCCGGACAAGCCTCCGCGCACGTGGGACGAACTGATCGGCTACGGAGAGAAGCTCACGAACAAGGAAACGAGCGTGTATGGCCTCGGCCTCTCCAACTCTCTCTGGTGGTCGCTTCCGTTCTTCTACACCTACGGGGCCAGGCTGCTCTCCGAAGACGGCATGCACTGCCTGCTGAACAGCCCCGAGGGCATCGATGCGTTCCAGCTCAAGGTCGACATGTACCAGAAGTACGGCATCGAGGGCGGCGCCTGGCGCGCGGGCGGGATCGTGCACGACCTCGGCTTCCAGAACGGACGCTACGCCATGATCCTGAACGGTCCCTGGGCCGTCGAGAGCCTGATGAAGACCGGCATCGACTTCGGCGTCGCTCCTATACCGGCCGGCCCGGCCGGCTCGCACACCAACGTCGGCGGCAACGACCTCGTGGTTTTCAGGAGCACCAAGCACCCCGACGTCGCGGCCGAGTTCCTGATGTACGTCGCAAGCGAGGACGTGCAGCGCATGTGGGCGCAGAGACTGGGACAGATACCGGTGAACGTCAAGGCCTCGGACGTGATCACGTCCGACGAGCGTCCCCATCTGGCCGTCTTCGTCGAGGCGATGAAGACCGCCGTCGCGCGGCCCCAGACGCCGTACTATCCGGAGATGGAGAATCTGATGAACCCGGAGATGCAGGCGGCTCTGGACAATACGAAGAGCGTCAAAGACGCTCTCGACACCGCGGTGTCCGAGATAGACAAGATGCTGGCGGAGGGGGAGTGATCGCCCTTCGCGGCGTCCGCCGATCGGGAGGATACGAAATGAGGTGGGTGCAGCTGCTGCTGGTGTGCGCGGTCCTGGTACTGGTGGTTCCTCAGGCCGGGGCGGAGACGCTCGCCACGTGGGTCGATCCGGAGGGCGACGACACCGGGGACGGAGACTACACGTATCCGACGAACCCGGCGTTCGGAGACGGTGGTGAGGCGGACATTCTGGAGTTCAGCATCGACAAGGACAACGGCGATCTGATCTTCACCTTCAAGATGCGGAACCTCGTCGATCCATGGGGCGTGGGTAACCGTCTCACAATGGTCGCCGTGGCCATCGACACTCAGGAGGGTGGGGACTCCGAGCTTCGGAGGAACGCGAACGCGTTGCTCGAGAGACCATCCGAGTACCAGGTGTTCGCGGGCGGCGAGGCCGTGCAGGTCATCGACGCCGATTCCGAGGTCGTCGATATGGACGCGACGGTGGAGACGGACGTCGACGCGAACACGATTCGCGTATACGTACCCATCGCGGAGATCGATGGTGCGGCCTCCGACTGGAGGTTCACGGTCGCGGCGGGTCTGCAGGATGACTACGGTGCGGGAGGGCTCGGCGACTTCAGGGACGTCAAAGCGAAGGCCGAGGAGTGGCGTGGCGGCGGTGGCGACGACCTCTCCATCAACCCCAACATCTACGACATCATCGTGCCCGTGCCCCGCAAGATCCTCGGCATGTTCGGGGGTGGCGGGAGGAGCCAGCAGGAGATCCTGGGAGACTACAGTCTGGACGACGGCAGGATGGTCGTTCTGCCGGCGCTCGAGATCGAGTAGCGCACGAGCGCTCTCGAGTGTGACGCAGCACAACGACAGGGGGGCCTGATGTCACGCACCATGTGTCTCTTGGCGGCGCTTCTTCTTGCCGTCACGGCGACAGCGTACGCGGCCGGAGCCGCTCCGAAGGCGGTGGACGGCGGGATCGAGTTCTCCTTCTACGCGCCCGACGCCAAGACCGTCAGTCTGGCCGGCGAGTTCAACGCCTGGGACCCCACGGCCAATCCCATGTCCGACGCGGACGGAGACGGTGTCTGGACGATCGTCATTCCTCTTCAGACCGGCAGGACCTACGAGTACAAGTTCGTTATCAACGGGGGAGAGGTCTGGAAGGAGGATCCCAACGACCCGACCACGGTCGACGACAACCACGGAGGCGTAAACAGCGTCATGTCGGTCGACAAGAACGGGAACGTCGTCCTGGGCTACCTGGACGGTGGAACCAAGACGTTCGAGCCCGTGGTCGGAGACCTTCCGTCTGACGGTACACCGATCGACGTCGCGATCGTGTGGCACCAGCATCAGCCGAAGTATCTCCGGGACCTCACGACCGGTGAGTACAACGAGCCGTGGGTGAGGATGCACTCGATCAAGGACTACTACGACATGGTAGCCATCCTCGACGAGTATCCTCGCATTCATCTCACGGTGAACCTCACGCCGGTGCTGTTGACACAGATGCAGGACATCATCGATGGCTACAAGAGCGGCGGCGGGACCGATCGCTACATGCGAGCCACGCTGCAGAACGCTGCCACGCTGACCACCGACGACAAGCTCTTCCTGCTCACGCACTTCTTCAACGCCAACTGGGACAACATGATCGACATCTGGCCGCGCTACGCCGAACTCAAGGCGATGAAGGGCGGCGACAGCAAGGAAGAACTCCTGGCCAGTGCGGCGAAGTTCAGCGAGCAGGACTGGCGCGACCTGCAGGCCTGGTTCAACCTGGCTTGGTTCGACCCGGACTTCCAGGAGGGCGAGGTCACCCTGCCTGACGGCCGCGTAGTGACCGTGAAGAACTTCATCGAGAAGGGGCGCGACTTCACCGAGCAGGACAAGAAGAAGATCGTGGACATCCAGATGGCCATCATGGAGAACGTGGTCGCCAAGCACCGCGTGCTTCTGGAGCGCGGCCAGATAGAGATCATCACGACTCCCTTCTACCATCCCATACTTCCTCTCATCTACGACACGAACCTCGCCCGTGTGGCTTCGCCGGGTCTTCCGCTGCCGGCGCACAGGTTCCACCACCCGGAGGACGCGGCCTACCACGCCGACGCTGCGGTCGCACTGTACGAGAAGCTCTTCGGAAAGAAGCCGTCCGGCATGTGGCCGGCCGAAGGCGCGGTCGCCCAGGAGATCGTATCCACCGTGGCCGACGCGGGGTTCAAGTGGATGGCGTCGGACGACCAGATCCTCGAGCGCTCGATCGACGGCTCCCTCTCGCCCGACAAGCGCTATCAGATGTACTGGGCGAGGGATGGCGAGACGTACGTCGCCATGATCTTCAGGGACCACAGGCTCTCCGACGACATCGGGTTCAACTTCGGCAAGATGGACGGCGTCGAGGCCGCCAACTCGATGCTCAGGAGCCTCAGTTCCATCCAGCGCAGGTTCCGCGGCGGCGACGGCAGCAACGTCGTGCCTATCATCCTGGACGGGGAGAACGCCTGGGAGTGGTACAAGCACGACGGCAAGGAGTTCTTCCACTCCTGGTACGACCAGATGAGCAAGGCCCAGTGGATCCGAACGGTGACGGTCAACGAGCACCTGGACGCCCACGAGCCGGTCGAGACGCTGCCCAGGCTGTTCGCGGGCTCCTGGATAGGTCACAGCTTCGACACCTGGATCGGCGAGCCCGAGGAGAACGAGGCCTGGGACTATCTCGAGCGGGTTCGTGCCGACATGGACAGCTTCGCCCAGCTCGGGGGGTACGATCCCGACGACTTCGCCCGCGCGATGGACGAGATCTACGCGGCGGAGGGGAGCGACTGGTTCTGGTGGTACGGGGACGACCAGACCTCTCCGCTTGAGGGCTCGTTCGACGAGACCTTCCGCGGGACCCTCGCCGATGCCTACACCATCCTCGACGAGGAGCCGCCCTCGTTCCTCTCCGTCAGCATCCTGAAGGGTGGAACCTCCGCGACGGGCGGGGGCGGGGTCATGGCAAAGGCCTCTGACGTGTCGAGTGCGACACTCCTCGCGGGACCGGTCGAACTGCCTGAGGGATACCTGTTCAGCATCAAGCGTCCGGACGCCTCGAGCGTGAACCTCGCCGGCAGTTTCAATGGGTGGAGCACCGACGCGACTCCGATGAGCGACAACGACGGCGACGGAGTGTGGACGGTGGTCGTACCACTCGAGCCGGGGACGTACGAGTACAAGTTCGTGATCGACGGAGGAGCCGCGTGGGTCGCCGACGAGGGCAACCCGGAGACGACTCCCGACCCGTACGGGGGCGTCAACTCGGTCATCGTGGTGGAGTGATCCGGGGGCGCGTCCGCGAATCGACGGCGGGAAGCTGGCGGTGAGGTCGCGCCGCGAGTCATCGACTACACGGGGCCGCGTGAACGGGATTGCCGGTCGCGGGTCCGGACCGGCGGGTCACGTGTCAACCGGGGGAACGCGGTCCGCGCGCACGGACGCGTCAGAGGGCGCGAATCAGTATGGACGAGAAGTTGCAGAACCCTTGTCGCATCGAGATGAACGACGACTCTCCGGACGAGCCGGGCCGCGGACTGCCCTCGGTGGGCAAGCGTCGCGGATTTCAGATAGCCGTGGGGCGCCACCGGTCGAGGGAGTACATACTCACCAACAAGGAGAGGGCGTACTTCGCGGGTGAGACGGGCACGACCAACACCAGGAGCTACGAGGGACTGATCGTAGATCTGCACAAGTTCCTCGAGGGCTGGGACCTCATGCTGGGCGACCGCCCACTGTCGTCTTGGGGTGTCAAGAGCGCTTGCGTGCTGCCCCAGAGCATGACGCGCGAGCACATCGTCGAGCGGACCACTGAGACTGTCTTCCTGGCCGACAAGCTCAACCTCCTCATTCTCACATTCAGTACGAGCTACCGCGGGCGCGCGGCCTTCGTGCCGCGTATCGACATCAGGAGCATCTGGGAGGAGCGGCGTCCGGATTATGACGTCCACTGGGACGAAGAGCGAGAGGTGCTCTCTCTTCGGAGGAGCGACCACCCCGAACGCGGCGTGAACGGCGACTACCCGGTGTGGGTGACGATCGCGTGCGACCGACCGGTATCGTTCGCGCCCGAGCCTGGCTACAGGCAGACGACCTATACGAAGGACGCGGCCCGCAGGGCCATGGGTTCGGCGGAGCCCTACGCGCCCGGCAGGCTCGAGTTCAGGTTCGAGGGCGACGACCAGTTCGCGTCGAGCGCGACGTTCAGCGTGGCGGTCGGCGATGATCTGGAGGAGACCACCCGGCTCGCAGTGAAGGGCATCAGGGAGGAGTTCGCGCTCTACGACCTCAAGATGAGGCGCGTATCGGATGCCATGGAGGGCATGGGCGTGGCCTCCCACGACAGGGACTACCGGTACTCGCTCATGTGGGCCGCAGCCTCGCTGGACGGCCTCATCATGAACCAGCTCGGTCGCGGGATCTTCGCCGGGCTTCACTGGTTCCCCAACTACTGGGGGAGGGACACGTTCATCAGTCTCCCGGGCGCGTGCCTGGTGCGGGGAGAGTTCGAGACCGCCAAGGAGATCCTCGAGACGTTCGCGTCGATGCAGGAGACCGACGAGGGCAGTCCGTTCCTGGGCCGCATCCCCAACCTGGCGATGCCGGGCGAGAAGCACTACAACACGGCGGACGGGACGTGGTGGTTCGTGAGGGAGATCTACGAATACCTGCGCTACTCCGGCGATACCGGTTTCGCCCGCGAGATCCTCGGTGTCGTGGAGCGGGCCATCGAGGGTGCCCTCAAGACCCGCGTCGATGACGACAAGCTGGTGCGTCACGGACAGGCGGAGACCTGGATGGACGCAGGTGGCGAGGCGAGCCCGCACTCCCCGAGAGGCGATCGGGCCGTCGAGGTCGAGGCTCTCTGGTACACGGCTCTACGCTCCGGCGCGGCCATCGCCTCCGCGGTCGGGCGCAGGAGCCAGGCCAAGAGGTGGAACGCGCTCGCCGACGAGGTCCGCGAGTCCTTCAAGCGAACCTTCTGGGACGAGAGGCGCGGCCGGCTCTACGACCGCATCGCTCCCGACGGGGCGCCCGACGGGAAACTCAGGCCGAATCAGATCTTCGCGGTCACGGTCCCGTGGGACGACCTGCTGCCGGAGGCGCAGCAGGAGGAGGTGGTTCGCACCGTGCGCGAGACTTGTGTCCTCCCTCACGGCGTGGCCTCTCTCGCTCCGAGCGACCCCTATTTCCACGCCAGGCATCTCGACCTGGAGAAGTACCACTTCGACGAGGCCTATCACAACGGAGACGTGTGGGTCTGGCTCACGGGGCCGGTGGTCACCGCGTACCTGAGGCAGGGGCTCGTAGCGCCGGCCTGGGAGCAGACGAAGGTGCTCACGGACCTCATCTACGAGGAGGGTGCGGCTGGGACGCTGCCGGAACTGAGAAACGGCGTTCCCCCTGAGGGAGGAGAGAACGTCGCTGGCGCGGTCTCGCAGGCGTGGAGCCTTGCCGAGTACCTTCGCAACTTCTACCAGGACTACCTCGGCATTGCGCCCGACCTGCTGAACGGTGCCCTCTCCTTCAGACCCCTCCTGCCGAGGGAACTCCCGTGGGTCACCGCGCACGTCCGCGTGGGTGGCGGCTGTGTGTCGGTGTTCTGTGAGATCAAGGAGGATGGCACCGAAGGGCGGTTCGTCCTCTTCTCTGATCCGAGGGCACCCGCCCTCGACGTCTCCTTCGAGACTCGCGTCCCCCTGACGGAGGATCTTCGCGACAACACCGTGGGTGCCGCGGGCAGGCTCGAACCCGGCGGTGGGCTCTCGTTCGACGTCTCTCTCGGTGACGGCGAGTGGTCGGTCTCCGCTTCAGAGACAGAGCCCGAGGCCGGGGGCGACGAATCTTGAGCCTGTTCCTCAACCATCAGCACGCCTGGATCTTCATTCTGGCGCTCGTCGCGCTGGCGTACCTGGCCTTCCGTCTCTACGGGCGAGTGCCGCCGGCCGTGGGGCCCGTTCTTCGCAGAGTGCTGCTCGTCATAAGGATAGCGGCCATCGCGGTGGTCGTGCTCGTCCTGCTGGAGCCCGTCATCAGGTTCACCAGGGTCAACACCGAGCGTCCGATCGTGGCCGTTCTTCTCGACACCTCCCGAAGCATGTCGATCCCGGACGGCACGGGCGGGATGCGGCGCGGCGACGAGGCCGTGGCTCTCCTGAACGAGGTGATCGTGCCACGCGTCGCGAGAGACGCCGAGGTCGAGGCGTTCTCGTTCTCCGACAGGATGGAGCCTCTCGACGTCCGAAGGAGCACCATACAGGGCGAGCCGGCGTTCGATGGAGAGTTGACCGATGTCGCGGCTGCGCTGACCGAACTCCGGCGGGAGGTGCCGGAGGGCCTGTCGGCCATCGTTCTCGCGACCGACGGCGCGGCCAACCGTGGTGGCAGTGTCGTCGACGCCTGGCGTCCGCTCGGAGTCCCCGTCTACGCCCTGGGCGTGGGGAGTGACGTCGAGCCGAAGGACATCGCCGTGCGGGAGGCGCTCACGAACCGCATCTCATACGCGGGAGAGGTGCTGCCGATCGAGGTGACGCTGTCCAGCGCGGGCTTCGCCGGCGGAAGCACGACGGTCCAGCTAAGCGAGGACGGGGCCTCCCTGGACACCGCCACGGTGGGGCTGTCAGGCACCGGCGAGGAGACGCTCGTCCGCTTCGACGTCGTGCCGGCGAACGCGGGGCTCCACCGGTACACGATCGACGTCCCGGCGGCTCCGGGCGAACTCTCCACCTCGAACAACCGCCGCGTCGTCGCCACCAACACCCTCGGAGGGAAGGTCCGGGTCCTGATGGTGGCCTCGCGTCCTGGATGGGACTACGCGTTCCTGACCAGGGAACTCGGGGCCGAAGGCAACATGGAGCTTACCGCCGTGAGCGGACTCGCGGGCCCGGCGGACGCGGGCGCATCTCTCCCGACGACGGCCGAGGCGCTCCTCTCATATGATCTGGTGGTGCTCATCGAGCCGGACTGGTCTGACCTGCCCATCGGGGATGAGTGGCTCGTACGCTTCGTTCGCGAGCGCGGCGGGGGACTGCTGGTCGTGGGTCTTCCGCCGGGCAGGGGGGATGGCGGCGAGGCGGCCACGGTGCTGCCGTCCGTCTCCGTCAGGCCCGCACACGACGCGACCAGGGAGACCCGCCTCAGACTGACGCCCGAGGGCGAGACGTCGCCCCTCTTGAGGATCGTCGACGGGCGGTACGAGAACGCAACACTCTGGCGGCAGCTGCCTCCGGTCTGGACGGCGACCGAGGCATGGTGGGAGCCGGGCCCTCGGTCGACCGTGATGGCGTCCACCGCCGGCGATGAGGCCCAAGCCGTTCCCGTCATCATGACGTCGCGGACGGGAGGCGGCAGCGTCGCCATCTTCGCGGCGCAAGGGCTGTGGCGGTGGAAGATGGCGGGCCCCGAAGATCCTGACGTTCTCGACGCCGTGGTGGCCAATGCGGCGCGTTGGCTCACCGCGCGCGGAGAACTCGAACGCGTCACCGTGGAGACCGACAAGGACGTCTACCCGGCTGGCGAGTCGGTACATGTTTCGGCTCAGGTCTACGGCGGAGACTACAGGCTCGCGAGGAACGCATCCGTGACGGTCGACGTGTCGAGAGGAGAGGGCACGGCGCCTGTCCAGACTATCGTGCTGTCGCCCGATGGGGACTTCTATCGAGGCGAGGCATCCGGGCTCATTCCCGGGCGCTACGTCTACGTGGCGCACGGTGAGTCGAGCGGTGAGAGCATGGGCGAGGCCGCGGGCGAGTTCGTGGTGGAGGAGTTCAGTCTCGAGGACGCCGAGATCAGGCGCAGGCCCGGCCTCCTCAAGAGGCTGGCCGACGACAGTGGTGGGAGCTACGTGTCTCCCGAGACGCTCGACGACCTCCCCGAGTCCGTGACTCTCGAGCGCACGCGCAAGATGGTCCGCAGCGAATACGAGGTCTGGAACTCGTCGTGGCCGCTTGTCGTCCTTGTCGCGCTGCTCTCGATGGAGTGGATCCTTAGAAGGAGGAAGGGCATGCCCTGACGTGTACCGGGCGGAGGACGGTTGAGCGCCCCCGCGCCCGGATGCAGTGCCCCTCATAAAGAGAGCCCCGGGAGGTGTGGTGGATGCGGCGGTGTTCTCTCTCGACAGCGCGTTTCCGCGCGGTTCCGTTTCGACGTTCCTTTGCGGTTCCCCTCGTCTTCACTCTCTCGCTTCTGTCATCGCCCTGTGTCGCCGGTGTCGTCATCAACGAGGTCCTGTACGACCCCGAGGGCACGGACACCGGTCTCGAGTTCGTGGAGATACTTAACTGCGGGCGCACGACCGTGTCGCTCGCCGGCTGGACGCTCGAGACCGGGAACGGAGCAAATCCCGACGACTGGACCGTTGAGTGGATCGGAGGCGACTTCGACGTACTCGAGCCGGGTGGGTTCCTGGTGATAGGCGAGGCGTCGGTCGTCCCCGAACCCGACTTCGTGACCCCTCTCGACCTGCAGAACGGACCCGACGGAGCGCGACTGACGGACGGGACGCTGACCGTGGATGTCGTCGGATGGGGGGAGCCGCTCTTCAATGAATACTACGAAGGTGCGCCCGCCGCGGACGTTCCTTCAGGAAATTCTCTCGCGCGGTCACCCGACTGCTACGACCACGACGACAACTCGCTCGACTTCCTTGCCGCCGGGACGCCGACGCCCGGGTCGGGGAACTCGGCGGGCGTAGACCTCGGGGTATCGGTCAGGCACGCCGGAAACCACGTCTTTGGCCCGGACGGTGTCTCGATCACCTGCGTCGTTCGCAACGATGGGGCGCTCGAGGTCTCCGGGGGAGGCTCGAGCCTCGGGCTCTTCCTCGATGGCGCGCACGAGCCAGACCTCGTTCTCGAGGTGGCCGAGACACTCGCTCCCAGGGACACGCTCGATGTGCGATTGGAGTTCACATCGGAGTCCGGCTACCACCGGGCCGCCGTACGCGTCACGTGCCCCGGCGACGAGGACCCGGAGAACGACCTCGACGAGACGAGCTTCGCGGTCGGAGGACCCGGTGGACAGCTTCGCCTGTCCGAGATCATGTATTCCCCGGACGACGGTGACTCTGAGTGGGTCGAGTTCCGCAACGTGTCTCTCGACACGACGACCGTGGCCGGGTGGTCCCTCGGTGATGACGACGAACAACACACTCTGCTCGGCGCCTCTCCCGTGGTCGAGCGCGTCGCCCCGAACGGCGCGGTCGTGGTGGCCAGGGACACGACGGCCATGGGATCGGTGACGGGGTGCGCGGTGCTCGCCTCCGAGGGGTGGGAGGCGCTCTCGGCCGGGGATGTCGTCGTCCTGCTGGACGCGTTCGGAACTCCCGTGGAGCGCGTTGCCTACGACGACGCGTGGGGAGGTGAGAGGGGTGTTTCGCTGGAACGCGTGCGCATCGACGCTGCGCCCGAGGACCCCTGCAACTGGGGCAGTTCGGTGGCGCCGTCGGGGTCCACCCCTTGTCGGGAGAACAGCATCAACCTGCCGGCGCAGGTCGGAGTCGGCCTGCTTAAGGCTTACCCCAACCCCTTCACTCCCGACGGCGACGGACGGTCGGACCGCACCGCCATATCGTACGAACTCCCCGTGGCCAGGGCCACGGTGAAGGTCTCGGTCTACGACGCCGTCGGCAGGAAGCGCGTAACGCTTGCCGAAGGCGATGCTTCCTCGTCGGGCGAGCTGCTCTGGGACGGATGTGACGACGCCGGTCTTCCCCTTCCTTCGGGCCTCTACGTGGTTCGTCTGCAGGCCATCAACGCTAGGGAGGGGGTGCTTGTCGATGAGAAGAGAGCCGTCGGTCTTGTCAGGTGAGTTCGGCAGCCGTCGGAATGTGGCGTCCGTCCTGCGCGGGGTCGCGCCCTTCGTGCTCGCGCTGGGTTGCCTGGCCGTCGGCCCTTCTGTTGCGTGCGGCGCCTTCGACGTCCCGGTTCCGAACGCGCGACGGGCGGCGATGGCGGTCCGGGGTTGGTGGGTCGCGGGGCCGGCCCCCGGTGACGATGCCTCTTCGCCGCGACGTGCCGGTGCGCCGGCTGACTCCGGGCGCGGCCGCCGCTGGAGCGTCGAGGTGTCGGCGTGTGAGCTGTACGGGCTTCCGGAGGCACGCGCGTGGTCGGCCGTGGCTGAGAGGCGTGGGCCCGTGTCCCTGTCGGTCGGTGCGGGCCGATTCGGCTGGTCGGTGTATGAAGAACGACATGTTTCGGCGTCGGCGGCTTCACTACTCGACGGCGGGTTGTCCGCGGTCGTCGGACTCCGGGTGCTGGGCCTCTCGGCGCCCGGCGTGAAGGAGCTGTGGTGTCAGGCGTTCGATGCTGGAATGGCGGCGTACCCCCTGAAACACCTTCGTCTCTCCTGCGAATGGTCCAACATCGGCGGAGCGTCCGTGGGCGACTCGCCGGTCGCGCAGTCGTCCGTCTTCCGCGCGGAGATCTGGTCGGACGCCATATCGGTCCAGGCGGCCATCGTCGTGGAGCCGTTCCTCACACCGTCCTCCTCTTTCGGCATCGAGCTACGCGCGTCGCCGGCGTTTGCCTTGAGGGCGGGGTCGGCAACGGAGCCCGATCTCTTCGCGGCCGGGTTCGGCGTCACCGCACCCGGATCATTCCTGGGAGCGTCCGGGTGCGCCGTTGACGTCGCCTGGCAGTGGAACCCCGAACTGGGAGCAAGCGCCTTTGTCACTCTGTCGCTTTCGCTGTAGTCCGCCACGCGCGGTCGTGCTCGCAGCAGCAGTTGCCCTCCTCGCGGTCGTCGAAGCAAGCGCCGGGCCCGACGGCGGGCCGGACACCGAGGCGCACGCGGAGCCGCACGATCCCGGGGCGTCAGTGGCCGCCGGCCTCGTCGACACCGCTCTCCTGCGCTCCGGTTCGCTCTCGTGGTGGAGTGGTGACTCCTCGGGCTTCTCCGACGCCGGTGATCTGCTCGACGTGCTACTGATGGACGCTGCGGCCCTTCGATCTAACCCACTCGACCTTAACTCGGCCTCGGCGGCAGACCTGTGCCGCGTTCCCGGCATCGAGGCGTCGGACGCCGTGGCCATCGTCAGATCGAGGGAGGCCGACGGCCTCTTCAGGGAGGTCGGCGATCTCATCCGGACCGGTCGCTTCGATGAGCGCGCCGTGCGGGCGGTGCGGCCGTACGTCGTGTGCGCCGTCCCCCAGGCGGCATCCGGAGTCGACCCAACGGGCGGCTCTTCAGGCCTGCGAGTCGGTCGCGTTGAGGCCGTTGGGCGTTCCCCGCTCGAGTGGAGCGCCCGCCTGAAGGTCTCGTGGGAGGTCGACCCGGAGGACGACTGGTCGACGCATGAGCCCTCTGACGCGGCTCGGGCGGCGCGAACGTACGCCGGGCTGAGAGCGAGGGCGGGAGGTGGATGGTCGGCGGGCGTTGGTGTCGAACGAGACCCTTGGGAACGCAGGGGAGTGGACCACGTCGCCTTCCATCTGTCGAAACGGCCGGAAACGCGGAAGGATGCCGACTACCTGCTGTCGTTCACCGTCGGTGACCTCATCATCGATTGGGGGCAGGGACTGCTGGCGGGTGGCGGAGGGTTTGGCGACGCCCGCCGGTTTCCGAGATCCACCGACCGCGTGCGAGGCTACGACGGAGCCGGCGAGTCGGCCGCGAGGAGGGGCGTCCACGCGTCGGTGTCGCGGGGGGCGGTTGGAGTCGACCTCGTAGGTGCGGTCACCTCGCTCGACGCGGGCCTCGATGCGGACGGGCTCGCGACCACCATAAGGACGTCTGGCCTGCACCGGACATCCGGAGAGCGAGCCGGCCGGGGCAAGCTGAAAGAAGGCCTGGCGTGCGCCAGGGTCCGCGTGGGGCCGGTGGGCCCGCTGGCCATCGGGGCGTCCGTGGTGCTTCTCTCGTACTCGCCGGGGCTGGCCCGCGGGGATCCCGAACGCCAGCGGTTCCGCTTCCATGGCAACCGTCTGTCCGGCGCCGCGGTCGACGCCAGGCTCACGTGCGACGCTTGGTCGCTAGGAGTGGAGCTGGCACGCGCGGCGACCGGGGGCCTCGCAGCCGTGGTCTCCGCGCGCGGCCGCTCCGGCAGTCTGAGCGCGCGGTTCGGCGCCGGACACCTGTCGCGCGACTACTGGGTGCCGCTCGGAGGAGGCGTGCCCTTCGCTTCCGGTGGCTCCAACGCCACGTCGGCGTGGGTTGACGTGGAGCATAGAACAGCGCCGTGGCTCCGGTGGCGCGTTGAGTGCGTGGTGCGCGGGCGGCCGTGGAGGTCGTACCACGACCAGCTGCCGGACACGGGAGCAAGGGCCACCGTCGGGGCCACGCTGAAGCTCAAGGGAGTAGGCACGCTCGACGGAGAGCTGCGCGTGCGCACGACCGACCCCGGTTCGCCGGGGGTTGAGCGTGAGACCTCGACCAGACGGAGGCTGTCGCTCAGGACCGCCGGCCGTGTCCCGCTCGTGGTTGCGGCCACGTCGGCCGGGGCGACCACGGACGCGGTCGAACTGGGGAGGGCGACGTCTGTCGAGGTGAGATTCGACCTTCCGCTGGGCGACCGCAGTCTTGTTTCGGCCGGTGTGGCCGCTACCACGTCCTGGGGGCGGCACGATCCCGTGGTTTACTACGAGCCCTCTCTACCGGGCGACTTCTCGCTCCACACCTTGAACATATCAGGATCGAGGTGCTATATTCGGGTGCGGACGGGAGTCACGGAGGTGACGAGCCTTGCCGCGCGGCTGTCCTGCTGTCCCGCGCGCGGCGAGTACTCTTTCGGCATATCCATAGACATGAAAGGTTGAGCGATGGGCGACAAGCATCTCGTGCCCGACGCGTTGCGCGAAGAGGGCAGGACCTACGCCCCGCACGAGGCGGTCATCGAGGCGTCGCGGTGCCTCATGTGCGAGGACCCGCCGTGCAACAAAGGCTGCCCCGCCGGCGTCGATGTGCGGAGGTTCATAAGGAAGATACGTTTCGACAACTTCAGAGGAGCCGCCAGGCTCATCCGCGAGGCCAACTTTCTGGTGGGCATCTGCGGGCGGCTGTGCCCGCAGGAGATCCTGTGCATGGAGCACTGCACCAGGTCGGCCCTGGACACGCCCATCGACATAGCGGGTCTTCAGCGATTCGCCGGTGACAGCGAACTAGCGCCGGTCGCTCCCGTCCCGGACATCACGGAGCGAGGCGGTAGAGTGGCCGTAATCGGTGCCGGTCCCGGAGGGCTCGCGGCGGCCGCGCAGCTCAGACGTGCTGGAGTCACGGTCGACGTGTTCGAGGACGCGGAAGTGGTGGGAGGTGTTCTGACCAGGGGCATTCCGCCGTTCAGACTCGATCCCGCGTTCGCGGACGGAGAGATCGGGTATGTGCTGAGACTGGGCGCGAATGTGCATCTCGGGGAGAGGATCGAGGACCCGGTGGGTCTCCTTGGGAGGGGCTTCGACGCGGTCTTCGTCTCCACTGGTCTCTGGCGGCCTTACTCCATCGGCCTGGAGGGCGAGGACCTCGAGGGCGTCTACATCGCGGGTGACCTCCTGTCAATGGTGGCCGAGGGCGATGAGCCACGTGTCGGGGCCGACGTGGTGGTGATAGGCGGCGGCAACGTGGCAATGGACGCGGCGTCGACGGCGCTCCGGCTGGGAGCTGCGCGCGTTCATCTCTGCTGTCTCGAGTCGCGCGAGGAGATGCCGGCGTTCCGCTCCGAGGTCGAGATGGCACAGGGAGAGGGGATAGAGTTCCATACTCGGACTCGTCCGGTGCGGATCCTGGAGAAGAGCGGTGCGGTCTCTGGATACGCGGGAGTGGGCATTCGCTGGAAGAAGCCCGGGCTCCTCGTTCCCTCAAACGCCGAGGACGTCCCCGGGACCGAGTTCAGCCTGGACGCCGACACGGTCATCGAGGCCGTAGGCCAGGGTGTCAGGGACAGGTTCTCGTCTCTCGAGCTGACCGACAGAGGACTCGTCCGGGTCGATCCGGACACCCTGCAGTCATCCGTCGAGGGTATCTTCGCCGGCGGTGACATAGTGAGCGGAGGCGGTACCGCAGTGAAGGCGGTGGCTGACGGCAAGAAGGCCGTCGAGTCGATATTGGAGTATCTGGACCGCGGAGGGTCCGGAAGTGAGAAGGGAGGTGGCGGACGATGAAGCGGGCCAGTCTTGCGGTCGATTTCTGCGGAGTACGATTCCCCAACCCGTTCGTTCTCGCCGCTGCGCCTCCCACGGACAGCGCCGACATGATCGCCCGGGGATTCGATGCCGGGTGGGGCGGCGCGGTCGTCAAGACGCTCGGATTGGAGCACGTCCAGGTCAATCTGGTTTCGCCCATGATGGCCGGACTCAAGTACGAGGACAAGAACCTGATCGGCCTGGAGAACATCGACCTCATATCCGACAGGGACATCCGTGAAGTGCTCAGGGAGGTCACCGACCTCAAGAAGCGTTATCCTGAGCAGGTGCTCATTGTGAGCATGATGGCGAGCACGGAAGACGAGTGGAAGGAGATCGCCCGAAGAGTGGAGGGCGCGGGCGCCGACATGATCGAGTGCAGTTTCTCCTGTCCTCACGGCATGCCCGAGCGCGGCATGGGCTCCGCGGTCGGACAGGACGCCGATCTGACCTACGAGCGTGCGAAGTGGGTCGCGGAGGCCGTGGAGATTCCGGTCCTGATCAAACTGACGCCCAACGTGACCGACATGCGCCCCATCGCGCAGAAGGTGAAGGACGCCGGCGCCGCCGGGGTGACGGCGATCAACACGGTCAAGGGGCTTCTGGGCTTCGACCTGGAGACCTTCTCTCCGATCCCATCCGTGGGGGGACGCTCGACCGAGGGTGGCTTCTCCGGGCCGGCCATCAAGCCGATCGCGCTGCGCTTCGTGGCCGACGTCTCCAAGGACGTTGGTATTCCAGTCGCCGGAGTCGGCGGAGTGGTGACGTGGCGGGACGCCGCTGAGTTCATGCTCGCTGGAGCGGGGATCGTCCAGGTCTGCACCGCGGTGATGCGCTACGGGTACGACATCGTCGAGGAACTCAAGGAAGGCATGCAGATGTTCCTCGAGGACAAGGGTCTTTCCTCACCGGCCGACCTCGTCGGAAAGGGGCTCTCGAACCTCGTGGCGCATGAGGCACTGTCGCGTGACTACAAGGTCGTCGCGTCGGTCGACGAGGACCTGTGCATTGGCTGCGGGGCGTGTGTGAGAGCGTGCCGGGACGGTGGCCACCAGGCCATAGAGTTCAGGGGCGCCAAGGAGCAGGCGACGGACGGAGCCGCGGGGTCGGTCTCTGGTGCGAGTGAGCTCGAAGCCGACCCGCGCATTCCAGTAGTGGACGATGAGAAGTGTATCGGCTGCGGCTTCTGCAGGACCATATGCCCGGTGGAGGGATGCCTCACCATGAAGGAGAGGGAGACGTCTCAGGCCGGGACTGCATCATAGAGACGGCGGCGTGACCGCGCGGCACCGTGTCGGGCAGGTGCGCCGTCACCCTAACAGGAGGTGCAACATGAAAGCTCTCCTGCCGCTCCTCATCCTGCTATGCATCGCGGCAACCGCATCCGCGGAGACGTACAACACGCCCACTATCGACGGCGTGGTGAACATCGCTCCGGGCGACTGGGAGGCGAGCGACTTCGCGGTCGACGATCCCAGCAACGACGACAGGTACTATCCGGACGATCCGGACCTGGACGACCTGTACGTCACCTGGGACGCCGACAGCCTGTACGTGGGCATCATCACTTCCAGAGATCCCGGCGGATACGGCAACGGATACGTCCTCTTCATCGACTTCGACGCCCAGTCGGGACTGACCGGAGCCACCGACTTCTCGACGGCTGACTTCTATCCGCGCAACATCACCTTCAGCACAATGGGTGCTGACGTCGTGATGGGAGCGTGGAACCTGGAAGGTGCGTTCTTCAAGTTCTGTTCGGATCCCACATCGACCACAGACGTCCCTGAGCAGCACACCGCATCGAACACCACCGAACACGACATCGAGGCGGCCGTATCCTGGAACGGTCTGTACAATCTCGGTCGCGGAGTGGTCCCGAGCGGCACGACCTTGAGGTTCATCGCCGCGATCGTGGGTGGTGATGGTTCGGGCGCGTACGACGCGATGCCGAACTCCACCACAGGCGTCGAGTCCAACCCTGCGACTCCGTACGATGCGGTGACCAACCTGGACGTCTACTACGAGGCGGTGGTCGACGGCAACGCCGACGGCGTTCCGGACGTGGGCTACACGCCCGTCGAGACGAGCAGCTGGGGGAGGATCAAGGGCCTATACGGCGACTAGGAGACAGCTGCAACTGGTTGTTCAGCAGCGTTGGAGGGGCCGGCTATTGCGGCCCCTCCTCTCTTTTGGGGCCGCCGGATGCTCTCGCGTCGGAACTCGCGGGAGCGCGACGTTAAGCGCGTTTCCTGGCTGCCGTCTCAGTAAGCTCCGTTCAGAAGTGGCCGCGGAGTGGGCCTCCTCGGAGCATGGCAGAAGTGAATACGTGCGCAATTGCTACGCCTGTGGTGTAGTGCGGCCGCAATGCCGCAACTCACCACACTTCGTAGCTTACTGCAGGGTTTTACCACACTTACATCTTGACATAGCCGCTGAGCATAGGTATACTGATGACACTATTCCGCTGACACAGACGGTCGTTCGAGCCTGAGCAACGGTCATTGACTCGGACGATCGCGCGTACGCAAAGACGACAACAGCTTGGCCGTAAATAGAAGCGGGCGACTGGTTCTGGTTGGCACCCGTCCAGTCGCCCGGCCGAGGAACGTGTTCGTGCGCCACTCGCGTGGTCACGGACCCATCCCTTCGTGCGTTCAATCTACCCAGATCGCGGCGACAGGTCAATCGAGAGTTTCGATGGCGTCCGGCCGAGAAGGAGGAAGTGATAGGGAGAGCTAAGGTGTGGCGGCAGACGCGCGGAGCGTCGGGAGCATGCCGCGAAGCCGTGTGATCTGAATCGAGGGGATCAGTCTTGGACAAGTTCGTCCACAGCGCGGCGTTGAGGAACGCCGGAGGGGGAGATTGATGAAATCGCGGACGGGACTTCTTCTGATCGGGGTGGTCGCGCTCTTGCTCGCGGCCGTGCCGGTCTTCGGTGCGACGATCAACGTGCCTGAAGACTACGCCTCGGTCCAGGCTGCCGTTGACGCTGCCGCTCCTGCCGACGTGATCGTGATAGCGGCGGGGACGTACACGGAGCAGGTTCACATACAGACGAGCGACCTGGCCCTCACAGGGTCGGGCGTAGGCTCTACCATCATCAAGTCTCCGGCCTCTCTTCCCGATTACTTCGCCACATCCTACGACCACTACCCCGTTGTGTTCATCGACGGCGCGACCGGGGTCACCCTCTCGAACCTCACCGTGGACGGAGACCGGAAGGGCAACAGCAACTACAAGTTCGAAGGGATCTCCTTCTGGAATGCGGACGGTGCTGTGACGGACGTGGAGGTCCTGAGGGTGACGGACGACCCTTTCAGCGGCGTACAGCACGGCGTGGGAATCTACTCCTACAACGACACGGGCGGACCGTACGCCATCGTTCTCACGGATGTTCTGGTTGACGACTACCAGAAGACCGCGGTGGCGCTGCTGGGCTCAGGCCTGACCGTGGACATGACGCGTGTTGTCACGATCGGCGAAGGCGCTACGACCGTGACCGCGCAGAACGGCATTCAGACCGGGTACGGGTCAGGAGGGACCCTGACCGACTGCGAGGTCTACGGCAACTGGTACGTGGGAGACACGTGGACGGGATCCGGATTTCTCCTTCAGGGCGGCGCCGCGGTCGACGTCTCCGGCATGGTCCTCAGTGGCAATCAGACCAGCATCTACGCCTACGACAACGACTGCAGCGTGACGGGGTCCACGGCAACGGAGTGTGTGGTCTCTGCCGTCATCGCATACGCGAGCGGTTCGAAGGCGGGTGCAGAGCATGCTCCCCTCCTTCCGAGCCCCGTGGCGGAAGACTACTCCGTGAAGAACACGCGGGCCGGCATGAGCCTCTCGGTCGATGGATGTACATTCACCGGCACCTACGTTGCCGATGAGGCGGGCATATTCCCCTACTGCACGGGAGGCACCCTTACCGTCGACGTGACGAACAGCGATGTCAGCCACTGGGACTTCGGTCTCTATGCGTATGAGGGTGGCGGGACCATCGAGCTGTCGGCCCACGGGAACAGCATACACGACAACGGTGGCTACGCCGCGTACATGGATACGGCCGAGGCCCAGGATTTCGAGGAGAACTGGTGGGGCGACGCGGATGGGCCCTCGACTCCCGTCAAGGCCGGAGGCGCCGTCAACGAGATGGTCGACTACAGCCCGTGGTACGCTGCTCCTCCCACGGCGTCACCGATCCCGATTGGCACCAACGATTCCATTCAGGACGCGATCGATGCTGCCGGCGTCGGGGCGACGGTCAGTGTGTTCCCGGGGACGTACGAGGAGCAGCTGACGATCAACAAGTCGCTCACACTCACCGGCGCCGGGGAGAACTTGACTACGGTCACGGCTCCGGCCGCTGACCGCCCCGGGGCGGTTGCCAACGGAACCGACACCTGGGACTACATCCTCGCAGCGTTCGCCCCCGGCGGAACGATCGACGTGAGAGTCGAGGGCTTCACCTTCGACGGCAACGGGGAGAGCAAGAGCGAGGGTACAAGCGGACTCGTTGGCGTATTCATGAGAGACGTGATTGGTGTCGGTGCGGGGCTCTACTCCTGCACCATCGAGAACTTCGCGGCGGTCGAGTATGAGAGCTGGGGTGTTAGGGTGTACGGAGACTCTGACCTCACTCTCGACGACAACACACTGAGCGGCTACACCCGTGACGGCATCACCGTGAACGGCGACGACGGCGCGGGCGCGGATCCGTATGCGGTCGTCAGCGACAACGACCTCACGGGGTCCGCACTCTGCCTCAATGGCATCTTGGTCGGCTACGGCGGCGACGGCCTGGTCACGGGCAACACCGTGAGAGATCACACGCGCTCGAGCCCGTGGGCGGCTGTGGGCATCTACGCCCACAAGTCGGATGGGGTCGATCTGGGCGTGGTGGGCGGCGGCAATCACGTCGAGAACTGCAAGTACGGCATCTTCCTGCTCGATTCGGACGGTTCGTCCGTGGCCGGCAATACTCTGCTCAACAACCTCTCGTTCGATATCGGCATCGACGCCTCCAACAACAACCAGATCTCATCGAACGTGATAACTGCCTCCACGACCATCCCCGACAAGGCCATCAGCATCAGCGGCGGGTCGACCGGCAACGTCATCGGCGGTCCGACTCCTGACGACGGCAACACCATCGTCATGCCCACCTCCGGCGGACTTCTGTACGGCATCTATGTGGTCGGGACGACAGGCTCGGGCAGCAACAGCGTGCAGTACAACGACTTCACCGGCGGCACGAGGTTCGTTCAGGTCGACGGGGGGAACTCCGGGACGACCACGGTCGCCGACAACACGGCCAGGGATTGCTCGTTTGCCGGCGTCTACCTGAATGCCGGCAGTGCGGTGATCACGGGCAACACCCTCACCAACACGGTGCGGCCCATCGAGTTCTGGGGCGCCACCGACGTGACGATCTCGAACAACTACATCGACGGTTCCACGTTCGAGGGAATCAACGCGGGTGCGTTCTCGGGCACGGTCACCGTGACCGGGAATGCCGTAGTCAACACCGGCGGCAAGGCTCTGTGGAACAGGACCGGTCCGCACGTGGACGCCTCGGGCAACTACTGGGGCGTGACCGACCCCGACGCGGTGGCCCTCGACATCGACGGAGTGGTCGACTACACGCCTTGGCTCGGCGGCGGCACGGCGGATGACCCGGGCTTCACCGGGGACTACTCCGTGCTCTACGTCGACGACGACAGCGAACAGACCGGCAGCGCAACCCGGATCCAGGAGGGTATCGATCTTGCCGTGGGCAGCACCGTCTACGTGATGGACGGCGTTTATGGAGCCGACCCCGTGACGGGCGTGGCCGCCTATATCACCCACGACGGAATGAGTCTGATAGGCGAATCCGAGGACGGCACCATCATCGATGGATCGATCGGTGGCGTCGGAACGTCCGGCGCCTACTGGCCCAAGGGCGTGCACGTTGCTGCCGGCGGGGTCACCGTGCGCAACCTCACTGTTTCGGGATTCTCCGGAGACGCGGTGAACAGCAACGGATACGGCGTCCTCTTCCGTGATTACGCTCACGACACGGCCGCCGAGGGCTACGTGTTCCACGACGGGTGCACCCTCGAGGACGTCACGGTCTCGGAGTGCTACTCGAGCGTCTACGCACTGGTATTCACCAACCTCACTGTCTCTGGTTGTTCCGTCTCCGACAGCGCCTCGGACGGCATCTTCATCGCGCGCGAGTGCGACGGGGCCAACGTGACCGGCAACGAGGTGGTCAACTCGGGCAATCAGGGTATCTGGGTCGGGTACGACTGGACGGCCACGGGACCGTCGGACAACGTGTCCATCTGCGACAACCGCGTCGACGGAGCCATGGAGTCGGGAATAGCCTTCGTGGCGTCGGACGGAGCCGTCATCGAGCGCAACAACATCACGAACGCGGCGGGCGACGGATGGTCCGTCGGCGCCCTCAGCCTCAAGGATGGGCCGTCGAACGTCACGGCGCGGTACAACGTGATCCATGGAAACGACGGGTCGTGGAACGGGTTCTCCGGAGTCGGGCATGGCATAGGGGTCGACGGTACTCCGTCGAACATAGTGCTCACAGACAACAGCGTCTTCGGGAATTCCGGGGACGGATGCCACAACTACTCCAGCGTCGACGTCGATGCCACCCACACGTGGTGGGGTGACGCATCCGGACCTGCCGGCGTCGGCCCCGGTACGGGGGACGAGGTCAGCAGCCACGTCCTCTACGATCCCTGGATCGGCAAAAGCGGCGGTGAGAACATCGTCTGCGATCCGGATCCGCTCGACCTGACCGAGGGAGTGACGTCGGGCACGATCGACGTCGAGTACCTCGGTGGCGGCGGTGGGATGATGTACGGCTATTCGGTCACGGTCACCTGGGACGACACAGTGGCGGACCTGACCGGCATCACGCAGGGAACGCTGCTGTCCGACGCCGGGACGACCCAGTTCTTCGTCTATGGAACCGGCGGCACCAGGACGATCGATTGCGTGCTGCTTGGTGCTCAGGACGGGGTCACCGGTCCCGGAACGATGTTCACGCTGGCGTACACCGCCGACTCCTATGGCGAGACGCCGGTCGACATCACTGTCGTCAAGGTGCGCGACAAGCTCAACCAGCCTCTGTCCGGTTTCTACGAGGACGACGGGCTCATCAGGGTCGACACGACCAACCCCGTAGTTGCCGATGCTTACATAGCGAACCTGACGCTGTCGCACACCGACGACTATGCCAAGGACCACGACTATCTCGAACTGACCGCGACGGTGACCGACGACTACCCGCTCACCGGGAGCGACATAACGGCCGACTTCTCGGCTCTCCTGGTCGGTGGAGGCACTGCCGTGCCCGCGGAGGACTACTCCGGCAGCGTCGCAACCTGGACTGTGGCGCTCGAGGACGTTGAGCTGACGGCCGACGGCGTTCACACGGTAACGATCACCGTGACGGACGGTCTCGGCAACGTTGGCACCGGCAGCGACGGGATCGTCGTCGATAACACGCCGCCCGACAAGGTGACCGGTTTCGTCTCGGCGCCGGCCCACGAGGAGGTCATCCTCAGCTGGAACGACGCTTCCGGCGCCGACGCCAACTACTACGGCGTTCTCGTCCGCTATGCCGCGTGGGGTGACTACCCGCTCTACGACACCGCGGCGCCGGCCTATCCGGCCGACGAGACGGCCGGCGACGGTGAGGCGTTCTCCGGTGACGCGGACGGCGGCGTCCACAGCATCTTGGCCCGCGACATCTACTACTACAGCGCGTTCGTCTACGACTGGGCGCTGAACTACTCGGTGGTCGATGCGGGCGGACAGGACCGGGCCACCAACTACTGGCTGGGCGACGTCGCGACGTCTCTGGGTGTCTGGGGCTACAACGGCCTCGTGAACGGAGCGGACATCGACAAGCTCGGCGGGACGTACGGCGGAGTGCCGTCGGGCGACTTCCTGCAGTGCGACGTCGGACCGACGGACGACTACAGCAGGCTGGGCATCCCCGAACCCGACGACTTCGTGAGCTTCGAAGACCTCATGATGTTCGCGATGAACTACGGTGTCGTGAGCCCGCGGATCGTTCCTTTCCTCGACGGGACACCGGAAGGCGCCCTGATGCTGACGCTGAAAGAGCTGCGCTCTGACGATGACGTCTTTGAGGTGGCGCTGAGCCTGGCCGGGAACGCGGGAGAGGTCAAGGGCATCTCGACGGTTGTCGAGTACGACCCCGCGGCCCTCGAGTTCGTCGGCGCTCAGGCCACTGAAGACATGTACTCGCCTCTGGCTCCGGTCTTCTTCTGGAGCGGGATTGGCGATGGGACAGTCCAGGTCGACCTCGCGGTGCTCGGAACCGGCATGACCATCGGTGGTTCCGGCGAGGTCGCGGTGCTGACGTTCAGGCCGCTTGCCGGCGGTTGCTCGCTTGCGTTCCTGGACGCGGTGCTGCGTGGTGCCGACAACGAGGACCTGACGGCCGAGCTCGGGGGACTGGACGTGAAGCCCGAGGTCCCGAGCGTGTTCCGTCTGGTTCAGAACACTCCTAACCCGTTCAATCCCGTTACGACCGTCGCATACGACGTGCCGCGCGACTCCGAGGTGTCGGTGCGCGTGTACGACGTGGCCGGTCGGCTGGTCCGCACGCTGGTTGACGGTGTTCAGGACGCGGGCGCCCATCAGATCGTGTGGGACGGCCGCAGCGACAGGGGAGAATCGGTAGGCAGCGGCATCTACTTCTGCGTGATGGAGGCCCCCGGCTTCCGCGACAGTAGAAAGATGACGCTCCTGAAGTAGACGAGGCCAGGGTTCGGCGGCCGGCTGCCCCCGGCCGTCAGACCGCTCGTCGTGGCGGGGGGACCGGCAAGCGCGTGACCGGTCCTCCCGCCGAGAGCGGCGGCGAGAGCGAGTGGAGGGAGCAGGGAGCATGAGTGGCAAGAGCTACGCACTTTGTGCGCTCGCAGCGGTGTTCGCCCTTGCAGCGCTGAGCCCCGCGGGCGCCGCCGACATCAACGTGCCCAGTGGCTACGCCACGATACAGGCGGCGATCGACGCGGCCGCGGCATCGGGCGACGTCATACACGTTGCGGCGGGCACGTACACCGAGCAGCTCAAGATTGAAGGCAAGAGCGTCGACATCGTCGGCGCCGGCATCGGGTCGACGATCGTCGAAGCGGTCGACCTGGGGAGCAGAACTACCTACAACATCACACAGTGGAGCGGTGCGATCAAGACGGTAGACCCGATCATAGGTGTCGTCGGACCGTGCACGGTGAACATCTCCGGACTCACCGTGGATGGCCTCGAGTTGGGCGCTGCCGACTTCTACGGCATTCACTACTTCGACGCCAGCGGGTCGATCACCGAGTGTAGCGTCGAGGACGTGCTCTACGCGTCGCAGCCCGGCGCTCAGAGCGTGGTTAGCGTTGCGGCCACGCATGGCACCGACGCCGGGAGCTACTCGATCGTGTTCTCGGACAACGAGATCCCGAACTTCCAGAAGTGCGGGTTCCTTGTCATGGGGCCGCAGTACACGTTCACGGTAGAGGACAACGTCATCACCAACGCGCCGACGGGATACAACGCCGGAAACGGCATGCAGCTTTCCTACGGGGCGACCGGCAGCACCGCCCGGAACCTGGTCTCGGGTGTGGCGTACGATGGTGAAGACTGGACCGCGACCGGCATTCTGCTCATGGAGAGCGGCGACGTTGACATGGTTGACGACGTCGTGCACGACTGCCAGACCGGCATCAGCTTCTCCGACTGGCACTGGATCTACACCAACTCGGCTCCCGTCAACGTCACGCTCACGGGCCTCGAGATCTACGAGAACGGCTGGGGCTTCGTTGCCCATCTTGCCAACGACGACTGCGACCTCAATCTCGGTGTCACGGACTGCTCGTTCCACGACAACACGGGCGACGGTCTCGACCTCTGGGGTAGCGGCGAGGATCCCTGGGGTGGCGGTTACTACTCCGGGTGGAGCAACGGCGACCTGAACGTGGAGATGAGCGGGTGCGCGTTCCTGAACACCTCCGGGTATGACGGCATCTGGACGGCCGACGCCTCCGGCAACGCCAACAACGTGGATTGCGAGGTCACGGAGACGGCGTTCAGCGGGAACGCCGAGGCGGCGATCTGGAACGACTTCACTCAGACCATCGTGGCCGAGGACTGCTACTGGGGCGATCCGGGAGGGCCTGCTGTTCTGAGAGGCGCGACCGGCACGCGCCCGGGTGCGCCGCCGGCGTCACCGTTCGGCGGAGAGCTTCCTGAACGCGGCTTTGTGAGTGTGAAGGAGTCGAATGCCGTCCGCTCCGGCGACGCGATCCACGGCCTCGTGGACTACGAGCCGTATCTCTCCGGCAGCATCGTGTGTGTGCCTGACCCCGAGTACCTCTCGGTGGCGGAGCCGACCAAGACGATCGCGGTCAAATACCTGGGCGGCGGAAGCGCTCCGCTCTACGGCTACTCGATCAAGCTCGCATGGGACGGAAGCGTGGTGAGCACCTCCACGGCACACGTCGCTCAGGGGTCGCTCCTGACGGACCTCGGCACCACGTTCTTCTGGGCGCAGCCCGGCACGGACGAGATCACGGTCGACGGCGCGCTTCTGGGCGCACTCGATGGTGCCGTGGGACCCGGGACCTTGTTCACGGTCGAGTTCACAGGCGAGGACGTGGGAACCAGTCCGATCGACATCACCGTTCTCAGTGTCCGTGACAGGTACAACGCTCCGATCACCGGCGTCTACGAGGACGACGGTCTTCTCATTGTGGATGTTGCCGTCCCGACCGTCAGCGATGTGTGGATCGAGAACCTCACGCTCGCGCACACCGACGACTACATCAAAGACACCGACGCCGCGCGTGTGACCGCGACTGTGCTGGATGATGATCCTGCGTTCGATGCGTCGAACATCACGGCTGACCTCACCGGCCTCGGTGGGGGGGCGGCGGTGAATCCCGACTCCTACTCGGGTGGAGTCGCTATCTGGACGACCGCGATCACGAGCGTGATCTGCGCGCCGTCCGACGGAACGGTGACCGTCACCGTGGACGCGGCCGACGACATGGGCAATGCGGCCGTTCCGGACGACGACACCATCATTGCCGACAACACTGCGCCCACGGCCATCACCGGGTTCACGGCCGCTCCGTCTCACAATGAGGCGGTCCTTGGTTGGGACGACCCGACGGCCACCGACATCAACTTCTATCAGCTCCAGATCCAGTCCAATGCGTGGGGTGGTTACCCAACATACGCCGTCCTCAGTCCCTCCTATCCGGCTGATCAGAACGACGGGACGGACGTCTGGACCGGCACGGGCATGGCCTACACCGTCAGCTACGCGGGCGACGGCAGCGAGAGGGACATCTACTACTTCCAGGCCTTCGCCTGCGACCAGGTGCTCCACTACGGCCCGGCCGATGTCGGTGCGCGCGACCGCTGCACCAATTACTGGCTCGGAGATGTGGCGCAGTCGATGGGCGTGTGGGGCTACAACGGGCTCGTCAACGACGACGACATCGACAAGCTCGGCGGCACCTACTTCGTGACCGCGCCCGCCTGGCCCGACAACCAGTGTGACGTCGGTCCGACCGACGACTACAGCCGTGTGGGCATTCCGACGCCCGACGGCTTCGTCGGCTTCGAAGACCTCATGGTCTTCGCGATGAACTACGGGGTCGTGAGTCCGCGGATCGCGCCGTTCCTTCCCGAGTCCGGCGTTGGCGGCCCGCTGCAGCTGGCGCTCGTCCCCCGCCCGATGGGGGAGGACGGTCTGTTCGAGGTCGCGCTGTCGCTCAGAGGCAACACCGGGCAGGTCAAGGGAATGTCTGCCGTGCTCGCGTGCGACGCGGCTGATCTCGAGTTCGTAGGCGCCAGACTGGCCGACGACATGAGCTCTCCCATTGCTCCCGTGTTCTTCTGGAGCAAGGAGACCGATGCCGGAGTCCAGGTCGACCTCGCGGTGCTCGGGACCGATGTGACGATCGGCGGTTCCGGTGACGTCGCGTACCTCACGTTCCGTGCAGTCGGTGACGAGTACTCGATCCGCTTCTCCGACGCCGTTTTGCGGGGGGCGGACAATCAGCCCGTCAATGTGGATCTCGAGGGTCTCGACGCGAAGCCCGGATCGCCCGACGCGTTCCGGCTCGTCGGCAACGCGCCGAACCCGTTCAACCCGAAGACCAGCGTAAGGTTCGACGTGCCTCGCGAAGCTCACGTGTCGATCTGCGTGTACGACGTCACGGGCCGGCTCGTTCGTGTGCTCGAGGACGGTTCGCTTGACGCCGGACGTCATGAGACGACGTGGGACGGTAGGGACGCCACCGGCGCTGAGGTCGGGAGCGGCGTCTACTTCTGCGTGATGCAGGCAGAGGAATATCGCGGATCGCAGAAGATGCTTCTTCTGAAGTAGATCGATCTGTGGTGGGTCCCGGGCTCCTGCCCGGGACCCACCTGAGACCCTCGACGCCGCAGGGCGTTCCGAGAGCGGAGGGTGAAATGAAGGTGCAGACCGAGGAGAGTGCCAGGCTCCCCGATGTCCGGCCCCGGCGCGGAGCCGGCCCGGTCCTGGGCAAGGCCATCATCAGGCTGCTGCTTCTCGTGCAGCCGTTCGTCGCCGCGCTCTTGTTTTTTTGCTTGGCCGGGCTCGCGTGCGCAGCTCCTGGGGTGTTCATGGAGCCCGGCGAGATCTCAGCAACACCGAATGAGGAGTTCGAGCTGAGCTTCCGCGTCGACGATTGCGGAGACTCCGTGGCGAGCTACCAGCTCTACATGTCCTTCGACCCCGAGCTCGTTGAGCTCGTGGAGGCCGTTGAGGGGAGCCTCTACGTCGACAGTGGCGTGATGACCTGGTTCGTCCACGAAGAGGAAGAGCCCGGGTTCTGGCACTTCTTTGACACGGTGTTCGGCTCGGGGACCTACGTCGCTCCTCCCGGTGAGCTTCTCCACCTCAGGTTCAGGGTGCTCCCGGACGCCATCGGGTACACGCGTGCGCATGTCGACACGATACGGCTCACCAACACCATCAGGGACCCTCTCCCCGTTGCGACCGTTGGAGACGCTGACATCTACGTGCCGTCGTCGTCGGTAGACGGAGGTCTTGGAGTCACTTCGCTCGGCCCTCCGGTGCCCAATCCGTTCACCGTCTGGACGAGGATACCCTTCTCGTTCTCCGGGCCTGGGTCATCCGGCCGGATCCGCGTGTACGACGCTGCCGGGAGACTAGTGCGTCGTCTCAGCATCCCCTCAACCGCTCGGCGTGGTGAGATCGAGTGGGACGGCATGAACGAGAACAACGTGCCGGCGGCGCCGGGCGTCTATCTCATCGAATTCCGCGGCGGGCACGCGGCCGCAAGAACGAAGGCCATCAAACTGCGTTGACCTGTTGGGAGCCGGGCATGGCCCGTTTGACGAGTTTATGACCCGCTACGGAGCGTGACATCATGAGAACCGGGGTGCTCTCTTTCGGCTTGCTCCTCATCTCTCTGGCTGTCACCGCGCAGTGCGGTGCCGCAGCGGAGCGCGGGGAGGCGCTGGTCGGGTTCGACCCGGCCTTCGAGAGGGTCGGAGGCGATTCGACGTTCGCGAGACTGAAGGTGACCTACGACGGAACGTCCGTGGGGGAGGGGCTTAGGGGATTTCACGCCGTCGTTGAGTTCGCGGATGAGTACGTGTACGTCGCCGATGCCGACGCCGATGTCTTCGAGGGCGACCTCCTACCGTCCGCTGGAACGACCGCCTTCTTCACGACCATCGACGGCGATGATCGTGTGGTCGTAGACGGGTCGATCCTCGGCGCGACAGGCGGGGTCCAGGGTCCGGGAGAGCTCTTCGAGATACGGTTCTCCGGCAGGAGCACGGGCGACGGCGTCAGCCCGGTGCAGATCGTGGAACTCGTCCTCCGGGGCCCGGACAACTCTCCGATCGACTCTGACCTGTCAGGGGGGACGCTCGAGCTTGACAACACTCCTCCGGACGTTCCGGTGATCGCACCGCTCCCGGCCTACAGCCCGGGACTTACGAGGACCATCTACTGGTCCGACGAGAGCGCCACCGGGGCCGTGGGCTACTGCGGCGAGTCGGCAAACAACCCTGAATTCAGCCCCATCCACATGTCCAGCGGGTGCACTCCGCTCACGTACGCGACGTTCGTCAATCTGAGCGACGGGCAGATCTACTACTACAGGGTGAGATGCAGGGACGACCTGTGGAACACCTCGGAGAACGCCGCCAGCGTCAGCTCCACGCAGGACGCGTCGCCGCCCTCCAGTGCCGCAGGGCCCGTGGACCCGTACTACGACACCATGGCCTTCTGGATCCCTGTTACCGCAACCGACGCCACGAGCGGTGTGGCTTTGGTCAGGCTCATGTATCGTGTGGACGGAGGGCCGTACCAGCAGTTCAACGGAACGTTCCCGGTCGGGCCCGTCTACTTCCAGGCCGACACGGAAGGCACCTACGACTTCTACACGATCGCCACCGACGCAGTCGGGAACGTCGAGGGCGCGCCGCCCGTTCCCGACTGCACCACGGTGGTCGACCGGACGGACCCGCCCGCGCCGGTCGACTTCGTAGCAATGCCCGGTCACAACAGGGTCCATCTCTCATGGACCGTCCCGGAGGAACGGGACGCTCCGATAGAGGGCACGCTCATCGTGCGCAAGCCGTGGGGATTTCACGCGTACCCGGAGTATGACGATGCCATGACGCCCGCCGGCTACCCGGCCTGGCCGGCCAACGGAGTGATGGTGGCATTCGTCCCCGGCACGGGAGCGCAGACATACGACGACGAGGTGTTCACCGACAACACGCGCAACGTCTACTACTACACGGCGTTCACGCGCGACTTCGCCGGCAACTACTCACCGGCTGCTCCGTCGGCCCAGGATAGGTCGACGTCCTATTGGCTCGCGGACGTGGACGGTCCCCCTGGTGGCCCTGACTACGACGGGTACGTGGACTTCTACGACAAGGTCGTGCTGTCGTATTCGTACTACTCACAGGACGGTGACCCGCACTACGAGCCGGAGATGGACGTTGGACCGACCGACGACTCCAGCAGGTTCGGGATACCGCTGACCGACAACCGGATCGATTTCGAAGACCTGATGGTCGTCGCTATGAACTACGGGAGGGTCGACCCGGCGTGGAAGTGGAGCGGGGCTCTTCCCGGCGTGTCCGAACCCGCTGGTGAGCTGCGACTCGCACTCGCTGCAGATGCCTCCCGCCTGTCAGAGGGGGATGAGGTCGACGTCGTTCTCAAGGTCTCAGGCGGCGCGTTCCCGTTCAGGGGACTCTCGTGCTCGCTGGAGTACGACCCTCGCGTCCTCGAGTTCCTGGGCGGATGCGCCGACCCGCGTCTGGCCGACGACGAGGAAGCGATCTTTCTCTACGCGGCAAACGAGTGCGACGGCACAGCGCGTTTCGATCTGGCACTCCTTGGCCCGGGGCGCGTGGTATTAGCGTCAGGTCCGGTTGGCGCCGCGCGCTTCCGGGTCAAGGCCTGCAGTCCGACTCGCGTCACGCTTTCGGAAGTTCGTGTGAGGAGCGAGGAGAACCGCGCCGTTCCGTGTGTCGGAGAGGGACTTCTGCTCAACGCGGACGACTCCGTCGCGGGCGGCGTGTCGCTCGAGCAGAACACGCCGAATCCGTTCAACCCGTTCACACACATATCGTTTGACGTACCGGGTGAGTGTCACGCGACGCTCACCGTCTACTCGGCGGTGGGCAGGGTGGTGGCAAGGCTGCTGGACGGACCTGTTCCGGCGGGTAGAAGCGCCGTTCGATGGGACGGGCGCGGCTGCGACGGCTCGGCGCTGTCGAGCGGCATCTATTTCTACGTTCTCGAGACCGAAGGCTCGCGGCTGACGAGGAAGATGGTCTTGGCGAAGTAGAAGAAGCCTCCCCGAACCGCTCTCCGGGCGAGGCTGGGAGACCGGGCGTAGACCGGCGGCGCTTGCGCCTCGGTCGCGCCCGGCTCTCCCGAACGCGGAAAGAGAGCAGCGCCATGCGATGGCTTGCAGTGACAGCGCTGGTAGTGGGGTTATCGCCCGGTGCGGCGGCGTATCCGACCGTGTTCGTGTCGCCGTCGTATCTGGAGGTCGGGGAGGGCGATACATTCACGATGGGCATCCGCGTCGATGCCGGCACGGACACGCTTACGTGTTTCCTGGTCGAGTTCGAGTTCGATCCGGACATCGTGGAGCTGACCTCGGCCGACGAGGGGACGCTCTTCACCGAGTGCGGTTACGGAACGATGTATGATTGGGACGTTCTCGGTCCGGGCCACCACTCGTGCAACGACGTTACGCTCGGCTACTGGGCCTACGCCATTTGCCCCGGTGAACTGGTACACCTGACCTGCCGGGCGTCGTCGTGGGGGACGTCGGCCGTTCACATTGTCGCGGTCGACCTGCGCGACATAGAGAGAGAACCGATCCAACCTGTCGAAGCGATCGACGCGACGATAACGGTGATGCCGGCGACGGGCGTCGAAGAGGATACGGAGTCTGGGAACGCGAGGATCGTGGCTGCCCCGAACCCCTGCCGTGGGAGCACCACGCTCACGCTCGGGAGTGAACGGAGCGGGCGCGCCTCGGAGCTCCGTCTGTATGATGCAGCGGGGCAGCTCGTGAGATACTGGTACGCGTGTCCCTCGGGACATCTGGGCGCGGCGGTCGGCTGGGACGGCACACGGGACGACGGTAGTCGGTGTCCGAGCGGGGTCTACTTCGCCGTCGCCAGGGTAGAAGGTGGCGAGCGGCGCGGCAGGGTCGTGCTGGTGCGGTAGAGAATCCACTGGAGGTACGATGGGCCTTCTGGACAGTTTCCGACGGGGACGCGAACAGCGGAGGCGCGTCCGGGCGATCTCGCGACCGCTGTGGTCGGCCGCGACGCTCATTCTGCTCGCCGCCGTGTCCTCCGCGGCGCCAACGACCGTCGTGCCTTCGCAGGACGGCGATCCGCAGGTCGTTTCGATCGCACAAGTCTACTTCGACCCGAGTCATTCGGAGGTCGGCGAGTTCGAGCACTTCCTGGTCGACGTGTGTTTCGACGAGTGGACCGAAGGCGTGACAGGATACGACTTCGTCATTGGCTTCGATGACGCCCTGCTGGACCTGGTGAACGTCGAGGAAGGCGACCTTCCCCTTGGATATCCGGGAGAGACGTTCTTCTACTGGACCGCCTCGGCGGATTCGAGCCTGATCGTGAACGGGGCCATACTCGGCGGCGCGGTGGACGGCCCAGGCCCGGTGGCGACGATCGAGTTCAGGGCGAAGGCGGCAGGAGTCTCGGACCTGCTCTTCACGAGCCTGGACCTCCGTGACATCGACAACATGTCGATCCCATGTGTCGGGGACTCCGGTGACGTGGAGATAAGGCCGGCCGGTCGCGTCTACGTGGAGCCGGAGCACCAGAGCGGGATCCTGGGCCAGGAGGTCTGCGTAGAGATAGCGATAGACGAGCTGGTCGAGGGGCTGACGGGATTTCACATGCTCATTGACTTCGACGAGGCGCTCCTCGACCTGACGGACGTCGAGGAGGCCGGGTTGATGGCCGCGCATCCGGGGTCGACGGCGCTCTACTGGTACGGCGACGGTCAGCCTTCGGATGCCGTGCTCGTCGACGGTGCGTTCCTTGGAACCTCCGTGGACGGGCCGGGCTCGCTCTTCACGCTCTGCTTCGAGGCCCTTCAGATCG
>CAYNQF010000016.1:0-4454 GCA_964399265.1 uncultured bacterium | reverse complement strand
GGATCCCATTCGAAGAAGAGGTCGTCGCTCGCGTTGTCGACAAAGGCCGGCAGCATGTCGAGAACGGGGATGCCGTTCCGCCGGCACATTCCGGCTATGACCTGCTGCGCCTTGCCCTCGACGTATGGCTGATCGTGGAACACGATCGGCAGGATTCCACTCCGCTCTCGTTTCCACTCCAGGATCTGGAAGTCGGCCGGCACGATCGCCACGGCGAACCGGGCACCGTGTTCGGCACACAGGTCGTTCATTCCCACCAGAAGTCTTTCCGTCAATCGAAGCCGTTCTTCCACCTCGGGCGGATACTCCTCCGTGAACAGCATCACCGCGGCCGCGGGGTACTCGTCGTTGAGGGCTCGCTCCAGCGTGAACAGGTCGCTGCCGCGTGAGAGCTGTCTGATCCTCCCGGCGAGCCGCTCCCTCGCGAGATTGTACAGGTACGATCTGTGACCAAGGAAGATGCGGCACCTGTCGAACAGACTGGGTGTCTTGACTCGTTCGTCCTCCGGACCCGGCTCGGGACGGAGAGTCTCAGGTAGTGCCGCCGCGGCGGGGCGCCACCACGACGGGTGAAGCTCGGCCGCGTCGTTGAGGAAGTAGTCGAGAATGACGAGGTCGGGGTTCAACTCATCGAGACGATGGAGCAGGAACACGTAGGCGCCGTCCGTGGAGTTCCAGGACGCCCACCCGCAGTTCAGGACCTGGTTGGTAGTAGGGGAGGCGTCGCCACGGCGACTCTCGCGCGTCTCGGCGTTCAGTATCGACTGCAGTCTGGCGGCGAACGTCTCGTCCTGCTCGACGCCCCAACCCACCGTGACCGAGTCGCCCAGCAGCAGCGTGCGCTTGACGCCCTCTGGCTTCCTTGCCTCGATCTCATCGCCACGGAGACCGAGCGAGTTGATGGCGAACTCGCAGTCGAACTCTCCGTATCCATCCACGTGACGGCCGACCGCACCGGGTCTCAGGACCCACGGCAGGCCCGCGCCCGGGCCCCAGACATTGGGGAGTTTCGCGTACCTTCCCATCGTGAGCGCGTGGCCGCCCAGGAGATGCAGGAGCCCCTCGGCGAGCAGGAGAGTGACCACTACGGCGACGACCAAGAGGGCCAGGTTGGCAAGGACGCGCCGGGCAGTGCCGCGCCTCGGCGGCCTGTCCTTCGCACGTTGTGATGTCTGGAGCAGACTCATCGACATGCTTCCAAGGCTATATCTCCACACAAGAGGTCGCAAGACCGTTGTTACCGTCCGTACCAGCCGCCCCTTGGAGCGCACTGGGGTCTGGGCTACAATGCATGAAGTGCGCCGTAAACGTGGCGGGGATGTGAAGATGCAGGAGCCCGCCACCGGCGGACGGTGGAGATGCGGGGCCCGCGATCGGAGGGAGAGGCGATGAGGAGCGAACTGGTGCGTGTCGAGGCCGAGGACGGCCTGGAGCTGGTCGGCCTCTATGTCGTTCCCGAGGGAGGCGCGCGCCGTGCCGTGCTCCACACACACGGGCTCGCCGGCAACTTCTATGAGAACCGATTCGTGAGTTCTCTGGCGCGGGCCGTGGTGGAGGAGGGGCTCGCGTTCCTCGCCTGCAACAACCGGGGGCACGACTACCGTTCCGATAATCTGATGGGCCTCGGCGCAGGAACGCAGGTAAGGCTCGGAGGTTCCAGCTACGACATCTTCGACGAGTGCCTGCTGGACATCGGGGGATGCGCTTCGTTTCTCGAGGAGCGTGGACACTCCGAGATCTATTTCGAGGGACACAGTCTCGGCACGAACAAGACGCTCCACTACCTCAATGAGCGCAGAGACCCGCGCGCCGTGGGCGCCGTGCTGATATCACCTCCCGACATGTTCGGGCTGAGGGAACAGGCGCTGGGGGAGCCGCTGGACGAGGTGGTCGTCGAAGCGCAGCGGCTCGCTGCCGAGGGCGCGGGAGATACACTCCTGGAGGCGGGCTACGTTGTGCCCTTCTCGGCGGCGACGGTGGCGGCGCTCTACGGGAACGCCCGCAAGACTGATGTCTTCCCGTTCCGTCTCGGACGCTCCGGGGATTACTCCGTGCTCGGCTCGCTGCGGATTCCCATCCTGGCGACGTTCGGGGACGTGGAGGAGGCGGTTACAGTGCCCGTGAAGGAGGCCGCGGCTCTCATGAGGGAGGAGGCCAGGTCCTCACCGTGCGTGGAGGTCATCATCGTCGAGGGCGCGAACCACACATACCTCGGGTTCGAGGAGACGCTCGCGGGGGCCGTGGCTGACTTCATCGAGGGCTGAGCGAGGAGCCGATCGAGGGGCCCATCGAGGAGTCGGTCGAGTGTACCATCGAGGACCAACGGAGGAAGAGTGAGCATTCTCATAAGGGGCGGAAGGCTCGTCACGGAAATCGACTCGTACCAGGGTTCCATCCTCGTCGAGGACGGGCGGATTTCGGCCGTGGGGAGGCACATCGAGACCCCTCCGGGCGCGGAGGTGTGCGATGCGTCGGGACTGCTCGTGATGCCGGGCGTAGTCGACGCGCACGTGCATGTCGGACTCGACCTTCGCGGTCGACTCTCCTCGGGGTTTGCCGACACGACCAGCGAAGCCGCGTTCGGAGGCGTCACCACGTTCATCACCTACGCCATGCCCGAGAAGGGCCAGACCCTCATGGAGTCTCTGCAGGTCCTCAAGGACCAGGCGGAAGGTAAGTGCTACATTGACTTCGCTTCGCACGTCGCTCTGATCCACTGGGACGAGCGTGAAGACGACGAGATCCCCGAACTCATCGAGGCGGGCGTGCCTTCGTTCAAGATGTTCACGGTCTACTCCCGTGAGGGTTGGAAGAGCGAGGACGACGAGCTTCACAGGGCGTTCCAGCTGATGGCGAGGTACGGCGGACTTGCCGAGGTCCACTGCGAGAACGAGTGGATTATTGACCGCAACACGCGGCGGTTCGCCGAGCAAGGGAGGCTCAGTCCCTTTGACCACGCCGCGAGCCGGCCCAGCTACGCCGAAGGCGAGGCGGTGAGCAGCGTGGTCCGAACGGCGTACGATGCCGGGGCCCCGGTCTACATCGTCCACGTGTCCACGGGCGAGGCCGTTGAGACCATCTACGAGGTTGCGGAACTCGGAGTCGAACTCTATGCCGAGACGTGTCCTCACTTCCTCGTTCTGAACGAGTCGAAGCTCAAGGGACCCGACGGCCAGAGATACGCCACGTGCCCACCGCTCCGGTCGGCCGCGCACTCCGAGGCCCTCTGGGAGGGGCTCGAGGACGGGGTCATACAGGTGGTGGCCACCGACCACGCGGAGTTCATGGCCGCGGACAAGGACTCCGGGGCGGATGACTTCCGCAAGATCCCCATGGGCGTACCGGGCGTGGGCACGCTGCTTCCCCTCATGTGGCACTACGGCGTCAACTCGGGGAGAATGTCAGAGAATGAACTCGTGGACAGACTCTCCACACAGCCGTCGGAGATCTTCGGCCTCCACCCGTGCAAGGGCACGCTGTCGGAGGGCAGCGACGCCGACATCGTGTTGTTCGACCCGTCACTGGAGGAGACGATAACTCCCGAGCTGGTGCACGGGTACACGGACTACTCCCCGTACGAAGGGATTCGCGTAAGGGGGTGGCCGGTGTCGACGATGTCGCGTGGTAACTGGGTGGTGAGAGACAGAGAACTCGTCGGCGAAGCCGGCCACGGGTCCTTTGTCCGTAGAGGTCCCGTCTGCCAACGTCCGGGGCGCCGCCCCGCATAGCCGAGCGGTCAATCCCGTGAGACGGCCCGTGTTCGCGCGACATTCCCGTCATTATTGAATATCAGCTCATGGCCATGCCGATGTCTCTCCCCGTGGCCCGGGAATTGCTATTCCAAGGACCTGAACGACCACAGGAAGGAGCCGCCGCGGCCGCGCTCCTGAGCCTTATCTTGCGGTGAGCCGTGCAGTTGCGTATAGTTGCAATGTTGTCTCCGAATCAACGCCGTGGCGCGGAAACCGTGGTGTTCGCCCGCGGCTCGGTTCTCATCTTGAACGACGCTGGATGGGGGAAGAGACTTCTCAAGATGACTATTCTAGGCATCTCCGCCTTCTATCACGACAGTGCCGCCTGCCTCGTCAAGGATGGGGTGCTCTTGGCGGCGGCTCAGGAAGAGCGCTTCACACGGAAGAAGCACGACCTGAGCTATCCGAAGAAGGCCATCGAGTACGTCCTGAATGAGGCGGGAATATCCGCGGCCGAACTCGACTACGTTACCTTCTACGAAAAGCCCCTCATCAAGTTTGAGCGCATACTCGAGACCTACCTCCAGTTCGCTCCCAAGGGGATCGAATCGTTTATCAAGGCGGTGCCGCTGTGGGTCAAGAAGAAGCTGTGGATGAAGGACTACCTGCGGCGCGAGTTGGGCTTCGAAGGTGAGATGCTCTTCCTCGACCACCACGAGTCGCACGCCGCCTCCGCATTCTTCCCGTCTCCCTTCCAGGAGG
>CAYNQF010000015.1:2889-39262 GCA_964399265.1 uncultured bacterium | reverse complement strand
AGGGACAAGAGTCGGAAGCCCCGGTCTGACGCTCAGGCACCGGGCGCCTCGATGTCGAGCCACCCGAACCACAGCGGATGGTGCTTCTTGTACCAGCACAGCACCTCGAGAAGAACCTTCTGGTTCTCCGGGCTTATGATGTCCGGCAGGATGCGGTCGAAGTGCACGCGGATGCGCTCCTGCCCCTCGAACTCCAGCGCCTGCTGACAGAGTGTCTGCAGCTCGTTCCTGATCCGCCCGGAGTCGGAGATCTTCACGGGCCGGCTCTCGTGGTCCTCGCCCATGAAGAACCGCATGAGGAGCGGGTTGAAGACGAGCTTGCTCTGCTCCCTGCTCTCCATCAGACGAAGCGTGAAAGTGACGCGTTTGTCTCCGCACAGCGCCGCCGTGCGGGTCGTGACGCGCCACGTGTCGTCGGAGACCTGCTCGACGCCCGCAGCACCCGAGTAGGGGTCGGGCGACATGTGGCCCGAGACCGCGAGCACGTTCCACTTTCTCTCGGGCAGGAAGTCGTCCGCCGAGATCGTGGCCCTGTCGAGAGGAAGCCCCGCTCCAGCGCCATCCTCGATCATCGCCCGGTAGGCGTCGACGTCATCGGTCGTGGCCTCGTGCCCGAGCAGGGCGGAGAGAAGACCTGGAAACGACGGGTCCTCGGGGTCGAGTCCCATCACGCGCTGCTCGCGGTCGTGGGGGAGTTCAAATCTCGACGTGAACACGCAGAGCGACGCGTCGAGGCCGAGCATCGGCGCCAGGCTCGCCGCCTGAAGCGCCTCCGCCGACGCAGCGTAGCCATCGCAGATGAGGAGGTGCGTCTCACCCTCGTGTACCCACGGCCCGATGAGATAGGTGGGAGCGTACGTCCCCGACTCTGTGAACGCCCGCCTGCCGGTCGGCAAGACCCATCCTTCCTCGACCACGTGGGCTCCGCACTCCCTCCACTCGTCCCAGAGTCGACCCGCGCGCTTGACCCGGCTCTTGCCCTGCAGGCACCAGACGTGAACGTTCGACCGGTCGATGCCCGGGTACGTTCGTTCGATGGCCTCCATGACCCGCGCACGCGGAGTTCGGAATCCGAGGAGGACGCTGTCCCGGGCGGCACGCTCGACGACCTCCCTGGGAAGGAAGAGGGTGCCCATGTACCCCTCGTAGGGCCGTGAGATCTTGAGGGGCTGGTCGAAGAGGTGGAAGACAGTCATCGGACCGGTCTCTTCGCCGTGAGCGAACCGCGTTGTGTTCTCGAGCGTGTCTATGGCGGCGCCCCAGACCGTGAGTCCGCCGCTGCGGATGTCACCGTAGAACGCGTCCCAGTCGTAGCCGTCCTCGTTCAGCAGGCGAGTGACCCAGTGGTCGAGCTTGAGTGCGACCTCGGGACGCGCGTAGACGCGCCCGAAGCCGAGCTGCGGGTTCGAGCCCATCTCGGGGGTCTCGCCGGCCTTGGGCATGAGGCCCTCGCCGAGGCCGACCATGATCGCGTGGTTCTCGGGGAGGTGTCGCGTCAGGTACCAGAGGCACTCGCTCATGACGTACGCCGAGATGGCGTCCGCGTCCTTCTTCACGCGGTTGAGCGCCGCCTTCGGCAGTCCCGCGCCCTCGCCGTGGCGACCGAAGAGCCTGGTCCCAAGCGCGGTCACAGCACCCATCATGGCGACGAGGCGCTCCATTCGGCCGTTCAGGAACGACATGTCCTTCGTGAACTCCGCAGCGGGTTCGCCCCTCGTCCACTCGACCTCGACGTCCTCGAGCCACAGGTGGAACCGACCGAGGATGGGCCGCGTGTCGAACGCCCATTGGGCTACCGTGTCTCTCTTGTTCCGCTCTCGGTGATCCGTGTGGCACCTCCCTCGGCAGGCGCGGCCGTCGCTCAGTCTAACACCCAGTTTGTTGCCGCCGCGACGGTCGTTGTTGTTCTCTTTCATCCCGGACCGCATCAGCTTTGACCAATCATCGCTCAGGTGTTGTCCTAGCCATACGCAGCATCCTAAAAACAGCCTCACACAGAGGTCTTCAAGCGGCCGGGTAGCCCGGCGGGGGAGTTGAGGAAGCACATGCATCCCGAGGCGCACAGGATGTCTGAGAGCGCCGGAGTCGGCTGCGTTGACGTGCGGGCGTCCGAGTCCGAGGCCAGGTACCAGGCACAAATAAGAGACCCCCGGCCGTGCAGGCCGGGGGTCTCGTCTGTGGTGCTTTCGGCGCAGCTGTCTTGCAACTAGCGGTACAGTGCCTTGAGCGCGCCCCAGGTCGTGTCGTCTACCGGCGAACCGTTGTCCTCGTAGAAGTTCACGTTGTCATAGTAGTTGCCGCAGGGCTCGTAGTTCGTGGCCATGGTCGAGAAGCCGAACTGAAGGATCTGGCCGTCAAGCCCGGTTACGTCGATGCTGACCGAGTACGTGTCCCACGTCGTGGGCAGCAGCGTCGTGTCGTACGTGATGAAGTTGCTCATCGCGTAGCCGGCGTTCGGGTCCAGCGTCTTGATGAAGGCGAGAGCCGTGGAGGTGCCGCCGATGTCGCCCCTCTTGGCATCGAACTCGAAGATCCAGATGCCCATGGCGCCCACCGGAACCGTCTGCTCCTGATAGCAGTTCGACTCCACCCAGTTGCCGGAGCCGTGGTTGCCGTTTGCGTAGTCGCTGTAGACGACGAGCTGCTGCAGGCCCTGAGCGGGTCCGCCCTGGCCGGTAGCTATGTCCTGCCAGTTACCGATGTTGTTAACTGCCGCGTACGGCCCGTAGCCGTAGATGTAGTTCATCGCCGGGTCGAACACGTTGCCGTAGTTCAGCCAGTTGTCCGCGGCCAGGGACCCGTTCACGGGCGCCAGAGCCTCGAAGTCCTGGGAGTAAGGCGTCTGGGCGAGACCCGCAACCGGGATCGCGCTGATGACGAGGGCCGCGGCCAGAATCAGACTTGCACTCCTCTTCATGCTCTTCCTCCTGTCTGAGACGGAATACTCCGCTCTTTCACTCACTTCTCCTGCGGAGCGCCCCCGCGCATCGACCGAAGCCGCTGCGCGCGGCACCCTCCGCTCTCCACTCGTATGCGCATAGTATAGACTATGTTCGGTAACCGAATCAAGTACTTTCTTGCATTTCTTTTGCCAGCTGTCAGGAGCAGGGAGGAGAGTACGCTGGGCGTAGTGAGCGGCCGCTCGCCGTGGACCGGGGCGACTGGGGGCTTGACAGGACGACGGCGATAGGTCATCCTTTGTAAGGAACCCGCACAAAGTAAGGAGGGGCCGATAGCGATCGGTCCCGCGGCAATACAAGGCGTGGAAAGGGACGCCGGGTGGCTCACCCGGCTCATATGGAGGCCAGGCGTGGACGCGAAGACAAGGACTTTGTTCGGACTGACCATCATGCTCGCGCTGGCACTCGCCGCCGGATGCGGTCACGACAACCCGACGAAGCCGGCAGAGGCGAGCACGGACCCGCTGGTGTTCGGTGACGACTTCGGAGACGGGGTCGACTACCAGGCGTTCATGGGGTCGAAGGTGGACGCCGTGCAGATGGACTACTCCGAGGCGTTCAGCGGGGCGTCGTCGCTCAGGGTGACGGTGCCCGGACCGGGGTCGGCGGAAGGCACGTTCGCAGGGGGAGCGTTCGTGACGAACAACGCACGCGACCTCTCCGGCTACAACGCGCTCACCTTCTACGTGAAGTCGAGCATGGACGCGACGCTCAACATCGGGGGTACCGGTAACGACAACACGGGAACGTCGCTGTACGAGTCAAGCCGTGCGGACATCCCGATGACTACGGACTGGACGAAGGTCGTGATTCCCGTAGCTAACCCGGCGAAGCTGACCGACGAGAAAGGTCTTTTCTTCTTCGCCGAGGGGTACGAGAACGACACGGGCTATGACTTCTGGATGGACGAGATCAAGTTCGCGAACGTGGACGGCATCACGGACCCGCGCCCCGAGATGGACACGAAGACCGAGACGACGTTCGTCGGGGGGGCGGTCGAGATCTCCGGCACGCAGGTGACGTTCGACGTTAACGGAGAGGACGTGGTCATCGTCAACCTGCCTGCGTGCTTCGACTACTTCTCGTCGAATGAGAGCGTGGCGACGGTGAGCAACGGCACGATCGACGCCGTCGGCAGCGGTACGGCCACCGTCACGGCGAAGCTCGACACGGTCGACGCGGACGGCGCGGTGACGGTCAACGTGATGGGCGGGCCGGACGGTCCGGCGACGCCCCCGACGGAAGACCCGAGCGACGTGATCTCGCTCTTCAGCGACGTGTACGACGACGTGCCGGTCGACACGTGGCACGCGCCGTGGACCGGCTCGACCGGTGAGGTGACCGACTTCCAGATAGACGGCGACAACGTGAAGCTGTACACCGACCTCAACTTCGCGGGCATCGAGTTCGTCTCGAACGAGATAGACGCGCAGACGCCGGGCATGACGTACCTGCACCTCGACGTGTGGGCGCCCTCTGGAGGGCTCTTCAAGGTCAAGCTGGTCGACTTCGGCGCGGACGGCGTGTACGGCGGCGGTGACGACAGCGAAGACGAACTGACGTTCAACGGCGGGACCACGCCTCCGTTCTTCTCGGGCCAGTGGTCGCCGCTCGACATCCCGCTCGCGGACTTCGTGATGGCGTCGAAGCAGCATCTGGCGCAGATGGTCATCTCGTCGAGCGACGTACACACGGTCATAGTGGACAACGTTTACTTCCACAAGTAGACTGCTCCGGCAGATACTGCTCTGCTCGAGCCGGAACAGGAGTCTCTGTACATGGATTCGGTAAGAAAGGGCGAGAGAAGGGCCGATCCTGACGGACCGAGGCCGCTGGCGGACGCAGTGCTGCGCCTGATCTGGCGGGAGAAACGGATTTCTCGAGCGTCGATAGCAAAGAAGGCCAGGCTCTCTCGGTCGACGGTGTCCGAGATCGTGAACGAGATCCTCCCGACCGGGCTGGTCGAGGAAGTGGGTCTGGGAAAGTCTCGCGGCGGCCGCCGTCCGGTGCTCCTGGAGTTCCAGGACGGCGCCTGCGTCATTCTGGGCGTCGAGATGGGCGCGGCACACGTGGCCGTGGCGCTCACGGACCTGCGCGGACATGTGCTGGCGTGGGAGGAGCGCGAGTACCCGGTCAGGACCGACCCTGAGGGCACGCGCTCTCTCATCGCGGAGCTTGCAGACGCCTGCCTGCACAACGGCATACGCGATGGGCGGCCGCTCGTGGGGATCGGCGTGGCCATACCGAGTCCGTTCGACCCGGCGCACCCGGACAAGCTGTCGGGCATCGTACTCCCTGCCTGGGACGGGCGCCTCGGACTCGAGAGCCTGGGCGAGCGCTACGGCGTGCCCGTGATGGTCGACAACGACGCCAACCTCGGTGCGCTCGCGGAACACTGGTGGGGCGCCGGCAGGGAGGTGGGCGACTTCGCTTACATCAAGCTCGCCACCGGCATAGGCTCGGGCCACATCATCGGCGGAGAGATCTACCGGGGCGCCACGGGTGTCGCGGGCGAGATAGGCCATACGGCCATCGACCCGAGCGGCAAGCCGTGCATCTGCGGCCTGAGGGGCTGCCTCGTGACGCTCATTGGCACACCCGCGCTCCTGGAGAGGGCAGAGGAACTGATAGGGGAGCACCCGGAAAGCATGCTCGCCGGACGCGAGTTCGATATCCGCGCGCTTGAGGAAGCGGCGCTCGTCGGAGACACCGTCGCCGTGCAGGTAGCGCAGGAGGCCGCGGGTCACCTGGGCACGGTGGTCGCGGGACTTCTCAATCTCATGAATCCGTCGATGGTCGTGGTCGGCGGAGACCTCGCCGGACTCGGAGAGCTTCTCCTCGTTCCGCTTCGCGAGATGGCCAGGAGTCGCACGCTCGTGAGTTCGGTCAAGGCGGCCGAGATCAGGGCGAGCGAACTCGGTCCGAAGTCGGTCGCCATAGGCGCCGCGACGCTCGTCTTGAAGGCCGCGCTCGCGGACTCGCGCCTGTTCCCGACGGTGGGCAATCACACGACCGCATCCGTCAGGAGGTTCCGCAAGTGACGAGAAGAATGCTCGTGGCGACCCTGATCCTTGCGCTTGCGGCGCTCGGCTCCGCAGCAGGAACGGGGTGCTCGTCGCCCACAGGCTCGGAGAAGATCGTCCTCGTGTGGTCCGACGAGTTCGACGGCCCGGAAGGCCAGTCGCCCGACTCGACCCGCTGGGGCTTCGACGAGGGCACCGATTGGGGAAACGCGCAGCTCGAGTACGATACCGCCAGGCCACAGAACGTCTCGCTGGACGGCGATGGGCACCTCGCGATCACCGCCCTCGAGGAGAGCTATCTCGGGCGCGACTACACGTCGGGCCGCATCAACACCAGGGGACACTTCGACCGTATGCGCGGCAGGTTCGAGGCGAGCATCAAGCTCCCCATAGGGCAGGGGATCTGGCCCGCGTTCTGGCTCCTGGGTTCGGACTTCAACACGGTCGGGTGGCCCGCCTGCGGCGAGATCGACATCATGGAGTACCGCGGGCAGTACCCGAGCGTAGTGACCGGCGCTCTTCATGGGCCCGGCTACTCCGGCGGAAACTCGCTCGGCGGCCAGTTCTACCTGAGCGGCGCCTCGTTCAACGACGACTTCCACGTGTTCGCCGTCGACTGGGACACGAGTTCGATCACTTGGTCGGTCGACGGCCACGAGTACATGACGATCGAGGCCACCGACCTGCCCAACGGCGCGACCTGGGTCTTCAACGACGACTTCTTCATCATCCTGAACGTAGCGGTCGGCGGCAACTACGTGGGCGATCCGGACGAGACCACGCAGTTCCCGCAGACGATGCTCGTCGACTACGTGAGAGTGTACGGCATCACGAACTGACCGCGCCTGGCCGCGGCGCGTGTGCTGCCGCGACCGACGCGCGACGCGCCACCACGTACGGGACCTGACGATGACAGCACGCCACATCGCAATGGCGACGTTGACGGTGGCACTGGCGGCCGCCGTTCTCGCCGGATGCACGGGCGAGCGGGCAGAGACCCCGCCCGGCGTGCTGGTCGTGTCGGTCGAGCAGCTCTCCTCCTGGATCCGCAACTTCAACCCACTCACCACCGCCGCCGCCGTAAGATGGCCGACGCTGGCCGGCGTATACGAGCCGCTCTACGTTTTCAACAGCGTGAAGTCGGAGTTCGTGCCGTGGCTCGCGGTGGGGCACGAGTGGCGTGAGAACGACCTCGTCCTCCGCATCACGACCCGCGAGGGCGTCAAGTGGTCGGACGGTCAGCCTTTCTCCGCAAGAGACGTCTATTTCACCTTCGACCTCATGCGCAAGTTCCCCGCGCTCGACAGGCGCGGCTCGTGGAACTTCCTGGACGACGTGAAGCTCGTCGACGACCGCACGGTCGACTTCCGCTTCAAGCGGCTGTACGTTCCCGGGTTCGGCGAGGTGGTGGCGCAGATCATCGTCCCCGAACATGTCTGGAAGGACATCGAGGACCCGGTGGCCTATCCGAACGAGAACCCGGTGGCCACCGGCCCGTTCACCGAGGTCCGCCTGTTCCGAAACCAGGTATACGAACTGGGCAGGAACCCTTATTACTGGCAGGAAGGCAAGCCCGCGGTCGAGGCGCTGCGCTTCCCGGCATTCCCATCGAACGACCGGGCGAACCTCGCGCTCGTCTTCGACGAGGTCGACTGGGCGGGCAACTTCGTTCCCGCGATCGACCGCGTCTTCGTGGCGCGCTCACCGAAGACGCACGCGTACTGGTTCCCGCTGACCGGGAGCACGATCTTCCTCTACGTGAACACGACCCGCCCGCCGTTCGATGACGTCAGTGTGCGCAAGGCGTTCAGCATGGCGGTCGACCGCAACCTCGTGAACGACGTGGCGCTCTATCACTACTCGCGTCCGGCCGACGCGACCGCGCTGAGCGACGCGTACACGTCGTGGAAGGACCCGGCGGTGGTCGCGGACAGCCTCTGGGTGACCTACAACGTCGATGTCGCCAACAAGCTGCTTGACGAGGCCGGGTACAAGATGGACGAGCAGGGCTTCCGGCTGGATGCCAAGGGTAACCCGCTCACGTTCGAGGTCCTCACCGTGTCGGGATGGTCGGACTGGGTGCGCGCCGCGCAGGTCATCGCGCGGGGATTCGCCAAGATCGGCGTCAAGGCGACCGTTCGCACGTACGACTTCGGCGCCTGGTTCCAGCGCGTCGAGGAAGGCAACTTCGACATCAGCCTGGGGTGGTCCTACGAGGGGCCGACTCCGTATACGTTCTACCGCTGGCTCATGTCCTCCGAGACCATCGAGCCCCTGGGGACGATCGCGCCGGGGAACTGGCACAGGTTCGCGAGCGCGGCCGCTGACAGCGTGTTCACGGCGTTCGAGGGAGAGACCGACCTGGAGGCGCAGCGGCGCCTCGCCAACAGGATGCAGCAGATCTTCGCCCGGGAGGCCCCGGCGATCCCGCTCTACCCGAACCCGTCGTGGGCCGAGTTCAACATAGGCAGGTTCGAGGGGTTCCCGACGAAGGCTAATCCGTACGCCGATCCGTCCCCGAACAAGTTCGACAGGGGAGAGTGCCTGCTCGTTCTGACGACGCTGAGACCGGCCGCCGCGGCCACCCCGCCCGACGGGTCACAGAAGCCCGCCGTCCCGCCCGAAGAGGCCGGGACATCCGGCGCGGCGGAGAGCAGGTAGCAGACCCGAAGAGGCCGGGACATCCGGCGCGGCGGAGAGCAGGTAGCAGAGAGGAGAGGTTCGCATTGAGCAAGGGACTGGTCGACTCGCTGGCGGGCAAGTGGGCGCTTGTGACGGGCTCCACGCGGGGCATCGGGCAGCAGATAGCCATCGGGCTCGCGCAGGTGGACTGCAACGTCGTCGTGCACGGACGGAAGAAGGAGCACGCGAAGGAGACGCTCGCGATGCTCGCGAAGTACCCGATAGAGACCGCCGTCGTCTGCGGCGACCTCGGCACGGAGGCGGGCACGCGCTCGGTCATCCGCGCCGTCGAGAGGAACCCCGGCCACATCGACATTCTCTACAACAACGCGGGCATCCAGAACGAGTGGACTCCGACGTGGGAGATCGAGCGGTCGACGTGGCGCGAGATGTTCGAGGTGAACGTCTTCGCGATGGCGCAGCTCACAAGCGCGTTCGCTCCCGGTATGCTCGAGCGCGGGTACGGCCGCATCATCAACACGAGTTCGGCGATCAGCGACCTGCCGCAGCTCGGGCCTTACAGCGCGTCCAAGGCCGCGGTCGACAAGTACACGTCCGACCTCGTGGCCGAGCTCGAGGGCACGAACGTGCTCGTGAGCACGCTCGACCCCGGCTGGCTCCGGACCGACCTGGGCGGCCAGCAGGCGCCGCTCGACGTAACGACGGTGATCCCGGGCGCGCTCGTACCGGCGCTCCTTCCGGACTCCGGCCCGAACGGAAAGCGCTACCGCGCGCAGGACTACGAGTGGACTGAGTAGATGGCGAGGTGGACGTCCGGGGCGCGCGAAGCGCTACCGGACCGTGAGGTGGACGGTCGGGCCGCCGGTGGTCCGGCCGGAGGGAGACGGCCTTGAGATACATCCTGAAGAGGCTCGGGTTCTACCTCCTCGCGGCGTGGGCCGCGGTGACGCTGAACTTCTTCCTGCCCAGGCTCATGCCGGGAGACCCGGCGACCGCGCTCTTCGCCAGGTTCCGCGGCATGCTCGGCCCCGAGGCCCTCAACGCGCTTCGCCAGACGTTCGGTCTCACCGACGCCCCTCTCATCATCCAGTACTTCACGTACCTCGGGCACGTGCTGCGCGGCGACCTGGGCATGTCGGTCGCCTACTTCCCGGCTCCCGTCATCCAGGTCATCGGGCAGGGGCTCGTCTGGACCATCTTCCTTGCCGGCACGGCGGTCATCATCAGCTTCATCATCGGGACGCTGCTCGGGGTAGCCGCGGCGTGGTGGCGGTTCGGTCGTATCGACACGTTCGTGCCTTCGACGACGGCGCTCATCGGAGCTTTCCCGTACTTCTGGCTCGCGATGGTCGCGCTCTACGTGTTCGGGTTCACGCTCGGGTGGTTCCCGTTAGGGCACGCCTACAGCGACCAGTCGACGCCGGGGTTCACGCTGGCGTTCGCGGGCGACGTAGCGCGACACGCCGTGCTGCCCGTGGGCACGGTCGTTATAGCCACCCTGGGAGGGTGGCTGCTCACGATGCGCAACACGATGGTGTCGGTCCTCGGGCGCGACTTCGTGAACCTCGCCCGCGCTAAGGGGCTCTCGCCGCGCAAGGTGGCGCTGCGCTACGCCGCCAGGAACGCGCTTCTTCCGAGCGTCACCGGGTTCGGTATGGCGCTCGGGTTCGTGCTGGGCGGCTCGCTCCTGACCGAGATCGTCTTCTCGTATCCGGGCCAGGGCTACCTCCTGGTCCAGGCGGTAAGGAGCCAGGACTACCCGCTCATGCAGGGCATCTTTCTCGTGATCACGCTGGCGGTGCTGGGCGCGAACTTCCTGGTCGACCTCGTGTCGCTCTGGCTCGACCCGCGTATCAGGGACTCCGTTTCGTAGGGAGGTCAGGCTTGGAGATGCCGGCCGGAAAGCCAGTGAAGAAGGCGGACGACGCGGAAGTCGCGAAGCCCGTGGCGCAGCCGCCGGCCGCAGCGGCGAGGACCGGCAGACGCCCGTCCGCGACCGCAGGCGGCCTCGCGGCGTGGGCCGACGCGATCAAGCACGACAAGCGCGCGACGTTCGGCGCGTTCGTGATCACCTTCTTCGTTCTCCTTGCCCTGTTCGGTCCGTTCTTCGTCGGTGACCCGACCGAGCTCGTGGGCATCCCGATGCAGCCGCCCTCGGGCCATCACTGGCTCGGCACGACCGGGCAGGGGCAGGACGTGCTGGCCCAGCTGGTCGTCGGCACGCGGACGTCGCTCCTGATCGGCTTCAGCGTCGGGCTGATCGTCGTCCTGGTCGGAGCGCTCATAGGCGTGGCGGCGGGCTACTTCGGAGGGCGCGTCGACGGCGCTCTCTCGCTCCTCTTCAACGTGTTCCTGGTCATACCGGGTCTGCCTCTGGCCATCGTCATCGCGGCCTACCTGCCGTCCGGACCTCTGACACTCGCGTTCGTCCTGGTCATAGCGGGATGGGCGTGGAACGCGCGTGTGCTGCGGGCGCAGACGATGTCGCACAGGAACCGCGACTTCGTAGCCGCGGCGATCGTGGCCGGCGAGTCGAACTGGCGCATCATCACGAGCGAGATACTGCCGAACATGACGTCGCTCATCGTCTCACAGGTCATCGGCGGAACGGTCTACGCGATCGGGGCGCAGGTCGGCCTGGAGTTCCTGGGGCTGGGCGACGTGTCGGCCGTCACGTGGGGCACCAACCTCTACTGGGCGCAGAACGACTCCGCGCTCCTGACAGGCGCCTGGTGGACGTTCGCTCCGACGGGCATCGCTGTCGCCCTAGTCGGGTTCGGGCTTACGATGCTGAACTCCGGCTTCGACGAGATCACCAACCCGCGTCTCAGGCTGGAGCGGGCCTGGCGCAGGTTCCTGAAGCAGCGCGGGATGCAGCCCGGTCGCTCGACGCCGGTGGTCGGAGGACGGTGCTCCGGAGCGGAAGACGACACTGCAGGGGAGACCGCCTAGAGCTATGGCCAATCCGATACTCGACATACGCGACCTGTGCGTCGACTATGTGACAGACGCGGGACCGGTCCGCGCCATCGACCGGCTCGACATCACCGTCGAGCGCGGCGAGATACTGGGCGTGGCGGGCGAGTCCGGAAGCGGGAAGACCACGCTCGCCAAGGCCGTGATGCGCATCCTGCCGGCTCCCGCGGTCATCAGCGGCGGCGAGGTCCTCTTCAAGGGTCGCGACATCCTGAGCATGGACGAGGAGCAGCTCAGGAAGATGCGCTGGAGCGAGATCTCGATGGTCTTTCAGAGCGCGATGGACGCTCTGAACCCCGTCATCTCGGTCGGAGAGCAGATCGTCGACACGCTTCTGGCTCACGAGACCGGAACGAGCGAGCTGGCGCGCGCGCGCGCGATGAAGCTCCTCGACCTCGTCGGGATACCGAGAGACCGGCTCGACTCCTACGCCCACCAGCTCTCCGGGGGCATGCGGCAGCGCGTCGGCATCGCCGTGGCGCTCGCGCTGAAGCCCTCGATCGTGATACTCGATGAGCCCACGACCGCCCTCGACGTCATCGTCGAGCGCGAGATTCTGGAGCGCATCCGCGAGCTCCAGCGGGAACTCGGGTTCGCCGTCATGTTCATCACTCACGACCTCGCGCGCATGCTGCAGGTCTCCGACCGCGTGGCCGTCTTCTACGCCGCGAGGCTCGCGGAGGTGGGGCCCGCCAAGGTGCTCAGGCGAGAGCCGCGTCACCCTTACACGGCAGGCCTGCTGAGAGCGTTTCCATCTGTCAAGCCTGGAGGGCCGGATCCCGTGAGCATCCCGGGCCAGCCGGCCAGCCTCAGGAACCCGCCGTCGGGCTGCCGCTTCCACCCGAGATGCCAGCTCGCCGTCGACGCATGCAGGAAGAAGCAACCGGGCCCGAAGGAGTTCGGACCCGGTCACGTGTCGTTCTGCTATAGGGCGGACGACGTGCCCGCCATTCCTGCCGCGTCAGGCGGAAGCAAGCCCTGAATCGTCGGCCATCCTCCGCGATCCGCGTTCTACGTGCCCGCCATTCCTACAGGGCCACGTGGACGTACGTCCTGAACTCCCACTCCGAACCGTTCGCCCCGTCCGCCGCTTCCGCGTCGTAGCGGTTCGAGTTCTCGTCGAGCGAGCGCCAGATCCCTCTGAACCCGATGCGCGTCTGTGCGTACCCGAACCAGCGGGGCGAGCCGAGCGAGTACGAGACGTCGCCCGAGACCTGCAGGGGATACGTCAGGTTGAAGTCGCGGTGGTAGTCGTACGGCCCCCAGTCGTTGAACTGGGCCGCCGCCGCGATAGCGATAGGACCGTGAATCAGCCGCCCGACCACGCCGTACCTCTCGATCGTCCTGTTGAGCGTCTCGTTGACGCCCGTGGGGTCGTAGCCGTTCGGCTGCGCCTTGCCGTAGTAGTAGTTCGACACGACGCGGGTATTGGGACCGAGCCTGGACACGAGCCTCGCGTTCAGCTCCCAGAGGTCCTTGGGCGGGGGAGACGCCGCGAACGCGTAGACCGTCACGCCGTCCTCCGCGATGTAGTTCGTGACGTCCATCGTCGTCGGCAGATGGCGGTAGACGAACCCGACGCTCGCCGCAAGCGGAGCGTCCTCGCGCACGTCGTTGTCCCACTGCCAGAACCAGGTCGCCGGCGTCGGGTCGTAGGTGATCAGCAGCTCTCCGCCGACGGTCTCGCGGTTGCTCCTGACCGCGAACGGATCGGACAGGATGTTGCGCGGGCGTCCCGGAGACGGCACGTCGTAGGGGATGGGGCCCACGATCGGCTTCTGCCACAGGAAGTTGGGCGCCACCTGGAAGTTGCCGACGTTCACGGCGAGTCCCGTGAGGAAGTTCGTCTGGTTGCCCGAGCCCGAGTCCTTCAGGTTCCATCCGGTGAACGTTATGGTCGCCGTCGGACCGGCGTCGGCCACGAGTCCCATCCTGGCGGCCTGCGCGTACCAGTGCCACGGGCCGCGCTCGTAGGTGACCTTTGCCTTGGCGCCCAGGGCGTCGGTGTCGACGATGTCGTCCTGGTAGACGTCGTAGCCGCTGGAGGTCTTCTCGGCTATCTGGAAGTCGTCGCCGACCTTCGTGCTGCCCGACCAGATGCCGCCGGCCTCGATGCCGAAGTCGCCGTAGTTCGTGGCGACCTGGAGCGTCGCCTTGCGGTTCTTGGGGACGGGGATGGCGATCGACGTGTTCACCGCCGACTGCTCGGAGATGTCGTCCTGGTAGATCGCCGTCGCTTCGAACTGGCCGATGCTGCGCCTGTACTTGACGAGGTACGCTGGGTTGGCGCCCCACCAGAGCTGCGGGCCGTACGCGACCTTGAGACCCTGGAACTGGCGCTTGCCGGCGATCTCGAACCCGACCGGGGCCATGCCGTTGTAGATGTCGATGTTGTCCCCGTAGTAGGCGTCGCGGTAGAGGCCGAAGAAGTCTCCCTCGAACCCCCAGTGCAGGTGGCCCGTGCGGTAGAACCCGTCCAGCGTGAACCACTGGTCGTCCCACGACACGGCGGACTGGTAGACCTTCACGCGCTCCAGGTCTTCGACCTTGGTGTCGCCGTCCTCCGTGAGGAACACGCGAGGCCGTCCGCGGTTCTCGTAGAAGATCTCGTTGATGGGGTTCTCGGGCACGTGGCCCAGGATACTCACCGACAGCATGCCGGTCACGTTCTCGGCGGGCTTCACCTCGAAGTCGACGAAGAACGACTGCATCTGGTCGAAGCCCATGAAGGACGGATAGCCCTCGGCCGCGCCTTCCTGTTTGGGCGTCGTCGTGTACTTGCCGCCGGTGTTGATGGTCTCGAACTCGAGCCTGAGACCGGATAGGTGCACGCGCTCGCGCGGCTCTACGAGGAGCGCGGCCCTCTCGCCTCGCGCCTCCAGTTCCGCAGCGGCGGGCGTTATCTCGGAGAAGTAGCTGCGGATGGTCCTGAGGCCGGTCGTCGGCGCATACGGGTCCAGCTTGAACGCGCGCCTGAGGGCGTAGTACGCCGCGCGCGGGTAGACCTTGTACAGACCCTGGAAGTCGGCCGGTCCCTTGGCGGTGATGCCCCACCACTCCTCGTTCATGTTGTTCTGGCCGGGGACGTAGTCCTCGACGTATCCGCCGTTCGGCCAGGACGCGTTCGTGTCGTGGACGCTGAGCCTGCTCTCCTGGCCGAACTTCCACCAGCCGTCGCTCCACTGGAAGATGTACCCGCCGATGGCGTTGCCCACGCGGCCCTTGCCGTACGACTGCTCGTAGATCTCCTCCCACTGGCCGATGAGGTACCTGGCCTGCATCATCTGGTCTTCGCGCATCTCCTTCGCGTTGTACGCGTCGGAGCCGAACTCGGTGAACATGACCGGGAGGCCGAGCGTCTTCTTGACGACCTCGAACAGGTCGCGCGCCGAGATGCCGCGGTAGACGTTCGTCCCCAACACGTCGAGGTCCGGGCACTCATCGGCGATCAGGTCGATGTACTGGACGTCGCCGTTCGAGATGGCGACGAGCTTCTCGGGGTCGGCCTTCTTCGCGGCCTGGATGATCTCCTCGTAGAGAGAGTAGAGGTACCGCGCCCGCGCAACGTCGCGCTCGCCCTCGGGCAGCGCTTCGATCTCGAAGGAACTCCAGTGGAGACCGTAGTTGTTCTCGTTGCCCAAGAGCCACATGAGCACGCCCCGCGTGTCGCGGTACTGCTCGACCATCGAGACAACGTCGGCCTTCACCGCCGCACGGAAGGCCGGATCGGAGTAGTCGACCGACGGGACCCAGGTGCCGTTCACGGTGTACCCGTAGCGCCCGACCAGGTGGTTGAGGATGGTCGTGATGCCGTAGTTGTCGTAGATGTACTCGACCCATCTGGGTGGAATGCCCACGTACTGGCGGATCGAGTTGACGCCCATGTCCCGAAGGAGGGGCATCTCGCGGTCGAGGACCTCCTTGATGAAGTCGTCGGGCTGGGCCCAGAGGTTGTAGAGGTAGTTGTCGCCGATGGGCACGTAGCCCCAGTTCATGCCGTACACCATGTAGTCCCGTCCGTCGACCTGCAGCTTCTGGCCCTGGTCGTCGGATATGATGCGTACGTCCGGCTCGGCCGGCGCCGCCGTGCCGGCAAGCGCCAGCAGGACCACGGCCGCCAGGACGACTGCGTGCAGAGTCTCTCGACCCCTGCTCTCGCGCTTCGACGTCACGGTTACCTCCCCGTTACGACTCCGGTTGCTAGGTGACTACCCAGGTTCTCGAGCGCTGTCCGTCGGGCGCGAGCCGTGCCCACGCCGCGGGCGCCTCCTTCACTTGCCGGCGATTTCTGCGTCGTCCACGGCGTTCGCCGCTATCGTGTTTCGGTACCAGCCGGCGCTCTCCTTCGGCGTGCGGTCGCACGTGTCGAAGTCGACTCGCACCAGGCCGAACCGCTTGGTGTATCCGTTTCCCCATTCGAAGTTGTCGAGGAGCGACCAGTGGAAGTAGCCGCGCAGCGGCACGCCCGATTCGATCGCGCGGTGCGCCGCCAGAAGATGGTCCCGCGTGAACGCGATTCTGCGCGGGTCGCGTACGCGTTCGCCGCGTTCAGCCTCCTCGGGAAGGGCGATGCCGTTCTCCGTCAGAAACATCTCGGGAGGACCGTAGTCGCGAGCGACCCGGACGAGCAAGTCCGTGAGGCCGTCGGGGTAGATCTCCCAGCCCATCTCCGTCAGCTCCTCTCTTGGAACGAGAGGCGCTCCGACCGGGTCGCCGGTCGGGCCGGCCTTGACCGGCGTGCGGCTGTAGTAGTTCACACCCAGGTAGTCCATGGGGGAGGCGATGATGTCCATGTCGCCCTCGGCGACAAACGGCATCCGGGCGTTCTCGAGATGACCGCGCCGAACGCGATCGGCGACGGCGTCAGCCGGGTATTCGCCGCGGAAGAGCGGGTCCAGGTACCACCGGTTGAAGAACCCGTCGAACTGCCGGGCGGCGTCCCTGTCCGCCTCGCTGTCGGTGTACGGCCAGGCCGGGGAGAGGTTCAGCACGATCCCGACCGACGCGTCGCGCACGTTCGCGCGGATGACCTCCGTGGAGAGTCCGTGGGAGAGGAGGAGATGGTGGGCCGCCGCGAGCGCCGCGGCCGGGTCGTGGTAGCCCGGCGCGTGGTGGCCCTCCTCGTATCCCAGCGTGGCGATGCACCAGGGTTCGTTGTGCGTGGCCCAGCGGCGTACGCGGTCCCCGAGCCTCTCGGTGATCGCCGAGGTGTACCTCACGAACGCGTTCGCAGTGTCCCGTGACGCCCAGCCGCCTGAGGGGAGGAGCGCCACCGGCATGTCCCAGTGGTTGAGCGTGATGAAGGGCTCTATGCCCGCCTCGAGCAGCGCATCCACGAGCGCGTCGTAGAAGTCGAGCCCCGCGTCGTTCGCGGGACCGTCACCCTCGGGCACGATCCGAGACCACGACGTGGAGAAGCGGTACGCGTTCACGCCGAGCCACGACATCAGCCCGACGTCCTCGCGCCAGCGGTGGTAGTGGTCGCACGCCACGAACGGGTTGGAGCCGTCCTCGATGGCGCCCCGCTGCAGGGCGTACCAGTCCCAGACCGAGTCGCCGCGGCCGCCCTCGTTCCTCCCGCCCTCGATCTGCTGGGCGGAGGTGGCGACGCCCCAGACGAACCCTTTCGGGAATCGGTGTAGTGCCACTTTGCTCACTCCGTGGTTCGGCCCGTGTGGTCGACGGCGGAATCGCCTGCGCCGGTCACTAACGGGGCCCCGCTCTCAGGATAGAGGTGGCACCTGACCTTGCGCGACTCGACCGTACGGTAGGAAGGGTCGACCTTCCAGCAGACGTCCATGGCGTCCGGACAGCGCGGCGCGAACGGGCAGCCATCGGAACGCTCCTCGTCCGGGTCCGGCTCGAGGTTCTCGCCCTCGGCCGTGAGTTCACCGACGTCCGCGATCGAGTTGAGGAGCGCGCGCGTGTACGGGTGCGCCGGGCGGGAGACGACCTCGTCGGCCGGTCCGCCCTCCACGACGCGCCCCCGGAAGAGCACGAGTACCCTGTCTGCCAGATAGCGCGCGGATGCGAGGTCGTGCGTTATGAGGAGCATCGCGAGTCTGCGCCTTGCCTTGAGGTCCGCCAGAAGTTTCAGGATGTTCATGCGGATCGATACGTCGAGCATCGAGGTCGGCTCGTCGGCGACGAGGAGGTCCGGATCGACCGCGAGTGCCCGCGCGATGGCGACGCGCTGGCGCTGGCCTCCAGACAACTCGTACGGCCTGCGGGATATGAACTCCTCTGCGGGCTCGAGGCCGACGACGTGGAGCAGTTCGATCGCCTTCTCGTGGACGTCCCTCGATGTGGCGCGCTTGTGACGCAGGAGCGGCCGCGCGAGGTGGTGTTCGACGTCGTGTGTGCGGTTGAGCGACCCGAACGGGTCCTGGAAGACCATCTGCACGCGGCCCCGGTAGGAGAGGGAGGCGTGCCGCGGCTCGCTCGCCAGGATGTCCTCCGACTCGAGGAGGATGCGGCCCTTGTCGGGACGCTCCAGCCTGAGGAGAATGCGCGCGACGGTGCTCTTGCCGCTCCCAGACTCGCCCACCAGGGCCACGGCCTCGCTGCGGTCGACCGTGAAGGAGACGTCCTGAAGTGCCACGACGGACTTGGACGCGCCGAAAAGGCCCCTCGAGACGAACGTTTTCGAGAGCCCCTCTACGCTGAGCAGCGGCGCGACGCTCCTGTCTGCAGGGTCCAATTTCGCTCCGCGGGACGCAAAAAAGGCTTTGTTCGGTTCCCGAACATAGTGTATAATACGAGTGCGCAATGTCAAGCGATATCGACACCAGGCTCCATTCTAATAGGAGAGGGCCCATCAGGTCACGACCTAAGGAGGGACAGATGACGCGCTCGCGAAGGACCGCAGTGGTGAGCCTGCTCGTCGCCGTCGCGCTCGCTATGGGGACGCAGGCGGTAGCGCAGACGAACCTGCTCGTGAACCCCGGCTTCGAGGACGGCGGGGGAAGTTACAACGGCTGGACGACCTTCGGCAGCGGCCCGAACATCTCGACGCCGGACAACGACGACATCTACAGGTCCGGCATCGCCTCCGCCAAGATCTACGGGGAGTTCAGCAACTGCCCCGACTACCCGATGTTCGACGTCGGCGGGGCGTTCCAGGCGTTCACTCCGACGGCAGGCAAGGAGTACGAGTTCAGCGGATGGTCGTTCGTGTCGAGCGCCGACACGATCCCGGGCAACGACACGTGCCTTGGGAACCGTCTCATCGCGAAGATCGTGTTCTTCAACTCGGTGGGTACTGAGATCTCTTCGAATGAGATCATTCTGGGTGACTGGAGCACGCCGCGCGACCAGTGGATCCCGTTCACCGTGTCCGCGCCGGCGCCGGCCGCGGCGGTCAACGTGCAGGCGATGCTGCTCTTCCTGCAGCCGGGCTGCGACACCGGGTCGGTCTTCGTAGACGACCTGTCATTCATCGAGGTGACGCCCCCCGTTGAGTCGAACCTCCTCGTGAACCCGAGCTTCGACACCAGCCTCAACGGCTGGACGTACTTCGGCAACGCCTACTACGAATCCAGGAGCTTCGCCGTCCGCACGCCGACCGGCAGCTGCAAGCTGTACGGTACGTTCGTCGAGGGCAGCGACTCCGGCATCTTCCAGCAGTTCGAGGCGACGCCCGGGAGCATCTGGGAACTCGGTTCGCACGTGATGACGAGCTGTGTCGAGTCGCCGATACAGCCAGGAAACGAGAACGTCGTTGTGGCGAACCTGCTCTTCAAGGACGCCTTCGGCGCAACCGTTGGCTCGGCCGAGCAGGTCATACTGGACGGCAACGCTCCTCTCGGAACCTGGACTGAACACTCGCTGATCGCGGCCGCACCGGCCGGCACCGACTCGGTGGCTGCCTACCTCCTGTTCGTCCAGACGGCGGCGCTCGACCAGGGTGCCGCGTGGCTTGACGACATCTCGCTCCAGCAACTCGACTGGGCCGGGATCCCCGAGGGGACCGTCGCCGCGCCGAAGCTCTACCAGAACATGCCCAACCCGTTCAATCCGGTGACCAAGATCGCCTTCGACCTCCCTACGAGTGGGGACGTCGAGGTATCGATCTACAACGTGGCCGGCCGCAAGGTCGTCACGCTCTTCGAAGGCGAGCTGCCTGCCGGTCCGCACTCCGTCACGTGGGACGGGCGGACCAGCGACGGCAGCGAGGCCGCGTCGGGCGCGTACTGGTACCAGCTGCGCACGCCGGACGGACAGACGTCGAAGAGCATGGTCCTGCTGAAGTAGGGCGGGCGCCGCAGAAGCGCGCCCCGTGTTTCGGGCAGTCCCGCGTACGCGGGCCGCACGATGCGGGGCTGAGAGTACGGATTCGATCAGGTGATCAGGCGCTGCGCCCGGTTCTGACTGGGCGCAGCGCTACCAGGGGCTAAGGCATGGCTGACGAAGGAAGAAGAGGCTCCATCAGGCTCCCCGCGCGCTCGCGCGGCGGACGCGTCTCCGACGCGACGCCCGGCGCGCGCGGACGCGGAACCGTGTCCGTCGGCTCCGGAGGACCGGTCGGGGAGTTGGTCCGGTTCGAGGGCGAGGACTACTACCGCATCTCCTCGTATCAGCTCATGCCTCCCTTCCTCATGACGCTGGCGAGCGACACCGATCTGTGGATGTTCGTGACGTCCGGCGGCGGCCTCACCGCTGGCCGCGTCGACGCAGACGGCAGCATCTTTCCTTACGAGACCGTCGACAAGCTGCACGACGGCCACTACCACACGGGGCCCGTCACTCTGCTCCGCGCGCGGCGGGCAGACGGAACGACCGTGACGTGGGAGCCCTTCTCGGGAGGCCGTCCGGCCCCCGGCATCGACCGCAACCTCTACAAGAACGCCACCGGGAACCGCCTCGTCTTCGAAGAGGTGCACGGTGACCTCGGACTGGCATTCCGCTACCGCTGGGCCGGGTGCGACGAGTTCGGATGGGTGCGCACCGCGACGCTGGAGAATCGCGGCGACTCGCCAGTGTCGATCGAACTCCTCGACGGCCTTCGCAACGTCCTTCCGTACGGCGTGTCGCAGGCGGTCTACCAGAGCGCGAGCAATCTCGCCGACGCGTACAAGCGGACGGAGGTGGAGGAGAGCGTCTCACTCGGCATCTTCTCGCTGACGGCCGGCATCAGCGACAGGCCCGAGGCGATCGAGATTCTGCGCGCCAACACCGTCTGGACGACCGGCCTCGAGCGGCCGTCCGTCCATCTGTCGATCGAGGCCGTTGACGCCTTCAGGGCGGGAGAGCGGCCTCGGGCCGAGACGGTGCTGACCGGGCGGAGAGGCAGCTACCTCGTCACGGCCTCGCTCGAGCTGAGCCGGGCCGAGTACGCGCAGTGGCACACTGTGGCGGACTCCGGACTCGGCCACGCGCAGATCGCGGCGCTCGTGGAACTTATCGCGAGCGACAGGAATCTCGCGTGGGAGATCGAGGAGAGCCTGACAAGGGCAGGCGAGAACATCCGCAGGATCGTCGGAAGCTCTGACGGGTTCCAGATGAGCGCGCGGCCGGAGATCGCGGTTCACCACTTCGCGAACGTCCTCTTCAACGACATGCGTGGTGGCGTGTTCGCCCGCAACCACGAGGTCCCAACGGCCGACCTCGCGGCCTTCGTGGCGCTCAGGAACCGCCCTGTTGCTGAGAGACGGAGGGAGTTCCTCGACGCTCTGCCCGAGACGCTCGATGCGGGCCGGCTCATACGCGCGGCCCATGAGACGGGAGACGCGAACCTCGAGCGGCTCTGCTACGAGTACCTGCCGGTCTACTTCGGCCGGCGTCACGGAGACCCGAGCAGACCGTGGAACCGCTTCACGATCCACGTCCGCAACGCCGACGGGAGCAGGGCGCTGAACTACGAGGGAAACTGGCGCGACATCTTCCAGAACTGGGAGGCGCTCTGCGCGTCGTTCCCCGGATTTCTGCCGAACGTCGTCGCCAAGTTCGTTAATGCCTCGACGGTCGACGGCTTCAACCCCTACCGGATATCGCGCGAGGGCGTCGACTGGGAGGTTCCCGACCCGGACGATCCCTGGAGCCACATCGGCTACTGGGGCGACCATCAGGTCATCTACCTGCTGCGGCTCCTCGAGTCGATGACGCGGTACATGCCCGGCGAGCTGGAGGATATGCTGCACAGGGAGGTGTTCAGCTACGCTGACGTGCCGTATCGCCTCAGGCCGTACGAGGACATCGTCAGCGACCCAACCTCGACCATCGACTTCGACGTCGCCGCCAACGATGCGATCACCCGCCGCGTGTCGGAGACGGGCACCGACGGGAAGCTCGTGCTGGACGCGAGTGGCGGCGTCTACCACGTCAATCTCCTCGAGAAACTGATAGTCCCGCTGCTCGCCAAGCTGTCGAACCTGGTGCCTGACGGCGGGATCTGGCTCAACACGCAGAGGCCGGAGTGGAACGACGCCAACAACGCCCTCGTGGGCAACGGCGTGTCGGTCGTGACGCTCTGCTACGTGAGAAGGTACGTCTCGTTCCTGGAGAACGTGCTGTCCCACGTGTCCGGCGAGGAACTCGGGGTCTCGTCCGAGGTCGTACGGTGGTTCCGGGAGGTCCGGTCGGTGCTCGAGCGCTCGGAGCATCTGCTGGCCCTCGGTCCCGTCGGCGACCGCGACCGCAAGAGGATCATGGACGAACTTGGTGCGGCGTTCTCCGATTACAGACTCGGGGTGTACGGGCGCGGGTTCAGCCGCAAGGAGGGTCTGTCGACCGACGACGTCGCGGAGCTCTGCCGGCTGGCCGGGGCGTTCGCTGATCACGGCATCCGTGCGAACCGCAGGGACGACTCTCTCTACAACTCCTACGTTCTGCTCGAGCAGCGCGGCGACGCCGGCGTGGGGCTCAGGCCGCTGGGGGAGATGCTGGAGGGCCAGGTCGCGGTCCTGAGCTCCGGGGTCCTGACCGCCGACGAGTCGGCGGAGATACTCGATCGGCTCTTCTCGTCCGCTCTCTACAGGGCGGACCAGAAGAGCTTCATGCTCTATCCCGACCGGGAGCTCCCCTCGTTCATGGACAGGAACGTGGTGCCGCCGGAGAGCGCCTCGCGCGTCCCGCTTCTGGGTCGGGCGCTCGAGGTGGGCGAGGAGTCGATCGTCCTGCGAGACGCCTCAGGCGCGATCCGGTTCAATCCGGACTTCAGGAACGTAGGGGACGTCGCCGCGGCGCTCGACAGGCTCGGGCGGTCCGATGAGTGGAAGGAAGCGGTGGCGCGGGACAGGGATGCGGTGCTGCTCCTCTTCGAGGAGGTCTTCCACCACAGCGAGTACACCGGACGCTCGGGCGCCATGTACTCCTACGAGGGAATTGGCTGCATCTACTGGCACATGGTGGCCAAGCTCCTGGTGGCGGCGCAGGAGGTGACACTCGGGTCGATGGAGGACGGAGTCGCGGAATCAGCCGGCAGGCTTCCCGACGCGGATGGGCCCGCAGTCGAGCGCGGCCCCGCCGTGGACAAGCCCGCCGTCGCGAGCAGGCTCGCCGACTCCTACGAGCGGATACGGTCGGGCCTGGGGTTCACGAAGACACCGGGCGAGTACGGAGCGTTCCCGACCGACCCGTACTCACACACGCCGCGCCACGGAGGCGCCAAGCAGCCCGGCATGACCGGACAGGTCAAAGAGGAGATCCTCACTCGCCTGGGTGAACTCGGGGTACGCGTGAGAAACGGGCGCGTCAGCTTCAGACCCGCCCTGCTGGACGCCGTCGAGTTCCTGAATGAGCCGGCCGTGTTCCGGTACTTCGATCTGGACGGAGAAGCCGCCTCGCTCGAGCTGGAGGCCGGATCGCTTGCCTTCACGTTCTGCCAGGTGCCCGTCGTCTACGAGACGGTAGACGGCGAAGCGTCGATCGTGGCGACACTGAACGACGGCACGACCGCAGACGTCAGCGGAGACGAGCTGGACGGGGAACTCAGTCGCGAGCTGTTCGGAAGGACCGGGAAGATATCACTTCTGAGGGTCGCCGTTCCCAGAGCGGCCCTCGCGTAGCCCCGCATGAGAAGGCGTCACTGAACTACCCCCCCTCACGGAAGTGCATTCCTGGATGACGTCTGACCAACGATGGCCTGCTTGAAGGTACTACTTGACGAGGACCATTCGCCTCGCCTCAACGACGTCACCGGCCTCTAGAACGTACAGGTAGACGCCCGAGGCGACGTTGTTGCCCCGTGCGTCGCGTCCGTCCCAGGACACCCGGTGCTCGCCGGCGGCCACGGTGCCGCTGACGAGCGTCGTCACGCGTCTCCCGGCTACGTCGTAGACGGCTATCCTGACGTCGCTCTCGCGGTCGAGCGAGTACGCGATGGACGTCGTCGGATTGAAGGGATTGGGGCTGGCGGGAGAGAGGCGCGCGAACGCCTGCTCCGGCTTGACCTGACCGCCGTAGGGCTCGTCGATGCCCGACTGCGGAGCCGCGGGGTAGAACGTGAAGGCGTCGAGGACGACCTCCTGGTTCGTGGCGGGGCTTCCGTCGTACTGCCAGAGGTTGATGTGCACGCGCGGGATCTCTGGCCTTGGAATGTGGGGCCCGGTGTACGTCCACTGGTAGATCATGTTGGCGACCGACTCGTCGCCGGGGCCGCCGCGCCAGGCCCGGAAGTCGACGCGGTCGTGCAGCCAGCGGAACGCAAAGCTCGTGAGTTCGTCCGGGCCGGGCGAGACGTCGAACCTGCTCAGGTTGCCCGGCCAGTCGTACGGCTGCGCCACGAACTGCGCGTCGTCACCCGACGCGTTTCCCCAGTAGCTGATCTCGACGTCGATCTCGTTGTAAGGGTTCCACCAGAGGTAGGCGTTGTCATAGCAGGGCCCGTACTGCCAGATGAAGAGCCCAAGAACAGTCTGCGGGTCAATCTGGTCAAGGGCGCCTCGCGTCGTGAATATGTAATCGCCGTATCCCAGCGTGTCCACGAGCGCCACCTCGGTGCTGTACCAGCTGCCGTACTCGTAGATGATCGTCATGTGAAGAGCGCCGTCGACGTCGACCCACACGTTGTCTGACTGGGTAGAGAAGAGGCTCGGTCCGGGCCCATAGTAGCCCGGTCCCTTCACGCGCCAGGTATAACCGGAGAAGTCGACGCTCGTCCCGCCCGGGAAGTCGTCCCACTGCTGGTCGTAGATGGTGGGATAGGAGGTGCTGAGAAACGTCGCCTGGTCGTAGTAGACGTCGGGTGCGGGGTCGGTCGGGCTCTGGAGCACGCCCAGCAGCAGGCGCGCGGAGGCTGTCCCCGAGGGCGCAGCGCCGGTGACGAATGAAAAGTCCATGTACTGGTCGGTCGGAGAGGAAGCGTCGGCCGCGGCGTGAGACTCGTAGTCGATGAGCGCTCCGCCCGAGTCCCGCCACTCGACGTTAACGATGGCCGAGCACTGGCCCGTGAGGGGGTTCGAGGAGGGATGGGCCACATGGACTGAGACCGCCCACTGCTCGCCGGGGGAGCAGTCCTGCGCCTGCCAGTAGCCGGAGACGTCCCAGCCGCCCGTGTTGGGGCCGGTGACGCGCGCGGCCTTGGACCCGTGCCACGCGAACGTGGTAGAGCCGACGTTGCCGAACTGACTCCAGCCGCCGAAGACGGCGCCGCCGGAACCACCGATCTCGAAGCTGGGGTTGGCCAGGATGCACTGACCCTGCGCCGCGAGCGGCAGGGCAAGCACGGCCAGGCAGAAGGCGAGGAGAATGGCCGCGGACGTGCGTCGTCCGGTTGTGTCGTGCGGGTTCGGCTTCACTCGTGACATCTCCTGTTCAGACTTCGTTCGGAGCCCGAACTTAGTATGCCACCGTTTTGGCTCGATGTCAAGAGAGAGCCCCCATGGGAGGCTCTCTCTTTTGCGGCACGCGGTCGATGAGATGGAGAAGCCCGTCCCCGGCTACTCGATGTCTATCCGGAAGTCGTACTCCGTGCGGTCGCCCCAGAATTTCGTGTAGACGTAGTGGGTGCCGGTCTGCGTCGTCCTCGCACCGGTCGTAACAGACGCGGTGTTCTCGTCCGTTCCTCCGATGTACTGCTCGTTGGGCATGTAGATGCCTATCCGCGTGTGAGTGGTCGGTGTGGAGGTCTGGGTGGTCGTGACCGCTATCGAGTCGCCGGCCTCTGCGTAGAATGAGAAGTAATCGGAGTCGAGCCTGCAGCAGATGAGCTGGTGCGTCTCATCGGTGGTTATCGGCACTGCGTCGTGCAGGAAGTCGTTGTCCTCGTACTCGTCATCCAGGCACGGTTCCGAGGTCTGAAGCTCCAGGTCGTACAGGCCGTAGGTCGGGTCGTCCTGTGAGTCGATCTTGATGACGTAGGTCCCGGGGTTGAACGTGAAGTGCACCGAGAAATCCTGTTCCGGATTAGCGGTGAAGCCCGTCCACGTGTAGTCGCCTCCGTCCTCGCTCAGGAACTGGATGAACCAGTTCATGCTGCTCTCGTGCTTGAAGTGGTTCCAGACCGTGACCATCCTGGGCTCGTTCAGCGAGAACGAGTAGTAGTCCTCGTTGTCCCCACAGATCGAGAGCGTTCTGTAGACGCGGTCGACCTCGACGTGGGCGGGGGCATCGTAGGTGTCGTTGGGTTCCAGGTAGTCGTCCAGGTGTGCGCAGTCGAGGTCGCCCGTCTGGAAGGAGCGCGACGCCGGGTCCATCGGATTGCCGGCCTCGTCGGTCGGACCATCGAGCACGACGTCGTGCCACGTCTGGGCGGCGTAGAGGGTGTCCGGCGTGAATGAGGCGGTTCGGCTCGCCTCGTCGTACGACACGAAACCGCCGTGGGATCTTCCGGCCACGTACAGGGTGGTGTCGTTTATGGTGGATGCGTCCATATCCTCGGAGAAGGTCATGGTTAGCTGCTGGATCAAGCCCACATCGGTGGCGCCGTCGGCGAGATTCCAACCCTGAACGGTCGGGGATTGCGAGTCGCTGCTGTCTGACGGCGATTCAGAGCACGACGCGAGCGCGAGAGCTGCAAGAGCGACCAGAAGCAGACGAAGATACTTCATGGCTACCTCCATTTAGTGTGACGGCTGCCGCGTTCGCGCGCATCCTTGCATGAGGGCCGCCCGGTGTCAAGTGGTCCTCCGGGGCAAGGAGTGTTGACGCATGCGAAATGGCCTCGACCACGCCGACTACTACCTTGAGGCGGGCCGGGAATACCAGCGAGACGCGGTCGCGCTCTGGAAGAGCGTGTAACCGAGATAGAACCCGGTCACGCGTGGCGAGCGAACCTGGAGGTGATTCAGGACGCAGGTAGCTACCTGGCCAGAACCATCTTCGTCACTGCGGTCTCATCTCCGGCGGTCAGCCTTGCGAAGTAGACGCCGGCCGCTGCGGAGGCGCCCGAGTCGTCGCGGCCGTTCCACACGGCCGAGTGTTCCCCGGCGCCCATTGGCTCATCGGCAAGTGTCGCCACGACTCTGCCGCTCACGTCGTAGATGACAAGACGCGCGCGACCGGCCGCCGGCAGCGTGAAGGCCAGCCGGGAGAGTCCGGAGCTAGGGTTCCATCCGGAGGACCTGAGGGACAGATGAGCCTGCTCCTGGCCGCCGTCGGGCACTGACGCCAGCGTCACGTCGAACGAGTCGATAACGGCTCCCGTCGTGTCGATAGCCTCGAAGTGGAGATGGTCCTCCGCTATGTCGACGGTGCAGAAGTGGTGCAGCTCTGCGGTCGCAACGATGAAGGGATACCCCGGGTCCGGCGTGTAGAGCGGAGCGCCGCCACCGCCGGTCGTGATGTGCTGCACTCCGTCGACGACCGCCCTCGCGTAGTAGTGGTTGTGCCCTCCGAAGATGATCTGAACCCCGTACTGAAGACAGAGAGGCTGTATGTAGTTCTGCACATCCGCGTCGTTCGAGTGACCGCCCGCCGACCAGCCCGGCTCGTGCAGGACGATGAACTTCCACGGCTTGTGTGACGACGCGAGGTCATTCTCCAGCCAGGTGAGCTGGAGTGACCCCGGGAAGTAGGAGATGTACTGGTCGAGGACGGCAAAGTGCGCCGGGCCGTAGTCGAACGACCACGCCTGGCTGATGACTGTGGGGTACGGGAGGTATTTGGCGAAGAGGACCGCCGTGCCCTCGTGGTTGCCGCGACAGGACTGCGAAGGCACCTCGGCGTGGAATTCCTTGATGTTCGGGTACGAGTAACCGAAGAACTGCGTGTCCCACTGGTTCTCTATGTTCCCGTCCTCGACCAGGTCGCCGCTGATGACCGCCAGCGTCTGAAACTCCGGGTCGTCCGTGTACGTCTGGATCATGCCCGCGGCGACGTCATCGTAGTCTGCGGGGTATGTCCGTGTGTCGCCATATGCCAGGAACTTGAGGTTTGCTGAGTCCGAGGACGGGGCAGACCGGAACGATCCTGCGCGCGAGTCTCCGGTCCTGACGCGATAGAAGTAGAAGGTGTCGGGGTCGAGCCCCATGAGCGTGACCTCGTGCTGATGGCTCGCCCCGTACTCCGCGGTCACGAAGCTGCCGAGCGCGTAGCTCGTGTCGGTCCCATAGTCGAGCGTGCAGGGGACCGCCGACAGCATCTGCCAGTGGACGTCCATTTCGTCCGGGACCCCGTTGAACACGAGGTAGGGCGTCTTGCGGAACGACGCTCTCCCCGCGTCGTCGGAGGCGAGGGCAGGAAGAGGCGGCGCGAGTGCTTCGGAAGCGCGGGCAAGAAGAGGAAGCGCGGGCGCTTCGGACGCGCCTGCGAGAAGGGGCAGCGCGAGCGCTGCGGCGAGTGCCAGGGCGGTCAGTATTCTCAAAGTGCCTCCGCGTGTCTTCATCGTCGTGTCCCTTGCCTCGGTGAACCGGCGGTAGCGCGTATCCGGCGTGTAGGAATCATTTCGGGGAACGATACCACTCTACCCCAGGCGGGGGTTCTCCGCCAGCGCCGGCCTTGAGAAATCGACCACCGGCGCGTACCATTGAGGGACAGGTCACCAATCCCATGTCTGCGCAAGCGCGGCCAACACCGGAGGCATGATGGCTCTCTTCGGACGCAAGAAGAAGCGTACGCTCGTCATCGGTCTCGACGGCGTGCCTCACTCGCTGCTCGAGCAGTTCACCGCTGACGGCACGATGCCCAACATGGCCAACCTCCGATCGTCCGGCCATCTCTCGAAGATGAAGGTCACGCTGCCGGAGATCTCGGCGGTGAGCTGGCCTTCCTTCATGACGGGCGCCAACCCGGGCGTTCACGGCATCTTCGGGTTCGTCGACTGGAAGCCCGACAGCTACGACATCCGCTTCCCGAACTTCCGCGACCTCAAGGCGCCGACCATCTGGGACCGGCTGGGCGAGCGCAAGAAGCGCAGCATCATCATTAACCAGCCGTCGACCTACCCCGCAAGGGAGATGAACGGCGTCCTGGTCTCCGGCTTCGTGGCCATCTCGCTCAAGAAGGCGGTCTGGCCGATCAGGTACGTCTCCGACCTCGAGGAGATCAACTACAAGGTCGACATCGACACAGCGCGCGCCCGAGAGGACCACGAGTATCTCATCGACGACCTGGCTTACACGCTCGACAGCCGCATGCGCGTCGTCGACCACTTCTGGAAAGGTGAGGAGTGGGACCTGACCGAGGTCGTCGTCACTGGAACCGACCGCATCCAGCACTACATCTGGGACGCCCTCGAGGACCCGTCGCACGCGTTGCACGGCGCGTTCGTCGACTACTACCGAAGGGTCGACGACTTCATCGGGAAGCTGGTCGCGAAGTTCTCGGAGGTCTCCGGACGTCCGGAAGGCGAGGGTCTCTTCCTGCTCTCCGACCACGGGTTCTGCGGCATCAAGCAGGAGGTCCGCGTGAACCGCTGGCTCATGGACAACGGGTTCCTGAGCTTCGAGAGCGAGACGCCCGGCTCGCTGGAGGACGTGTCCGCCGAGTCGAAAGCGTTCGCGCTCGATCCCGGGCGCATCTACCTGAACAGGAAGGGGCGATTCCCGAAAGGGAGCGTCGATTTCGCTTCGGCGCGCGGGATCATGGACGAGATCAAGTCGGGGCTGTCCGAACTCATGTGCGAAGGCGAGCCCGTGATGGAGCGCGTGCTGGAGCGCGCCGAGGTCTACTCCGGGCCCCAGGCGGACCACGGTCCGGACATCGTGCCTGTCGGCAACCACGGGTATGACCTGAAGGGGACGATTCGGGAGAAGGACCTCTTCGGGCGCACCAATCTCACCGGCATGCACACGTGGGATGATGCGTTCTTCTGGTCGAAGGACGCCCCGGACGGTGAGGTCGAGATCACGCAGCTCGCCGGGAAGATCCTGGACGCGACGCTCTAGCACGAGTCGCGGCACCGCCGCGCGGCCGGCGTCGTGCGCTCGCATGAGGATCGGCCCCCGGCTCCAGGCCGCGACGCGGTCTTCGTGCGCGCCGTCTCGTCAGCCGGAGTCCTGCTCCGTGCGCGAGATGATCTCGTCCTGCAGGGCCCTCGAGATGTCGCAGAAGTAGTCGCTGTAGCCGGCCACTCTCACGATGAGGTCCCGGTGGCTCTCCGGGTCCATCTGTGCCTCGCGTAGCATCTCCGCGCTCACGACGTTGAACTGGACGTGGTGCCCGCCCATCGCGAAGTAGCCGCGGATGAGGCCGGCCAGACGTTCGAGGTCGCTCTCCTCCGACAGCGCGTCGGGCGAGAACTTCATGTTGAGCAGCGTGCCTCCGGTTCGCTCGTGGTCCATCTTCGCCGCAGAGCAGAAGACGGCGGTCGGGCCCCGGGTGTCTGCGCCCTGCACCGGGGAGATGCCTTCGGAGAGCGGGGCGGTCGCGCGACGTCCGTCCGGTGTGGCGCCCGTCACCGAGCCGAAGTAGACGTGGCACGTCGTCGGCAGCATGTCGATGTGATACTCGCCCCCGCGCACGTTCGGTCGGCCGTCGACGATGTTGAAGTAGGCGTCGAACACGCGGCGCATCAGGTCGTCTGCAAGGTCGTCGTCGTTGCCCCACTTGGGTGAGCGGTTCAGGAAGAGCCGTCGGAGCCGCGGCTCGCTCTCGAAGTCGGACGAGAGCGCGTCGAGCAGGCTGTCCATCCTGACGGAGCCCTTTTCGAAGACGTGGGTCTTGATGGCTGCCAGGCTGTCTGTGATCGTTCCGATACCCACGCCCTGTATGTACGACGTGTTGTAGCGTGCCCCGCCCTCGTTGTAGTCGAGCCCGCTGTCTATGCAGTCGTCGGTAATGACTGAGAGGAACGGCGCGGGCATCTCACGTGCGTAGATCGTCTCGATGATGTCGTTTCCACGGAACTTGATGTCGAGGAAGTGGTCGAGTTGTCTCTCGAACGCGTCGAACAGCTCGTCGAACGTACCGAACGAGCGCGGGTCGTCGGTCTCGGCGCCGATCATCTCGCCCGTCCGAGGGTCGACGCCCCGATTGAGCGCGATCTCGAGCACCTTCGGCAGGTTGAAGTAGCCCGTCAGGATGTAGGCTTCCTTGCCGAACGCACCGCTTTCGACGCAGCCGCTCGTGCCGCCCTCCCGAGCATCCTCGATCGTCTTTCCCTGGCGCACAAGTTCAGCGACGACCGCGTCCGCGTTGAAGACCGAGGGGTAGCCGTAGCCCTTCCTGATCACCCGGCACGCCGCCCTCAAGAACTCGTCGGGGGTCTTGACGGATATCTGGACGTTCTGGCTTGGCTGAAGGATGTGCAGCTCGTCGATGACCTCCAGAAGGAGATAGCTCACGTCGTTGCAGCCGTCCTCGCCGTCTCGGGTGAGGCCGGCGAGGTTGATGTTTGCGAAGTCGGTGTAGGTGCCGCTTTCGGCGGCCGTGACCCCGACCTTCGGCGGCGCCGGGTGGTTGTTGAACTTGATGAAGAAGCACTCGAGGAGTTCTCTGGCCTCGTCGCGCGTGAGCGTACCCTCGCGCATCTCCTTCTCGTAGAACGGCCGGAGGTGCTGGTCGAGGTGGCCCGGGCTGAAGGCGTCCCAGCCGTTCAGCTCGGTGATGACGGCGAGATGACAGAACCAGTACATCTGGAGAGCTTCCAGGAACGTGCGCGGCGCGTGTGCGGGCACGCGTCTGCAGACGTCGGCGATGCGGCGCAGTTCGAGACTCCGTCGCTCATCAGGCTCAACGGCCGCCATCTCGTCGGCGAGGGCGGCGTGGCGCTGTGCAAGGAGAATGGCCGCGTCGGCCGCAATGTCCATCGCCAGGAGCTGCTCGCGTCTGTGGGCGGCGTCGGTCGGGAGCGTTTCGTCGAAGTGGCGCTCGTCGTCGAGCCGTCTGGCCTCGCCGATGCGTGCCGGGGCGCCTGACGCCTGCTCGTCGGTCGAGTCAAGCAGCGACAGGGCTCTCTCGATGTCCTCCTTGAGATGGAGCAGGCCAAGGCGGTAGAGCTTGCCGTCGGCGACTGTGTGGCCAGGGGCGCGCTGCTCCATGAACTCAGTGAAGACGCCCGCTTCGTAGGCCGCGTGCCAGTTGAAGGGGAGCGCCTCGAAGATGCGGTCTCTGAGGCTTCTTCCGCGCCAGTACGGGATGACCTCGCGCTCATACACGTCCATGACGTCGGGCGCGACCGAGTAGCTCGTCTTCTCGCGCGAGTCGAGGATGCGCAGGTCGTCAATGCTGTGGCACGTGAGTTCGGGGTAGGTGGGCACCGACATGGGGCGGGGGCCGCGCTCTCCGACGATCAGTTCGTCGTCGCCTATCCAGACCGTCTTCTGCTCGCAGAGCGTCCGGAAGGCCATAGCCCGCATCACCGGGGGCGAGTACGCGCCGTCGTTCTCCCTGTAGAAGTCGGTCATGATCCGCGCGCGCTCGGCCGAGATCGACGGCCTGGCCGCCAGTGTTCGTTCTCTCAGTCTCTGGACCCTGTCGGTCATCATTCGCCTCGTCCGGTTCCGGGTCGGTCGTCGCAGACGTCGTTTGCCCGAGACGTCTCGCTCCGTGGGTCGATCGCGGCCGGTCTCCGCCCGGAGCACTCACTCACGGCCGGTTCTGGCGTCGACTCCCAGGCGCCTCAGGAACTCCACCACCTCTTCCGTCCGTTCGCGGGAGAGCGGAGCGAGTCCGTCGTGCTGCCATTCTCTGCTGAGCCTGCGGTACTTGTCGGTCGCCGTCCTGTGGAACGGGAGGAGTCGGACGGGCACCTTATGTGAAAGCGAGTTCACGACGTCGGCGAGCGCTCGCAGGTTGTCCTCGCCGTCGGTCACCCCGGGGACGAGAGGCAGTCGGATAACCAGCGCGACTCCGGCCTCGTCGACCGCGTGGAGGTTCTCGATGATGGGGGCCAAGGGCACACCCGTCGACTTTAGATGCCGTTCGGGGTCGAGCGTCTTGAGGTCGAAGAGGATAAGACGGGCCGACCGCGCAACGGCGAGCATCAGCTCACGCCCCGCATGACCGCTCGTGTCCACCGCGGTGTGAAACCCGCGCTCGCGACAGCCTTCCAGGCACTCGAGCAGGAAGGCGCCCTGGGCGAGCGGCTCGCCTCCTGAGAACGTCACGCCGCCGCCCGTGCTCTCGTAGAACGAGCGGTCGCGTTCGAGTTCGCGGAGAAGGTCCTCCGCGGTGCGCTCGACGCCCACCATCCGCCTCGCGCCGGACGTGCAGGCCTCGACGCATCTTCCGCAGGTCAGGCAGTCGTCGGTCCCGGCGACCGCAGCGGGCAGTGGGCGGTCTTCGGCAGCGGCCGCAACCGCGCCGCGCAGGGGGATGCCGGTCGTGGGCGACGTGCTGCTCAGGACCGGGCAGACACTCGCGCACTCTCCGCAGTCGACGCAGCGATCGGCGACGACCACGACCTCGGGACGGGGAGAGATGCCCTCGGGGTTGTGGCACCACGTGCACGACAGCGGGCAGCCTTTCAGGAACACGGTCGTCCTGATGCCCGGTCCGTCGTCGGTCGAATAGCGCTGCACGTTGAACACGAGGCCGGTCGTCAATGCCGCCTCCGTTGAGCCAGGAACGGCTTCCCAGCGAGGTACGGCCCCAGTATACGAGATGACCGACAGCGCGGGAAGGCCGGCAGCGCGGGTAGGCCGGCGTGGGCGAAGGCGGGGGGCGGGGGATGACCGGCATGGGCGAAGGTCGGCGGCGCGGGATGGCCGGCATAGACCCGAGGCACCTGTTCGTCGACCGCGTGCAGGACGACAACACTCGCCGCGTCACGGTGACCTCGGGGCTCAGCGACGATGCGCGGCCTCTGGTGGTCGAGGGCTGATCGCGGTCCAAAAAAACGTTGACAGCTCGGCCGGATGTGAGATAGATTCACGAATGAATTTGGTAACGGCACCCATCCATCCGCACGCGGGGCGTGTCATAGTGATGAGCCAGGCATGCTGATCAACAGGAAAGGTTCACAGTCGATGCTGTTCATTGACCTCATATAGGTCATACGACAATTCAGGGGTGTCGCTGCCGGGGGCTGCGTGCCTCCGGCATTTCTGCGTAAATGGGCGGTGAGACGGGCGTGACCGCGGGCACCGGTCGCGACAGTGACGTACCCGACGGCCGGGCAGGGTCGCGCGACGGCCAATCCGCATAGATATACAGAGGTAGATCATGTGGTTCTACGACGAGGACTTCCATGAGGAGCAGGAGACGGAAGTCCGGCACATACCGCTCAGGGCTATGCTCAGGCGGATAGGGCCGCGCTTCCGGCCGCACAGACGAACGCTGGTGGTGGCGGCGCTGCTCCTGCTGGTCACGGTGGGCGCGGAGCTGGCCGGGCCGCTCCTGGTCAGGTACGTGCTCGACCACGACATACCGAACTCGAACGCGCACGGCGTGCTGATCCGCGGCCTCCTCTACGTGGGCTTCTACGCCCTCGGCATGGCGGCCGCCTATGTCCAGGTCGTCATGGTGACGCGCGTCGGGCTCTCGATCGTGATGGATCTCCGCGAGGAGGCGTTCGCGCACATCATGGACCTGTCGCTCGCGTTCTTCGACAAGAACCCGCCCGGCAGGCTGATGGCGCGCATCGAGAGCGACATCGAGCGTCTCAGGATGCTCTTTTCAACGGTGGCGCTCGAGTTGTTCAGAAACGTCGTGCTCCTCGGCGGAACGCTGGCGGTGATGCTCGCGGCGAGCCCGCAGGTGACGGGAAGCATCCTGCTCATCATGGCGCCGATGGTCGTAGCTACCTACTTCTTCCTGCGCTACATAAGGCGCTCGTTCCGCGTCATCCGGAAGCTGTACGCGCGTATCAGCTCGTTCCTGGCGGAGTACGTGACGGGCATACCCGTGCTGCAGATGTTCGGCTACACCGAGACCGCGCAGATGAACCTCGCAAAGAGGAACAAGGACAAGTACTCGAAGGAGATCCGCGTCTTCTTCAGGGAGTACTCGTTCTGGGGCGTTTTCTCGTCGATCGAGATCGCCGCGGTCATGATCATCATATACGTCGGCGCACGTCACCTGTTCGGCGTGGCGATGACGGTGGGTACGCTCGTGCTCTTCATCGAGTACACGAGGAGACTCTTCTGGCCGCTCATCATGTTCTCCGAGCAGCTGGACTTCATCCAGCAGGCGTTCGCGTCGGCGGACAGGGTCTTCTCGATACTCGACACGAAGTCCCTGACGGCCGATCGCCCGGACGCGCTGGACAGCATCCCAGGGGACTGGAAGGAGATCGCGTTCGAGAACGTGATCTTCGAATACGATGGTGGTGCGCGGGCTCTGGACGGCGTGAGCTTCCGCATCCGCAAGGGTGAGAAGGTCGCGCTGGTGGGGCTGTCGGGCGGGGGCAAGACGACGATCACGAGCCTCCTGCTCAGGTTCTACGAGCCAACGTCCGGCGCCATCACGCTCGACGGCAGGGACATCCGCGACTACAAACAGCGCGAGTGGCGGAAGACGATAGGTCTGGTGCTGCAGGACATACATCTCTTCCCGGGCACGCTGGGCGACAACCTGTGCGTGATGCGGGAGGACATGGGCGCCGACGCGATCGACAGGGCGATGGAGGTGGCACAGGCAGGCTCCATGGTCGAGAAGCTGCCGAGGAGATACGAGACCGAGCTGTCCGAGGGCGGCTCGAACCTGTCGATGGGCGAGAGGCAACTCCTGTGCTTCGCGAGGGCGATCGTGGACGACCCCGACGTCCTCATCCTCGATGAGGCGACGTCGTCGGTCGACCCGGTCACCGAGCGCAAGCTGCAGACCTCGCTCGACCGCCTGCTTGAGGGGCGCACGTCAGTCATCGTGGCGCACAGGCTCGCGACGATCGCCAGCGTCGACAGAATACTCGTCCTTCATGAGGGCAAGCTCGTGGAGGAAGGAACGCACGACGAGCTGTACGAACAGAACGGTGTCTACCGCGACCTCTTCGATCTTCAGTTCGCGGCGGGGGTGGTCTCATGACACGACTGCCTGACGGAAAGCACACACCGGCCGACGAGGTCGTGGACATACAGGAAGAGCGCGTCGAGCCCGAAGACCTGATGGCGACCGACCTCGAAGAGGCCGAGGAGCTGGCGCAGGCGGCTCCGGGCGAGAGGCAGGCGCCCAAGCTGTCAACGAAGCGCAGGCTTCTGTGGCTGTGGGGCTACTGGCGTCCGCACAAGTTCATCCTGGTCCTGATGGGCGTCTTCACGCTCGTATCGACGGCCGTGGCCGTGGCCTATCCGCTCGTCTTCCGCGCGGTCATCGACCGCGTCTCGGGGATGTTCGAGTCAGGGTCCGCGGCGTCAAGCGTCACGACGGTGATGCTCATACTGGGCGCCATCCTGGTCGGACGGTTCATCTCGAGGATGTACCCGGCGACACGCGCTCTTGTGAACGCCCGACTCGAGAGGGACATCCGCGACGACGTGTTCGGCGAGTTGATGAAGAAGGACTACCACTTCAACA
>CAYNQF010000015.1:0-2789 GCA_964399265.1 uncultured bacterium | reverse complement strand
GACATCCGCGACGACGTGTTCGGCGAGTTGATGAAGAAGGACTACCACTTCAACAACACGTTCAGGACCGGCGACGTCGTCACCAGGCTCACGGACGACATCGGCGAGTGGCCGAAAGTGGCGTGGTTCGCGTGCTCCGGCATCTTCCGGGCCGTCGAATCCAGTTCGAAGCTGCTCTTCTGCCTCGTGGCGATGCTCGTGATGAGCGGGCGGCTGACCATCCTGTCGGTTGCGCCTCTGCCCATCATGATGTGGATCTTCTATACGCTCCGTCACAGGATGCGCTACTACATGGAGGAGTCTCAGAAGAGCGTGTCGAAGACGAACGACCTCCTGGAGTCGGCTTTCACCGGGATCCAGATCGTCAAGGCCTTCAGCGCGGAGGAGTCGCAGAGCAGACGGCTCAAGGACGTGCTCCGCGAGCGGTTCGAAGTGCTGATGGGGCTGGCGAAACTCGAGGTCGTCATGCACTCGCTCGATACGTTCGCGAGCCGCATCGGACAGATGGTGGTCATCTCCTACGGCGGGTATCTCGTCATAAAGGGACAGATCTCGATCGGAACGCTGTTCGCGTTCTACGTCTACCTCGACATGCTGACGCAGCCGATGATGGACATACCGTTCCTGTTCATGACGGGTCAGCAGGCGTTCGTGTCGATCGACCGCGTCGAGGAGATCCGCGCGTTTCCCATTAGGGAGATACGGACGACAGGACCGTCGCCGGGCGAAGTGGCCGAGGTGGCGTTCGAGGGCGTCCGGTTCAGCTACGACGGGAGCCGGGACCATCTGGACCGCATCGACTTCCGTGTGCCCGCGGGACGCCGGGTGGCTGTCGTCGGTCCGGTTGCGAGCGGCAAGTCGACCGTGCTCAAGCTGCTGGCCGGCATCCTGAGCCCGAGCGAGGGGACGGTGCTCGTGAACGGCAAGCCGCTTCGCCGGTGGGGCTGGGAGTCGTACAGAGAGCGGGTGGGGTACGTGCCGCAGGAGGCCGTGCTCTTCTCGCAGGCGATCGACGAGGCCGTTCTGTTCGGGAGGAAGCCGCCGCGCAACTGGTCGCCCGAAGACGGGGACGGTCGAGACCCGGGCGAGTCCTGGGCGAGGTACTGCCTGTCGGTTGCTCAGATGGACGGCGACATCGCGCTCCTGCCAGATGGTGTCGACACCGTGATCGGACAGAAGGGCGGACTGGTGTCCGGCGGTCAGAAGCAGCGCATCGCCATCGCGCGCGCTCTGGCCGGTCGGCCTCAGATCCTGCTCCTGGACGACTGCACGGCCGCCCTCGACGCGCGGAACGAGGACAGATTCTGGTCGCGCCTGGACAGCGAGTTCCCGGGGCGCACGACGTTCGTCGTGTCGCACCGGCTCGCGACCATCAGGCGCGCCGACACGATCCTCGTGCTCGACGAGGGCAGGCTGGTCGACCAGGGGACGCACGCCGAGCTCGTCGAACGGTGCCCGACGTATCAGGCATTCCTGGCGACCGAGAAGCGCAAGGAGCACCTCGGGGTCTCGCGGACGGAGTGAGGCGGCAGGCGGGAGTCCCGGGCGCGCGGGACTGCCGCACGAGGCCGCCGCTCTCGTGCCGCGCACGCCGCTTGAGGCGCGCTCAGAGGGCCTGTCGTGCCCGTCATAGAAGCCTGGGACAGAAGGCGACTTGAAGGGGTCGCCTTCCGAGGCTATTATGGCTAGTGGGTTGCAGGCCGGCGACTTGCACTCAGAGTGGGTCTGCCGCCGTACGGGGCGTGCGGTATGCCGTGGCGGCGCGTCCGCCACGGGGGAGGATGCCTGCAGGGTGAGGTACTCTCGAGGACGCAGAGCGCTGATCGGAGCCGCGGTTGCCGCGGCCGTGCTGTACCCGGTGGCGGCACAGGCCTACGTCGGCCCGGGCGCCGGGTTCGCGGTCGTGGGCTCGCTCGCGGTCGTCTTCATCACGTTCTTCCTCGCCCTGGGGTCCATCGTCTCGTGGCCGTTCCGCGCCCTTACGCGCGCGATCAAGGCACGCCACCTGCGTGGGCCGGCCGAGATACGTCGCGCCATAGTCCTCGGCCTGGACGGGCTGGACCCGCTCCTCGCTCGGCGGTTCATGGACGAGGGCAAGCTCCCCAACTTCAAGAAGCTCTCGGAGAGCGGTGACTTCAAGCCGCTTCGCACCGCGTGTCCGTCGATGTCGCCGGTCGCCTGGTCGACGTTCGCCACCGGCGTCGACGCGTCGAGGCACAACATCTTCGACTTTCTGACGCGCGACGAGAAGACTTATCTTCCGGTCCTCTCATCGACACACATCACGAACCCCGACCGGTCGATCAAGCTCGGCAGGTACCGCATCCCCATCGGGAAGCCTTCCATCAGACTGATGCGCAAGAGCCGCGCGTTCTGGAGCGTGCTCGACGACTGCTACATCCCATGCCACGTGCTTCGTGTCCCGATCACGTTCCCTCCGGAGAAGCTTCGCAACGGCGTGATGCTCGCCGCCATGTGCGTGCCCGACCTGAGAGGTAGCCAGGGCAGCTTCACGTACTTCACGACCGACCGTGAGAAGGCAGGCGGATACACCGGCGGCACGCTCATACTGGTCGAGCGCAACGGCAATACCGTAGAGGGGGAGTTGCCCGGGCCTCCAAGTCCTTTCCTCGACGACGGCAAGGAACTGACCGTACGGTTCACTGCCGAGATCGACGAGTTCAGCGAGGTCGTGACGATCACGATGGGCGACAACGAGGTCGTCCTGGGCACCCGCGAGTACTCGGACTGGCTGACCGTCGAGTTCGACGCGGGCCTCGGCGTCAAGA
>CAYNQF010000014.1:20702-39827 GCA_964399265.1 uncultured bacterium | reverse complement strand
ACCTGGACATCGAGAGGCTGAACCTGCGCAGGTTCGAGAGCGGCCAGGTCACGCTCGACCACTCGGTGGTCTGAGCCGCGCCATCGCTCCGCCGTAGACCTCACTGCTACTCCACCAGGAATCTCGCCGTCCAGTCGGGACGCTCGGCCGACCCGCTCTCGAGCATCCGCTCCCAGTCGACGGCACGCTCGCCTGCATCCCGCTCGAACTCGTAGAAGGAGAAGACCGCGCCGGCGTACATGGTGCCGTCGGGCGCCCGCACATAGATCACGTCCGGCATGCCGACGGCGACGTCCAGGCTCTCTTCGGTGCCGGTGTCCATGTATGCGGTAGCGGTGAAGGCGAGCTCCGGGCCGGTGGGCGCCCGGCCCAACACCGCGTCCGCCAAGGCGCTGGACGGTCGGGACGTCGAGTTGGCCGGACACGTGGGCATCCTGCCGTCGAGCTGGGCCGTCGCCGCCTGCTCGACCCTGGAGAGCGTCGCGCGTTCCTGCCGAAGCACCGCGTCGATGTCGTCGCTCAGAAGGTAGTCATCGAGCAGCCGGTCACTCGTGTGGTCGATGAGTTCGACGAGCCTCCTGTAGACCTCCGGGTACGGCTCGACCAGACACGCGACGTCCTCGACGTCTCCCAGCCGCGCCAACTCGCCCCGGCCGCCGTCGCGCCCCCACGGGTTCCGCATGAGCGCCCAGGCCGCCGAGGCCGTCGAGAGTTCCTTGGCGTCCCAGGCCTCTCCGCCCTTGACCGACGCAACGGGGCCCTGCGTTCCCCTCAAGAGCGGCCGGAGCGCGTACAACCAACTCCAGTGCAGGTCGCGCGTCCAGTCGCCGTACGTGAGGCCGTCCAGGTCGTACTCGATCTGCTCGAACGTCTTGCGGTACACGTCCGAGTCGAAGGCCCGCCGGTCGTCCGCCAGCACGGTCCGCGCCGTCATCGAATCCAGGAGAGCCATGATGTCGAGCGTGGTCGGAAGGGTCCTCAGGTCGGACCTTGCCAGGTCGTACAGGTAGTCGACGTCGAGCGGAAACCTGCGCACGAAGAGCCGCATACCCCTGAGTTCGTGGGTGGCGAAATGCGTCGGAGCGATCTCCGACACTCGTGCGACGAACCGGTCGAGGAGTTCAGGGTCGGACAGGAGGGAGATGTCGAAGTCCTCTCCGAACACGTCCGAGGCGATCTCCTCGTATTCAATCACCGTGGGGTCACTCGGGTCACCGTAGAAGAACACGAGCGGGTCCTGTATGCGCTCCCACAGCTCCAGCCACTCTCCGGACTCGCTGCCTATCGCCCGGACCAGGAGCAGCGCCTGCCGCGTCAACTCATAGTCCGCAAGCCGTCCCTCGGGCAACGCGAAGGCCACGCGGCCGTACCAGGTTATCGCCCGGTAGAAGCGCGAGAGCCGCTCGTCCTCGGCGTACCTGCCCCGCGGTCTGTAGTGAGAGTAGTCCTCTCCGGGACCCAGCACGTCGTCGAGCGGAGTGGGCCCGAGCATCGGTGACAAGGCCACGGCGTGCCCCTCCTCGATGAGCGACAGCTCCCGTTCGACCAGGCCTCGTACACTCTCCGGCGGGAAGTAGTCACTGTCCAGCAGGCTCAACCCGACCGCGAAGTAGGCCATGTTCAATCGGGCCGCTTCCCTGACGAGGGGGTCCGTCGCGAAGAGATACTGCTCCTCGGAGAGACGCTCCAGCTGGGAGGAGAAATAGCTCAGGCGCTCGTACAGCTCGCCGCTCTCAAGAGCGGAGAGCGTGCGGTCGAGCACGGAGGCGGTCCCATACAGCACCGCGTCCGAAGTGATGTAGGGTGGGTATCCCTCGAGGGCGAGCACGTCGTACGTCTCGGAGAAGTTCGGTGACTCCCCGGGCACTACGACGAAGCCGCGTTCGTCCACCAGCGCGTTCGTCCACTCGGGAAGCGACGGCGCCGCGCAAGCGACGGAGGCCAGCAACAGGACGACGGGCGCGAGACGCGGAGCCAGGCGCGCCGCGGCCGTTCGGAGACGATGAGACGCCACTGCCGACCTCTCCCTTCGGTGTCCGGCAAGCTTCATCCGTTCGACGCCGGTCTGCGCGCGAGCGGCTAGGGCGACAGCAGTCCCTCCGCTGCGGTGATCCAGATCGCGCCGGATTTCTCGCCACCCAGCTTCTCTATCGAGTGCTCCAGGCTGGCCCTGTACTGGATGCAGTCGCCTGGACCCAGCTCGTAGGGCTTGCCGTCGACGGTGACCTTGAGTTGTCCTCGCGTTACCAGGACGATCTCCTCGCCCGGATGGCGCGTGCCTTGGATCGGGCTCCTCTCCACGTCGGACAGCTCGACGACGCGTAGACGGCCGGCCGGTATGCCTCGCGTGAGGAAATCCAGACCGGCGACCTCAAGAGCGCCGTCGGTCATCTCGTGGTGCGTTCTCTCGTGCCTGCGGACGACGGAAACCGAGGGCAGCTCCTCGTCCTCTACGAAGTAGGTGGCGGACTTGTCCAGCGCCTTGGCGATCCGCAACAGGGCACCGACAGTAGGCGATGTGCGACCTCGCTCGATCTCGGATATGTGAGTCGGCGACATGCCGGACGCGTCCGCCACCTGCTTGAGCGTCATGCCCTTGGATAGACGCTCGAGCTTCACCCTTCTTCCCAGCTCCGCCTTGTCAAGCATCCTCCTACCCTCCCGGGCCGCAATCGACCCACATGCCCTCAGGGCGCCGCCCTCTGCCACATCGTCTACGCCCGTGGGGCCAAGAGAGCCAAGTCTCACGCGTATCTCGCGGACTTCACCCTCCTCGAATTCTTCTCTTTGTACTCCTTGTCCCACACATCGTCTGCGATCGCACGATAGCTCTTCGCGTATGCGTCGATCTCGTCCTTAAGCTCGGTCACGAGGGTCTCGGCACCAGGGTGCGTCGGATGCGCGTGGTACTTCGCCACCGCCGTCCGGAGCACGTCCGGCTCGTCGATGAGCATGCACGGCGTCAGGTAGTTCTCCCTGTAGGGCTGCTCGCGCCTGATAGCCTTCATGAAGTCCGAGTTCAGCACCTCCTTCAGGCTCTTGTCCCGGATGTTGTCGACAGAGAAGTGGCAGAACACGCAAGGCTCGACGTCGCCGTTCGCGTTCACGTGAATGTACTCGCGGCCGGCCGCTATGCAGCCTTCGACGTAATACCCGTCGTTCCAGAAGTCGCCTATGAAGATGGCCTTCTCCTCGCGAATGTCGAGAAGGCGCCTGCGCAGCCAGTCGCGTTGCTCCGGGGTGGGCATGAGCTCGGTGTGAGGCTCGCGCCCTATCGGGATGTACTGGAAGTACCAGGCCACGAGGGCCCCCTTCTCAACCAGCATGTCGAGGATCTCGTCGCTGGCGATCTCCTCCATGTTCTCGCGCGTCTCGGTGAACGACGTGCCGAACATGACCCCCGCCTCCCGGAGGTTATCCATGGCCCGCATCACGCGGTCGTAGGTGCCCGGGCCGCGTCTCGCGTCGGTCCTCTCCCTATGACCCTCGAGGCTGATCATCGGTGAGACGTTCCCGCACTCCTCCAGCTTCGCGGCCGTCTTCTCGTCGATCATCGTCCCGTTCGTATAAAGCTGGAAGAAGACGTCGTCGTGTTCCTTCCAGATGTCGAACATGTCGGGCCGCATAAAGATCTCGCCACCGCTCATCGTGATGAAGTAGGTCCCCATCGACTTCGCCTCGGTGATGATACGGTCGACGAGGTCGGCGGACAGCCCCTGGTGCTGCTCATACTCTCCCGCATAGCAGCCCGGGCATCTCAGATTGCACCGCATCGTCGGACTGATCACGAGGAGCATCGGGGGCTTGAATCCCTCCGTCCTCGGCATCTCGATCTCACGCTTGTCGGTGCCGATCAGGAACGCGTTCACGAACAGGTTCTCGATGATCTTCTTCCTGCAGTTGGGCGACAGGCGCTCCATGACGTCCTTGGCCATGAGGACTGCCGGGTGGCGTTCCTCGAAGAGTCCCCGGAGAGATCTGATGACCTCGCGGTCCCTCTCCACGCGCGTCAGCTTCTCCGCGAACCTGCTGGCACGCACCAGATTGTCGACCGAGATGTGCGGCACCAGGTTGAGGAGCGCCTTGGCGGCCTGTGCCCTGCTTAGCGTCCGCAGTCCTGTTCTCATCACTCTCCTCCGCGCATGACGTCAGCTTCCTGTTCCGTTCGGGCGCCGCTGGGCGGTCGCCTCGCTGAACTCAAACTCCGGACTCGATCCTGCTGCGAGCCGCCCCGCCGGCGGCAGCCCGAGGTCGGCGTCCCTCGCGGCCGGACCCGGCGGCCGCGGCCAGCACGTCCAGGATCTCCCCCGCCACGCGGTCCCAGGCGTATCGACGCACTTCCTGCGTCGCGCCTTCAACCAGACGGCGCGAGAGGGCCGGGTCGGCGTGGAGCCTCGCGACGGCCTCGGCTATCGCCTCGGGCGATTTCGGCTCCACCAGAAGCCCCGTCTTGCCGTGCTCGACCACGTCGCGATAGCCGGGAATCGCGGACGCGACGATCGCCGCGCCCGCCGCCATGGCCTCGAGCAGCACGATGCCGAAGCTCTCGCCGCCCGTGGCCGGCGAGCAGTAGACGTCGGCGGTGGCGAAGTGCCGCGCGAGCATCTCTCCTGACACCCTGCCCGCGAAACGGACGCGATCTCCGCAGCCCTCTTCAAGATACGAGCGGTAGTGTCCGGTGAGCGGACCGCTGCCCACGACCGTCAGCCGCGCCGACGGCACTCTCCTCAGGATCTCCGGCATGGCCCTGAGCAGATACTTGGCGCCCTTGCGGGGCTCCATCCTCCCGACGAAGAGCATGTTGAACGAACCGTCCTGCAGCTCCTCCAACGGCTCCGCCGACGCGAACCTCCCTACGTCGACGCCGTTCGGAATGAGGTCGTACGTTCCGCCGAAGTGAGGGCGTACCGTTTCCATCGCCGCCTTCGACACGCAGATGCGCCTGTTCAGCCTCGCGAACCTCCGACCGAGCACCGGCCCGAACATCTTGTAGCCCAGCCGCGACTCATTGCTGGCATGGAAGGTCCCGACGACGGGTACGCGTGATACGTCGATCGCGGACAGACACAGAAACGGCATGAGAGGCTCGTGAACGTGCAGCACTTCGAACGCCTCGTTCTCGAACGCGTCTCTGAGCACCGCGCGCATCGACGGGTGGAACGCCACCGGGCACATCGAACCGTTGGCGGGCACCGACACGGTCCGGCCGACGCGTATCACGTCCTCCTCGACCGGGCTCTCTCCAGGTCCGAAGCGCGTGGTGATCACCTTGACACCGTGCCCTCTGCGCCGCAACTCGAGGTACTCGTGGTAGACGTGCTCCGGCACGCCCCCGGGATACGGATGGAACACGGGTGTGACTATTCCGATCCTCACGCTCCCCTCCATGCCGCGCTGTGCAGCGGCTGGAGCATGCACCACTGCTCGGGGTACGTGGAGATGTAGCGCTCCATCACCGAGGCGATCCTCTGCGTCTGCACCCTGATCCCGGACTCAGCATCCTCCTGGCCGTCCGACAGGATCGCCTCCTCTATATGTCCGATGTACGTGCCATCGGGCTGTCGTATGCAGAAACCCGGGATGATCGCCGCCCCGCTCTTGACGGCCCAGTAGGCCGCACCGCGCGGGAAGAGCGTCCTCTCTCCGAAGAAGTCTACCCCGACTCCTTCCGCCCCGACGAGCCGGTCACCGACGACAAAGACTATCTCGTTCCTGCGCAGCGCCCGCCCTATCGCGAGGGGCCTGCCCAGAGGAATGACGTTGATCCCGCGCTTCTCGCGTATCTCGGTCATCGCGTAGTCAGACGACTCCTTGGACACCGGTTCCACCACCGCCGACAACGCGGGCAGACCGGAAATCCCGGAGAGGGCCACGCCTCCGACGTCCCAGCTCCCGATGTGCGCGGTCACGAAGATCACGCCCTTGCCGCGCTCGAGCGCCTTCCTGAGATGCTCGAGTCCCTCGACCCTGACGAGCTTGCTGATGTCGCGCGCGAACTTACCTCCCAGGCCGAAGAAGTCCGCCCAGTACAGCCCGTATGACCTGAACATGCGCCTGGCGAGCGCCTTCGTCTCGCTGCTGTCGGGAGGACTCGATATGACGCGAGCGATGTTGTCCCGCGCCCACCCGCGCTTCTCGGTAAAGACGAGGTGCGCCACGTCGGACAGCGCCCGGGCGACGAAGTACGAGAACCTGCGCGGCAGCGCCGACGCCAGCACGGACACGATCCTCATCAGAGGATAGGCGTTCAGGAGATTCGCCTTCGACGTGTCCGCGTACAGCACGAGCGAAAGGGCGGAATAGCCAAGACACGCGACGGCGATGACCACAAGCAGGTTCCGCGGTCCGGTGAAGTCCACGATGATGCCGGACAGGATGCCCGCCACGCCGAACGCGGCCCTCGAGACCATGTCCCTGAAGCCGAAGGCCTTGCCGACCGACACGCCCGGCATGTTCTCCTGCAGGATCGTGTCGCAGGTCACCATCGACGGCGCGATGAAGAAGCCGAGCAGGAAGATCCAGGCACCCAGCGCCCTGATGTTGCCGGCGAACGCGAGGAGCGAGATCGCGATGCCGGACAGCAGGAAGCTCACCGAGATGATCCCTCGTCGCGGGGTCCCCTGGAAGAACTTGCCCAGAACCAGCGAGCCGAGCAGCATCCCGATACCGCCCGCGGAGAAGAGCATTCCGAGGTCCGCGGCGCCCAGGCCGAACTCGTTTCGCACGAGGACCGGGCAGGCGATGAGCACGAAGCCCGCCACGAACATGATCGCCGAGTACGAGACCGTGGAGTAGATGACCGGCGCGCGGCCCCTCATCTGGTCCACGCCCTCGCGCAGGTCGCGCAGAAGCCTGTGGTATGCGGACCCTATGACCTCGACCTCCTCCTCGATCGGGGCCGCGATCTCGTGTCCTATACGCGCCGCCTCCTCCCGGAGTTCACCGGCGCTCTGAACGCGTAGCGCGTGTCTGGCCGACTTGCGGATGGCCTCGCCGTGCTCGGCGAACTTCTGCCGTCTCTCCGTCTCGAGCTCCGAGAGGCTTCTGAGAGTGATGAATGCCATCAGCGAGCCGGAGATGAGATAGGTCGCGGCGTCCGCCAGGAAGCCCCAGGTGTACCCGAACTTCTCGACCAGGAGACCGCCGCCCCAGGGGCCGATCATGATGGTGGCCATCATCGCCACGTTCAGGAGCGAGTTCGCCTCCATCAGCCTGTCTTTGCCCACGACGAGCGGTATGGCCGCCGACTTCGCCGACAGGTAGAAGCGGTTGATGGTGAAGACGAGGAAGACGATCACATATACGGGGACCATGCTCCTCGAGACGAACGGTATGAGCGCGACGAGACCTGTCCGCACCAGGTCCGACGCGATCATGAGCTTCTTGCGCGAGTACCGGTCCGCAAAGACGCCCGATATCGGGCCGAAGATCAGGACGGGCACGCTCGCAAGAAGCAGGATCTTGGAGAACTCCAGACCCTTGATGGCGCCCGCCGACAGCGAGAAGATGAGCGCCGTGAGCGCCATGAGGTTCAGATGGTCGCCCAGCTGTGAGGCGAGCGAACTGGACCACAGGAGCGAGAAGTTCCCGTTCCTGAACAGGTCCAGAAGCCCCGCCCTGGCGCTTGTCGGGCTGCCCTGACGCACCCTGTCCTCGCTCCCGTTCAACTCTGGAATCCCGCGCCGTCTTCGCGGCCGCCGGTGCCGTTGCGACCGTCGTCGTCCCTGGTCCCGCGAAGCGCGCGAGACAGGGCCGAGGCCACCTCGGCTCCGAGGCGTTCGTAGGGGCGCCTGCGAAGCCGCTCCGTGATCGACGAGGCCAGCGTGACCGCTGTTATGTCCTCGCCCGTGCCCTTGAGTTCCACGGCCACGGTCTCGCCCGCCGCCACGAGGTCGGACAGCTCCAGCAGGGTTATCACCCTGCCCTCCAGAACGTCGTAGAGTCGCCTGTTGCGGTGCTTTACTATACGCCTCTGCATGACTGACACTCATCGTGTTCGGGGAAGTCTTAGTGCATCGCACCAAAGACTCTAAGCCCCGCTCGCTCAGCGGTCAAGCACCTTCTTCGCTATAGTTTGCGACTGACGGCTAGTCGCGGCCCCTCTGCCAGATCCCCACGCTCCAGATGAGAGAGGCCGTCAGGGCCAGGAACGCCACCACTGCCACCAGCCCGGACCAGTCCCCGGCCCAGCCGAAGCCAAGGTGGACCTTCTCGTAGAAGATCGCCATCGCCTTGGGGACCGCGCCCATGGGCGCACCGGTGCGCAGGAATTCCCGGTATTGTATGTTCGCGTTCTCGAGGAACGCCACGAGGAGGCCCGTGAGGCCTCCCCCGGCGATGAGACCCGACCCGAAGAGCACCCCCCGCTCCCGTCTTTCGTGAAGCTCGCCCGCGTCCCTCGTGCGCGACGCCAGGCCCCTGACCAGGCCGCCCGTCATGATGGGCGTCGACAGCCTGATCGGAAGATAGAGCCCGACGGCGAACGGAAGCGACGGCACACCGAGGATCTCCACGCACATCGCCAGGAACGCTCCGATGAAGACGAGCGTCCACGGCAGCGACATCTCGAGCACGCCGCGCACGACCATCGACATGAGGACCGCCTGCGGCGCCGGCAACCTGTCCGAGCCGATGCCGTACGTGTCGTTGAGGAAGAAGACGACCCAGCCGATCACGGCCGCCGACGTGAGCACGCCGACCAGCTCGCCGACCTGCTGTCGTCTGGGAGTGGCTCCCACCAGGAACCCGGTCTTCAGGTCCTGCGACGTGTCTGAGGCTATACAGATCGCAATGCATACGACGGCGCCGACGGAGATCGCTCCGACCATGCCGGCCGGGCCGGTCCATCCCATCCAGAGGAAGATGAGGCTCGTGGCCAGCAACGTCGCGATCGTCATGCCCGACGCCGGATTCGACGAGGAGCCCAGGAGACCGACGATCCTCGAGGAGACCGTGACGAAGAAGAGACCGAAGATGATGATGAGAAGCGCTCCGAGCGCGTTGACGGGGATCTGCGGGAGCAGCCACGCGAGGATGCCGAGCGCGATCGCGCCGCCCAGGACGAGCGTCATCGGCAGGTCCTGCGCGGTGCGCGGGAGGAGGCCGCAGTTCTCCCTCTTGAACAGCTGGCGCATCCCCTGCCCAAAGGAGTCTATGATCGTCGGCACCGCCTTGACCAGCGTCACCAGGCCTCCGAAAGCGACCGCACCCGCGCCGATGTAGCGAATGTAGTTGTCCCAGATCTCTATCGCGGACATGTCCCTCACGAGCGTCGTAGCGGGGTAGAGCGGTTCGGTCAGGCTGCCGCCCAGCATCTTGATGAGCGGTATGAGAACGAGCCAGCCGAGCGCGCCTCCGGCCATCATGATGCCCGCGATGCGCGGCCCGATGACGTAGCCCACTCCGAGAAGCGACGGGGTGACCTCCGCGCCCACCTGCGCACCCTGTATTCCTCTGATCTGCCACGAGGGCTTGTACGGCCAGAGCGCCATGCCCTCCATTGCGAACTTGTAGACCGCCGCGATCCCGAGCGCGCCCATCACGCGCTTCACCCTGGAGCCGCCGGCGTCTCCCGCGACCAGCACCTCGGCGCACGCCGTCCCCTCCGGGAACGGCAGTATCCCGTGCTGCTTCACCATGAGGTACCTGCGGAGCGGGATCATGAACAGGACGCCCAGAATGCCCCCGATCACCGCGAGGATGAAGACCTTCGACAACTGGGGTATGAGTCCGAGGACTATGAGAGCCGGGATCGTGAAGATGATGCCCGCCGCAAGCGACTCGCCGGCCGACCCGACGGTCTGCACCATGTTGGTCTCAAGGACGGTCGCCTTCCGGCGCAGATGTCTCGAGAGCGCGATGGCCAGAACAGCGGCCGGGATGGACGCGGACACCGTCATGCCTACCTTGAGACCGATGTACGCGTTGGCCGCTCCGAAGACGATGCCTATGAGCGCGCCGGCCGCCAGAGCCCTCAGGGTGAACTCCGGGATCTCGCGCTCGTGCGCCACGTACGGACCGTAGTCCTCCCCCTCACAACCTCCGTACGCGTCGGGGCCCAGGTGCTTCCTCTCGCTCATGCGTCTCTCCGCGGTCGGGACACGGGTAGACGAACGCCGACTCAACCGGCGTCCGGTGACATCACTCGGGAACAAGGTCGGGGCCGGCCGCCGTCTTGACCGCCGACTCTCTGGACGCCAGGAGAATGGCCGCCACGATCAGCGCCGCCCCGGCCGCGCCTCCGGCAGAAAGCCGTTCCCCGAGAATGAGGGCGGCGAGTATCAGCGCAAAGACGACCTCCGATAACATGATGATGCTCGACGTCGTCGCCGAGATGTACCGGAGTCCCCAGGTCCACAGGAAGAACGGCAGGATCGTGCAGAACACGGAGGTGTAGGGCACGGTCCACCAGTCCGTTGTGAACCGCGGGAACGACGTGCGCGCGAACACGAGCGCGACCGGGAACGAGGCGGCGGCCGTCACCACGACCATCGCTGCCGTCAGAGACCTGACGTCGACCGACAGGAGGTCGACGATCTTCTTGTCGAGGATGATGAAGGCCGTCCAGGTCAGTGCGGCTATGAGAACGAGGAGGTCGCCCGCGCCCGCTCCGCCCGGACCGACTCCGAGCCTCCCGCCCGAGGTGACGAGGTAGACGCCGAGCATTCCCAGGACCACCCCGAGAAGCTTGAGCCTGCCGAAGCTCTCCCGGAAGACGAACTTCGACGCGATGGCGACGTAGATCGTGCACGAGTTGATGATGAGCGCCGCATGTCCGGCGGTCGTCATCGTCTGTCCCTTGAACTGGAAGATGAAGCCGACGGCGTTCGCGACGCCCAGCCAGATGACGAGAGGATGGCGCAGAAGCCCAGGCAGGTCGCGGGCCCTCCCCGCCGCCCACAGGTACGAGACGGCCAGAACGGACGCAATGGCGAAGCGCAGGAAGACGAACCAGTATGGGTCTATGGAGCGCAGGCCCAGCTTGATGACCGAGAACGATGAACCCCAGAGAAGGCCGGCGCCCACGGTGGCCAGGGCCGCGGACCTGACACGACTCACACGCCCCTCCCAGGACAGGTTGCAGAAGAGCCCACACTCTACAGAAGCGCGATCGCAAGCGCAACGGCCATGATGATCGCGCCGGCCGGCAGGAGCAGACGGTACACACGAGCCAGGTTCGCCCCGAAGTACTCGCGCGTCAGCACGAGGCAGAGGTGCGCGGGAGACAGCAGACAACCCACGAAGCCGGAGACGAACGCGAGCATCACGAGCTCCATGTTAACGGAGTCGCCGCCCAAGAGCGGGAGCAACAGAGGGAAGCTGATGCCGATGAACGCGAGCGTCACGCCTGTAACGAGACCCACGAGCATGGGCACGGCCACGATCACTGCTACCTCGGGCATATGGAGCTTGAGGAGGAAGGCCGGCACCGCGCTGATCACACCCGCCGACTCGAGGAGGTACTTGTAGGCGGCCACCCCGATTATGAGAGCGATGATCTGGAAGGTGATGCCGCGTCTGAACGAGCGAAGGAACTCCGCGGGCTTCACCTTCTCGAAAACCGCCATCAACACCATCACGACCAGGATGACCGCTATCAGTTCGAACTTGAACACCAGCGCGCCGACGATGACGACCGCGAACGGCAGTACACCGACGAGCAGGTCCACGACGCTCCCGACGCGGGCCGACGGGTCGTTCTTCCCGACGTCCACCTTGCGCAGCACGAGCAGCGCGCCTCCGGCGATGGCGGCGACCGTGGCGCTCCAGTTGGCGAAGAAGAGGTCCGACACGTTCTTCTGCACGAGCGCGGCGGCCACCACGACGCCGGGGTACAGCGGCCAGATGTACTCCCAGACGTGCCTGAACCAGTAGCTGATGAATACCAGCTCCTCAGGCTTCACGTTGCCGCCCCTGGCGGCGCTCTCGACCATGGGAGCGGTCAGCATCGCGCCGCCCGGCATGGGCAGAAGCCCCCCGAAGGCGGGTATGAGCGCCACCACGACGCGGTTGTCCGACACGAACGTCCGGAGGCCCAGGACGAACCTGTCCAGGTACCCCACCCTGCCGGCGAGCGAACCGAGGGCGATGATGACGATGATGCGCGCGAGCAGCAGAAGAGTGTCGGGCTCGACGGCCGCGCGACCGAGTTCGACCACGGTCCAGCCCACGGACTTGCCGACTATGAGAGCAAGTGAGGCCGCTCCCGCGAGCATTGACACGCCGAGGTCCACCTTGAAGCGGACCAGAACGACGATGATGAGTATGGACACGGCAAGAGAGACGATCTCTCTTTCCATGGCGTCGGGCACTCCGTGCCGGCGCGCGCTGGACGCGTCGGGCTAGCATGAGTCGGGGACGCGGCGGTACACCTCGCCGCGCCCCCATCGGTTCCCGGCCCCCGTTCGCACGGGGTCGCAGGCGGGTTATTCCAGCTCTGACATCGCCAGGTTGGACCTGACGACATCGTCACGCCACTTGTAGAAGCTGTCGGTGTAGGTGGACAGCGACACGAACTGAGCGAGGTTCTTGATGTCGCGGGCCTCGATCGACTGACGCTGTCTCGAGTCCTCCGGAAGGCTCTTGAACCACTCCTGGTAGAACTTCTCCTTCGGCTCGAAGTAGCTGACGAGTTCCTGATCGGTCGCGTTGTAGTACACCTCGTCATAAACGATCGCTTCGAGCGGCGGCACCGGAGCGGGCGGCGGCAGCTTCTCCTCGTCGGGGTAGCCCATAACGAGCATCGCGACCGGCAAGACCCTCTTCGGAAGCTTGAAGAACTGAAGCGTCTCGTACGGCTGCCAGACGATCTCCTGCACGTACTGGGCGCCGAGACCCAGGGAGTATGCCGCGATGAGAGCATTCTCGGCCGCGCAGTACGTCCCTCTCAGCGCGACCCACAGCACGCCTATCCCCTTGAAGTGAGGAATGCCGCCCTCCAGTTCCGCCCATCTGTTCACCCTGTTGAGGTCGACGCAGAATACGAGCGACACGGGGGCCTTCTCCAGGCACTCCTTCTTCCCCTCGCAGAGCATCTTGTTGAGTTCGGCCCGGCGTTCCCTATCCCTCACGACGATCACGGAGAACGCGTGCATGCCGCGGTACCCGGTCGTGAGCGAGCCGCCCGGTGATGGCGCCCTCACGGCCGCCATCAGCACCTGATCGAGAACTTCCTGCGGCACTTCCTGCTCCTTGAAGTGCAGGATGCTGCGCCTGTCCATTATCGCATCGAGACATCCGTTGCTCACTCTTCCCTCCCGCGATCCAGTTCTTGTGCGCTAAGCTCACGTTTGAGCATCGCTCGCGCGCGATGCAGATGCGTCTTCAGAGTCCCCATCGGGACGCCCAGGATCTCCGCCACCTCCTTGTAGCTTTTCTCCTCGAGGTAGAAGAGGGTTACCACGGCGCGGTACTGTGGAGGCAGGGTGCGGACCGCCCGCCTCACGCGCAACGCGACCTCTTCGTCCAGGACCACCCGCACCGGATCATCGCCCGCGTGGTGAGACCTGACCTCGGCCTCGACGCGCGGAGACGATGTCATCTCGACGGTCTGAGGTCGCCGCCGTCTTCTCTTCAGGTGCGTGAGCGCCCGGTTGACGGTGATGCGGTAGAGCCAGCTGGAGAACTTCGAGTCTCCCCGGAATCGAGCGAGCGCCTTGTGCGCCCGCACGAAGGCCTCCTGGGCGACGTCCTCCGCGTCGGCCTCGCTGCCCACGATCCTGAGCGCGACGGTGTACGCGAAGTCGGAGTAGCGCTCCACCAGCGACCTGTATGCGTCCTGTTCACCGGCCAGGGTTCTGGCGATGAGTTCCTCGTCGGTGCGCTCTCGCGCGGCGCCGGTCGGTGCGGGTGCTGCCATCACCGCCTCCGCGAGTTCGCGCCGCCCGCCCACTTCGTAGGCTCCGGCCCGACAGACAATGCTATCAGAACGGGTCCCGAATCCAAGCGCTTTTCCCCGGAACCGGGAGCCTCCAAGGCTGAAACACGGTCAGCCATCCTGGGGTCAAATGTGGCGAAAGAGGACGGTTCGAGGTGGCGAGACGGCCGGAACAGCAAGGAGGTGCGGCAATGGTAGGACTGGCGTTCGGGTTCCTGAACGCGCTCCTGGCACTCAGCGCGGCGATAGTAATGCTCATGCTCTTCATCAAGGCCGGTGAGCGGGCGCAGAAGAGGAAGCAGGAGAACTTCCTGAAGGCCCTCGAGAACGGCGTCTACGACTACAGGCTGCTCGGGAAGTCCAAGGGCGGCAATGCGCTGCTCGGCTGGGGGATCGTGTTCGTCGCCCTCGGGCTCGGCATACTGATAGGTCTCGGGAGCATGAGCGACCCGACGGTACTGAGCGAGGGCGGAATGACCGGCTCGATGATCCCGCTCCTGATCGGCGTCGGGATGATCGTCTTCTACTTCGTTGGCAGGAAGCTCGGCAACGGCAGGACCGACCAGCCCGTGGTGCTGGAGGGTGAAGGCGGCAAGATGCCCGCGAAGATCGTGGGCCAAGTTCCCTCCCGCGACGACGACTAGTTGGCCCGTCCCGGCCCGCCGTGCAGCGCCCGGGCGCGGGTTCAGATCCACTCTACCGTCTCGTGTTTGTGCATCCTGAGTGCGGTGAGAGCCAGGAAGGACAGAGCTGCAGCGCCGATAGCGAGGATGAATCCGTGGACGCCCGGGCTCGACAGCTCGGGTGTCGCGGCTATTACGGCTAGGACGCTCCTGACGTCAGCGGATACGCCCGAGGCGAACCCGGTTACGCGGGTCGAGGCGCCGCCCGAGACCAGTATTGCGCGGATCCCGAGGGCCGCCGACAGCGCGCCCAGCGGCACGCCTACCCACATCACGGCGCGCTCGAGACGGGCCGCGGCGTCGGCGCGCCTCTCCAGCCGCGCCATCACCGAGTCCACGAGTGACGAAGGAGCGCTCACATGGGGGGCGAACGACAGAGCAGCGTCTATGGCCTCGAGAGCCCGGAACTCCCGGGCGCAGGCCGGACATGACGCCAGGTGCGCCCGAAGCTCGGCCGAACGCTCCGCGGGCAGCAGACCGTCGATCTCGTCCTGCATGTAGTCCCTTGCGTCTGCGCACTTCACTGCCGTCCCCTCCAGTCCTGCCCGATACTGTGACTCCGGGCAGCGAGGCTGGGTTTCGCCCGCCGCTCACTTCAGGACTCGCCGTGCCACGGCCACGTTTCCGGCCCTGTCCAGGGCCCTCACCGCCACGACGCGCTCGGCCCCGGTCGGGCCCACCTCGACCTCAGCCGAGAACCTCTCATTCCGGGAGTCGAAGCTGCCGTCGTCCGGCCGCGTCTCGGTCCAGTCGCCGTAGTCGACCGAGACCTCCACTCTGATGACCTGGGACCAGGCGTCCGACACCTCTCCAACCACCTTCGCCCTCGTGCCCGTCATGGAGACGTCGAGCGCCTCGAAGGTCGGCGGGCTGTTGTCGACGATGAAGGGAGCGCTGTCCGCGGTGCCCGTCTCGCCGGCACCGGGCTGGTTGCCCTTCGCGTCGCTCGCGACGACGCGGAGCAGGTACCTGCCGTCAGGCATGGACGTGGAGTCCCACGTGTAGATACTGCGGTCGAGGTCGTCGACGATCGTCTTCCACCGCGTCTCGTCGTCCGAGCGGATCATGAGGCTGAACGTGAGCGGGTCGCCGTTGGGATCGATGGCGCTCCACTCGGCCGTGCGGATGCCTCTCAGCATCTCGGGTACGGACTCCTCCTGCTGCCCGCTCGGCGGGACCGAATACGTCACCTCCACTCCGCTCGGCAGTGTCTGGCTCGCGGAGCCCGGGGTGCCTCCGTCCGTCTTCACGTCGCCCGGCTCGTAGACTGTGACGGAGATCACGTGGGGCGGCAGGTTCTCCCTGACGAACGCGACCTCGACCCCTCTCAGCGTCGGCGTTGAGCCGCGCCCCGACGTGAGTTCGGCCTTCCACTGGAGCCTGCGTCCCGGAGGACTCGCGACGGCCCCTTCTCCGTCGCCCCGAACCTCCTCCCAGTCGCTCCACGTGGCGTCGGGCGTGGCCGTATTGCCGGACCTGGTCGCGAGCCGAAGGGACGTTCCGGGCGGAACTTCCGCCGTCCAGGTCAGCTCGCCCCAGGTGGCCGCAGCGCGCGCGTCGAACACGCTCGACTCGTACTCGCCCGTTCCCCGACCGCGCTCTCTCGCGTAGTAGACCGACGCGGACAATCCGGTGGTCACGAGCGCGCCGTCCCCTGCCGCTACGACGGAGAGGACCTCGTCGTCATCGAGTTCCGTGACGATATCGGAACCTCCGGATGCTGCAAGCTCATGCACCCTGCCGTTCAGTCCGGTCCCGACCCAGATCTTCCCGCCGGTGCCGTTCCCGAGCGCCGTGATCGGTGCGTCCTCCGAGTACCAGACCTCGACCGCCCCGCCCGCCGGGGTAGCGGCGTAGACGGAGCCTTCCCCGAAACCCTCACCGAACTCTTCGGTCGGTGAGAGCACCTGTTCGAAGGAGACGGTTGTGCCGGCGAAGTAGACACGTCCGTCCGAGTCCGCCGCGATGCCGGAGATCTCCTCGTACGTGGAGTCGAACAGGACCCTCTCGCCGCGCCCGGGCGTGACATCGACAACGACGCCGTCGGGCGACGTTCCGACCAGCACGCGCCCGCCGACGACGACCGCCGCCGCGACGCTCGAGTCGTCGGAGCTGTGGATGACCCTGCCCTTGCCACTCTCGTCCACCAGGAATACCTTCGCTGAGTCGCCGGTTCCGACCACCAGTCCGTGCCCCGGCCAGTACGCCATGCTCCACACATAGCCCTGCCCGGTGTCGAAGAACATCTCTGGGTTCCCGTCCGCCCCCAGTCTGTAGATGACCCCGCCCGGTGAGGTCCCGAAGTAGACCTCCCCGTCGGACGTCACGGCCAGCGCCGGGTAGTCGCTCGTCTCGTCGGAGGCGAGTGTGGTCCAGCTCGACCCCTCCAGCTTGAGCAACCGTCCCGGTGTTCCCGAAACGGCGTAGATCGAGCCGTCCGGCCCGAGCGCCGCGCTCCAGACGTACTGGGCGTCTTCGACCTCGTGGCGCTCGAAGTCGGGCGACACGACGATCGCGCCGTCCCTGAGCACCGAGGTGCCCCGGGGCGTGCCGGCCCGCATGGACTGATACGAGTCGACCGACCAGAACGAGGTGGACGCCGCCGGCGCCTGTGTCGCCGCGAGCAAGGCCAGCGATGATGACAGGAGCGCCACGGGCCGCGAGACTCTGAACATCTTGCCTCCTTGTGCTAGTCGTCGGTTCGCGCGAAGAGCTGGAACTCGTGGTACCCGTGGACCTCCCGGTCGAGCGAGAACGTCGCCTCAGCTAGCACCGACTGGCTCGCGGGAACGGCGTTGCCGCTCTCTGAAGAGGATCCCATGACGAGGACGGCCTTGCCCGGAATGTGCTTGAGCTCGCGGCCTGACAACGACAGGCCCGGCCTCTCCGTAAGGAGCTGCGCCACGACGACGTTGCCGGGACGCGACTTCTCTATGAGGTCGCGGAGCTGCTCCCAGCTGCGGGGCCGCAGGCCGCCGCCCAGTCGCTCGGCGTCCCACTCGTGGAACTCGGCCGCCCCACCGACACGCACGACGACGGGACCGTCGGGCACGTCCTCGGGCAGAACCAGCGACACATCGCGTTCGTGCTCCTCGCCCTGCCAGTCCCGGAGCCCGATCCTGAGCAGGACCGTGTCGCCGGGAGCATAGACCGCCTTCTCGGCCGACACGCTCTCGATCAAGGACAGGAACTCGCCCTCCGAGATGGTCAGGTCGAGCGATGCCGACGTAACGTCAACGTCGTCGAACGCGCTGTCCATGACCACGTCCATGAGGGACGCGAGCTCACCGCCGACCCGCAGCGACGGCTGTGACGTCTGGAAGAGCGCCTTGTAGGTGACCGGCCCCCTGGGCGTCTCCAGCGCCGCCCGGAGATCGACCGACGCACGGCCGCTCGTCAGCGCGGCCTCGGAGACCGCACCGGCCGCGGCGAGTCCGGCGAAGTAGGATGAGAACGGGCGGGTGCGCGTCACGTCGAAGTCGTAGTCGACCTCGTCCCGGCCGACCGTCCGGACCTTGACCGACAGAGGTATCGTCGAGGGCTCAGGACCCACGACCGCTCCGATGCCGCGGCGCCTGTCCGAGTACATCGTTCCCACGACGCCGGTGCCAGACGCGAACTTGAACGAGACGGAGAGCATCGGCATGACGGTGTGGACATAGGCGCCGACCAGAGGCATCTCGACCGCCCCGGCCTCGAAGACCGGATGGCCGAACGCCACGATCCGGTCACCGTCTCTGTAGGTCAGCGTCCCTATCGCGGTCCAGCTCATGTCGCCACCCACGAACTGGACTCCGACCGACGAGCCGGGCACGAGGTCGCCGGAGCCCTCCGCCGAACTTCCTGCCGAGCCCCGAACCGGCGTGAATCCCCTGGGTGCGAGGGTCTCCCCGACCCTGCTCAGAAACTCGTCGCTGACGCCCGAGACAACGAGCGGAAGCGAGATGGGAGCCATCTCCTTTCCCGCGTAGACGCCGTACGCTCCTTCGGCCGCCCGCGCCTGTTCCTGAGGCCGCACTTCCATCAGTCTCGACAGCGCGCCGAGCCTGCAGGAGGCGCGCTCCGCCTCCGGAACGAGCGAGAGGCCCATCGCCCCGCTCGTGCGCCGTCCGGGACTCCCCCCGTCGGCGAGCGCGGGCAGCATTTCCCCGATGGGAGTGATGCCCGCTATCGGCTCCTTGCTGAACGGCCAGGTGGCCGCTATGGCGCCTATGAGCTTGCCATCGCGGTAGACCGGACTCCCGCTCATGCCCTGCGGAATGCCCGCCTCCCCCAGCACGTCGCCGCTCGCGCGACCAATGATGAGGTCGCTGCCGGGGTCGGTCCCCCGCACTACGCCCAGGATCTCGACGTCGAACTTCTCGACCGTGGTGCCGGAGAAGACTGACAGACCGACGCAGCGGTCTCCCGGATGCACGTCCTCCACGGGGACGAATGCGTCGCCGGCAGCCCGACAGGGAACGGACGCAAGAGCGACGCAGAGGGCCGCGGTCACCGCCGTCAGTCTTAGCTTCATCTGCCTCCTCCGGGGATGCGTGTGCGTCGGCGGGGCGGTTCCCGCCCGCC
>CAYNQF010000014.1:303-20602 GCA_964399265.1 uncultured bacterium | reverse complement strand
GCCGGGCGCGGTCAGTGTAGCCGCGCCTCGCCCGACTCGTCGCGGATGTTGTCCGGACGCGGGGCCTCGCCGGCCTGCGTGAGGACGTCGTTCAGCCTGAAACGTATACGCTGGTCGACCAGGAAGTCGACGCTCATGCCCCCGACGGCGTGAGGCTCGAACCGCCACTGAAGGACCGCGCGTTTGGCCGCGACCTCCATGGCGCCGTCGACCTCCGACGAGAGCAGCCACGCCCGGAGGACGCGCCCCCTGCTGCTCACGTGCAACCTGAACCTCACGACGCCTTCCCGTTCGGCCGCGATCGACTGCGGCGGGTAGACGGGCTTCACGAACTTCACCAGGACGACGTCGCGGCTGGTCGGCTGCGGAAGCGAGCGCTCGAGGTAGTGCAGGAGTTCCTCGCCGTAGTCCTCCTCGTAGTCTCCCGTCACGGGCTCGACCACCTCATCGACCGACGCCTGCTCGGCGACCAGGCGCGCGTCTATCAGCTCGAAGTGGCGCTGCGAACCCACGCCCCTGGCGAGCTGCTCCTCGGCCTCGTACTCGCCCGGCTCGCGCTTCACCGATATCTCCGGGAAGAGGCGCAGCGCTCCCTCGTATCCGATGTGGCGCACCAGGGGTATCCGCTGTCTCAAGGGGGCGAATGCCGGAACAAGCCCTACGTGCAGGACGACCGCCGCCGCGATCGCCCATCTCATCGTGACGACGTACGTGCGGTCCCGGTATCGCCGGTATCTGGTTGCGTACGGGGTCGAGACGGCCATGTGGAGACTCACTCCCGTCCGGCGTGGCTGGCCGGTTGGCGGGGGGCCTCGGCATTCCGGTTACAGATGGTTAGACACCCGATGGGGCGGCGGGGATGCACGAGTCGCTGGACTGGCCCTCGAAGGTGAACCCCTTGGGGATCACCACTATCCCGCTCTCGGTGATCGTGAAGCGCTTGGCGTCTTCCTCGGGGTCGTACCCGATCTGCGTCCTGGGGGGTATCTTGACGCCCTTGTCGACGATCACACGGCGGAGCTTGGCGTAGCGACCGACATTGACGTCCTCCATGAGGATGCTCTCGAAGGCGTAGCTGTAGCTGTTGGTACGGACACGCGGAGACAGAACGGACCGCTGTATTCTGCCGCCGGAGATGATGCACCCGGTCGAGACGATCGAGTCGACCGCCGTGCCCATCCTGCCTCCCGCGCTCGCGTCGGAGTAGAGGAACTTGGCCGGCGGGTACTGCCCCTGGTGCGTATGGATGCTCCACTCGTCGTCGTAGAGGTTCAACTCCGGAGTGGTGGCGACGAGGTCCATGTTGGCGGACCAATACGCGTCGATCGTGCCGACGTCCCTCCAGTAGTCCGACCCGTTCACGCCGAACACGAACGCCCGCATGTCCACGCCGTCGGACACCATGTCCGGGAACAGGTGGGTGCCGAAATCGAACTTGTCCTGCGCGGCCGACGCGCACAGACGATCCACGAGGGCGTCGGTGTTGAACACGTAGATCCCCATCGAGGCCAACACCTTGCCCGGGTCGTCCGGCATCGTTCTGGGAGATTCGGGCTTCTCCTGGAAGCCGACGACCCTATAGCCCGGGTCCGCCTCCACGATGCCGAGGCCGGAGGCCTGGGACACGTCGCGCTGCTGCACGCAGACCGTCACCTCGCCGCCGCTGGCCGCATGGTAGCGAAGCAGCCCACCGTAGTCCATCGTGTAGACGTGGTCGCCGGAGAGTATCAAGACGTAGCGCGGCCTCGGCTTGAGCTGCTCCAGGAGGTAGACGTTCTGCCAGATCGCGTCGGCGGTCCCCCGGTACCAGCTCTCGCCCAGACGCTGCTGCGCCGGCACGTTCTCGATGAACTCGCCGAGACCCGAACTCAGGAAACCCCAGCCCTCCCTCAGGTGGCGCGCGAGCGAGATCGACTTGTACTGGGTCAGCACGAATACGCGCCGGAGACCGGAGTTGATGGCGTTCGAGAGACTGAAGTCCACGATGCGGTAGATGCCGCCGAAGGGCACCGCGGGCTTCGCCCGGTCGCGGGTGAGCGGCCAGAGCCGCTCACCCTTGCCCCCTGCCAAGAGCATCACCACGACTTCCGAGTTGAGCGACACCGATGTCCTTCTCCGTCCAGGAGCCCGTCAGTCCTCGTAGCGGACCATGTCGCCGGCGGAAAACCCCGAGCCGCTGACGACGGTGCATATCGAGTACTTCTCTTTGATGTCGGAAGCGGCTATCTTGCCCACGAATTCTTCCTCGGCCCCGAGCGAGAGGCCCGTCGCGGGGTCGATCAGCTCCTCACCCATCCGGTACACGTTGAACTCCATGCCCTGCGCCACGCCGACATCTGAGCCGGCGTTCAGGTAGATCTTGCCCGGGTCGGCCTTCACCACGCGGCCGGTCCACGGCACGTCCTCGAGCGTGTCGGTGATCTTCTCCACCAGGTCGTCGATCGCCTCGCGGGTCGCCTTGCCGACGAGCGTCTGGTCGAACTTGCCCTCGTGCCCGAAGGAGAAGTCCTCGGTCCTGAGCTTGAGCCCCATCTGGCTCTTCTCATCGTTCGCCGAGTCCGCAAGTATGATCTCGCCGGTCGTCGTGTCGATCATCCTGACATCGATCGACACACGGGCGGTCGTCTTCGAGACGCCGCCGCCGATCCCGGCGATGCCTCCCCCGGTATCAGAGGCCATGTATCCGAACTCGGAGACACTGCCGTAGACGATGGCCGTCACCCCCAGGAGCTTGCCCAGCGCGGGCGCGGTCTCCGCCGTCACTCTTCCTGACTGACCGAAGTCCTGCTCCTTGATGACCTGCTGCAGCTGCTCCCTTTCCATCACCCGGAACTTGCCCGACTGCACCAGTGCCGTCACCAACATGTCCGACATCCCCTGGCCCGGGTCCGGTCCGGTCCAGTGCCATCGGCTGTGGTCACTCTTGTCCTCGAAGTCGACTACGGCGATCATCTTCTTGAGGCCCGCGGGCTCCTCGTCGTCCTTCGCGAGAGCCATGGGGGCCACGGCCGACAGCACCAGAGTGGTCAGCATCGCGGCAGCGAACATCCTGGCAAGTCCTCTCATCCTCTCACCCTCCTGGAACGGCCGCACCCTCGCGCACTGAGGGACGACTCAAGATGCGGCCGCCGACTCAGCGGCGGCTCGTGTCGCGTAGCCAGGTCCACGCCCGGCACGTCACCTTCTATATGATGCCCCGAACCGCGTGTCAAGCGGGACATTCCCGCAACGTTTTTTTTGGTTGACACACGCGCTATCGTGCACAAAGAATACCGCTCGAAGCTCGGTCACTGCAATCCAGCGACCCGCGAGCGGGCACGGGTGCCCGCCTGCCGGACAGGAGGTCTTGATATGAGGCGCATAGCGATACCTGTGGTGGTCCTTTTGACCGTGCTGCTGTCAGCCGGCCTGGCGGGCGCGCGCTCCTTTGGGGACGCAAGCCAACGTGCGGTTCTCTTCGAGCCCAGCAGAACCGAGACCATGCACGTCATCTGGGCCGACGACATCGAGAGCGGGACCAACGGCTGGACACACGGCGACTTCACTGCGACGGCGGTCCCCCATTTCCACGTCGACACTTACATGGCCTACGCCGGCAGCTCCTGGTGGTGCGGGACCTTCGCCTACGACGCTAACGGCGGATACGGAAACAACTGGGACGACAGGCTGGATGTCCCGTCGACCGACTGGACCGGCTACTCGTACCCGGTCATCACGTTCGAGTACAGGTGCGACAGTGAGTACGGGTACGACTTCACGTTCGTCCAGGCAGAGAGTTCCGGAAACTGGGTCAACCTGAACCGGGGCTACACGGGCACCGAGTCATGGTCCTCGGGAGGATACTACCTCGGCAACAAGGACAACCCGACCGTCTGCCGCTTCAGGTTCACGTCCGATCTGGCCTACTCCGACGCCGACGGCCTCTACCTATCGGTTGGCGGCGCGTTCGCCTGCGACAACATCAGGATCTACGACCTGACGACGACGACCGACCTGTTCCTGGACGACGTGGAGGGCGGCGGGCTGTGCACGCCCAGCGTCCCACCCACCGCCGGCGACTTCTGGCACATAGTCACGAGCGACTGCCAGGCTTTCACGCCCAGCCACTGCTGGGCCATCGCCAGTCCCGGAACGTCCTACGTCCAGCCCAATCTGCTGAACTGGCTGCAGACGCCGGTCATAGACATCTCCCCCTACACGAGGGCCGAGACATGCTCACTCTTCGTCGTGATGCAGACCTGGGTCCCCGGCACGTCGGGAGCCGGCTGGACCGAGGAGGTCACGACCGACGGGGGCGCCACGTGGTATCTCACCGGCGCGTGGTACGGCGACCAATGCACCGGAAGCGGTTGGGGGCCGTGCGAACACGGTCTCTACGTCATCGGCCTGACGGGGTACCTACCCGGAACGGGTCAGGTGGCCGTACGCTGGACGATGCAGACGACGTCCGACGGGCTGTACGCGGATGAAGCATGCGCGTACGACAGCGCGGGGCTCACGATCGACGACACCTGGTTCCAGGCGACCTGGGACACCCCGGTCCATGAGACCAGCTGGGGCAAGATAAAGGCGTTCTACAGATAGTCGGAGGACCCGGACGTCGCCCCCGAGAGCGGGGAGCGGCACCATCCGGGAGCCTCACCGGCGATTGTCCGGGGGCGCGGCCGACCGTCCTGGCAGAGGACGGTGGGGGCTGCGCCCCCGCTTCTTTACACCCCTTAGTCCCCCTTGAGCGCGCACCCATCCTTGACTATGGCCGCAATTTGCGGTAAAATGTTATGGATAGACAGATTACGACGAAACCCGAGCGACCCAAGGGGGGTGCAGATGGGGTTTTCACGGCAGCGGTTCCTCTCAGCGGCGGCCATGACGGCCGTCTTGCTCGTTGTCCTGCCGTTGACCGCGCAGTCAGCATCGATTGAGCACACGTTCTCTTTCGACAGGTCCGACCTGTCGGTGCGTTCCGTGAATGGCCGCGAGGTCGTGAGCCTCCGGGACGCTCTCCAGACGGTCGAGGAAGGACGGCCGGAACTGCCTCTCGTGGTCGCCACGTTCGCCGTCCCCGACGGCATGGAGGCCGTCGGCGCCAGCGTGTCGTATGACCACGTGCTTCCCATAAAGGGCGTATTCGCCGTGAGCCCGGTCCAGCCTCAGGTCCCGCTCTCCTACGCGGGCCCAATGCCCGTGTCGCCCCGCGACGAGGCCGTCTACTCGTCGGCGGCTCCCTACCCTTCCGGGGTGGTCGTGTTCGCCGGCAACGGCAACATGGGCGGACAGAGGGTGGCGAACGTCTTCGTGTACCCGGTCAGCTACGTCCCGTCTGAAGGGCGGCTCGAATTGCACGACGAGATCTCTGTCACTCTCTCGCTGGTGCCGGCGGCGAACTCGATCCGCAAGCCGGGAGGTGACTCTTCGAGGTCGCTCGACGCGAGACAGGCCAGAGCCAGGTCCATCGTGGTCAATCCGTCGGATGTGTCCATCGCATCGGGTGGCGGGCCGACGAGGGACGGCGCCGCCGAGTACCTCATCATCACCGACTCCTCCTACGTGTCTCTCTTCCAGCCGCTGGCGGATTGGAAGAGCATGAAGGGCGTCCCGGCCGAGATCGTCTCCACGAGTTGGATCTACTCGAACTACGCGGGCATCGACAACCAGCAGCGAATCCGCAACTGCATCATCGACTACTACCAGAATCACGGGACCACATGGGTGTTGCTGGGTGGCGACACGGACATAGTGCCGGACCGGATAGCCTTCGCCAAGAACGGCGACTCGGGCGACGATCTCCGTTGCGACCTCTACTACGCGGACCTCGACGGGAGCTGGGACGACGACGGTGACGGCGTGTGGGGAGAGGTCTACCAGGACAACATCGACATGTACGCCGATGTCTTCGTAGGCAGAGCTCCCGTCAACACGGCATCCGAGGTAACCAGGTTCGTTGAGCGGACACTGACCTACGAGGGCACGTCCTCCGGCAACCCGCTCCCGACGGACTACCAGCTCAACATGTTGTTCATGGCGGAGGTCCTCTGGGACTCGCCCTGGACCGACCACGCCGTCTGCAAGAACATGATCGACGACGACTCGGTCCCGGCGAGGTTCGACCCGATCACGAAGCTCTATCAGACCAACGGGCTCCTCACGAAGACCAACGTCATCTCCAACATCAACGCCGGCTCGAACATCATCAACCACAACGGTCACGCCAACTGGAACGTGATGAGCATCGGTTCGTCGGCGCTGTACCGCTCAGACTTCGACAATCTCACCAACGGAAGCCGATACGGCATCATGTATTCGATCGGTTGCTGGGCGGCCGCGATCGACTACGACTGCATGGCGGAACACTGGGTGAACGCCCCGAACGGCGGTGGAGTCGCGTTCGTAGGCAACACGAGGTACGGATGGGGCACCCCCGGTGACCCCGGCGAGGGCACGTCCGACCTGTTCGACAGGGAATTCTTCAACCAGCTCTTCAACGAGGGCAACGAGCAGATCGGCGTCACCACGGCGGCCCACAAGGACGCCTTCGTCTCGCTCGCAAGGACGATGTCCTATTACCGGTTCTGCCTGTACGAGCTGGTTCTCCTGGGCGACCCGGAGTTGCGCATATGGACCGATGCGCCAGACATCTCGGCCAACGTGTCTCGTCCGTCCTCTCTCACTCTGGGAGACCAGAAGTTCGTGGTCACGGTCAGCGTCGACGGCCGGCCCCTCGAGGGAGCGCTGGCTCTCCTGTCGAACGCGGAGATCTACGAGTCCGCCACGACCGGCGCCGACGGAGTGGCGGTACTGGAACCGTCCCCGGGAATTGAGTCGGACATCGCTCTCACGGTGACCGGACCCGGCATGTCGCCGCACCGGGAGACGCTGCAGGTCGTTGACCAGACGCCCGACACGGACGCTCCCTCGACGGTGTCGACACTCGTCGTCGCGGACCCGTTCGACACCGGCTCGGCGATAGACCTCGACTGGACCGGATACACGCCTCCCGCCGACTTCGCGTGCTACGAGATCTACAGGGAGGACCACCCGTTCTCTGACGTATCCGCGCTGACGCCGACGGCGGACCGGATCATCGATCCGGGGCTCACGTCCTGGACGGACGCGTCGGTGGCCGACGGCGACGCCTACTACTACTCGGTCGTCGCCATGGACCTGGCGGGCAACCGAACATCCGAGGTAGCGGTCAGAGGTCCAGTCGCCGCGAGCAACAATGCCCGCATCCTGATCTGGGACGCGGACGACGGCGACCTGCCGTTCGACGGAATGAACGACGACTTCACCTCGTCCGACGGGTCCGAGGTGCCTTGGGAGCAGGCTCTCTCCTCGATCGGAGAGCTCTACTCGATCGCCGCCGAGCTGCCCGCCGACCTGTCGCCCTTCGACCTCGTCGTCTACCTGGGCGGTGTCATGAACTTCGGCGACGGCGCACTCAACATCCGCATGACCGATGAGGAGGCGGCGGCTCTGACCGACTTCATCGACGGGGGCGGCAGCGTGTACGTCGAGGAGCCGAGCTTCGGGACACTCTACGATGGAGGCGGTACTCCCGCCACTATCGAGCTGTGGGAGAGATTCCACTCCGTCTACGACGCGGGCGTGGCCCGCACGACCGGGAACGTTCAGTCAGTGTCCGGGAGCGGAGGCTCCCCAATGGATGGGATGTCGTTCGCGTACGACTATCAGTCGTGGCCGGACCAGTTCGTGACTCAGGTGTCTCCTGACGGAACACCGGGTTCCTCGGCGATCCTCGTGGACCAGGACGGCAAGAACCGAGGCAGCGCCTATCTCGACGGGTCGACCGGCTCGCACGTCTTCATGGTTCCGGTTCTGCTCGGGGGAATGTCCGACGGCGCCTCCCCGTCGACGCGCGAGGAGTACGTGTCGAGGCTGCTGGATGAAGCGAACCTGCTCGGCACGAGCGGGGTGAACGGCGCAGTCGCCGGACCGGTGCACGTGTTGGACCAGAACGTTCCGAACCCCTTCAATCCAGAGACTTCGATCCGCTTCACGGTCGGCGCCGGGGCGGACAGGGTAACCCTCTCCGTCTATGACGTGGCGGGCAGACTCGTCGCCAGGTTGCTCGACGGGCATCCGGGTGCGGGCGAGCATGTGGTGACCTGGAACGGACGCGACGACCGGGGCAGAGAGGTGGCCTCCGGCATCTATTTCGCGAGGCTCTCAGTGGGCTCCTGGAGCGACTCCAGGAAGATGGCCCTGCTGAAGTAGGCTCCTGCGAGGCCAGGGCGAGAGGGTATATGCCCGTCCCGCGTCAGGGGCGTGGCCCCGATGCGGAGCAGCACTCAGCCGCGCAAGTACGGAAGCAGGCACTCTGCGGGCGTCAGGGAGTTGAAGCTCCTTGACGCTCGCTGAATATTATGCTAGAATTCGTGCGTCATCAAGGAGACGCGTCAGGGGATCCCGCCGCCCGCGGGGCCCGGGAGACAAGCACACCGCAGACTGCTACCGCTTTTGTCCAGTGCAGTGTGGGCCGAGCGCTGCTCAGCGCAGGCTCTGATCCGTCGGAGCCTGCTGGTTCCTCCGGCTGCGGTGCGCGCGCCGACGCGACCCGAGTGCGGCGGGATCCGGCCTCCGAGGAGCGCTGCGGTCCCGTTCTCTGTCTTGTGTGCCCCCGACATGCGAACACGTAAGGAGGGAGTCGAAGATGACGACAAGATGGCTCAGGTGTCTCCTGGTCATACTGACGCTCGCGGCGGCCACCTTTCCCGCAGGGGCCAGAGGCCCCGCCCGCGAGATGGCCTTCGAGTCGGGTCGCGTCGAGCTGATCGACGCGGGGCAGTACACGTCTTGCCGCATGCAGGGACTCCGGACCGTGTCTGAACCCGGGGCCCCGTCGCTTCCGTACGAGACGCTGCACTTCGTGATACCAGCCGACTCACGGGTGGAGGACGTGGTCGTCGAGTGTGAGGAGTCGGACCTGCCGGGCATCCACAGGGTGCTGCCGGCGCAGAGAGAGGTCCCGATCGGCGAGGCGCCGGTCTGGACGGAGCCTGACGGGAAGATCTACGACAGCGACGCCCCCTATCCCGCGAGCCGCGCCGTCTATCTGGGCGACGGTTACCTCGGCGGCTACAGGATAGCAAGCGTCGCGGTCTACCCGCTCCAGTACGCTCCGTCAAGCGGAACGCTCTCTCTGGCAACCGACATATCGGTCCGTCTGGTGCTGGCGCCGGGCTCCGACAGGGCACATCCACGCGCGCGGATGACGGCGGAGTCGGCCGAGCTATATCGCAGGCTCGTGAGAGACCTCGTGGAGAACCCCGAGGACGTGCCGATGGTCGGCGGTTCGGACGTCGAGGTGGTGGACCAGGTGAGCGTCGACGGCTTCTCTCCCCGCTACTCACCCTCGCTCGAGGGTAGCCCCGTCGAGTACGTGATCATCACCAACGACGAGCTGTCTCCGTACTTTCAGGAACTCGCGGACTGGAAGACCAAGAAGGGCGTGCCTGCCGTCGTCCGGACGGTCGACTGGATCAACGCCAATTACCCGGGCGGCTGCGACACGGCCGAGCGGATCAGGCTGTTCATCAGAGACGCCTACACCTCGTGGGGGGCGACGTTCGTCCTCCTGGGCGGCGACACCGACATCGTGCCTCCCCGCTTCGGATGGTCGGACTACTACGGAGGATGGGAGATCACGAGCGACCTCTACTACAGCGACCTCGACGGGAACTGGAACGACGACGGAGACAGGTTCTTCGGCGAGGGATACGCCGGGTACCAGGACAAGGGCGACAGCCTCGACCTGTACTGCGACGTATTCGTGGGACGCGCCCCGTCCACGACGCAGTTCGAGGCCGAGACTTTCGTCAACAAGGTGCTGACCTACGAGAAGGCACCGGACCCCACGTTCGCCGAGAGGAACCTTCACCTGGCCGAGGTGCTGTTCCCTTACGACTGGGAGCCCGGACAGATCATAAGCTCGGACGGAGCGGGAGACGTGGTCGAGCCCTCTCTCGCGTACTCCCCGGTCCGCAGCTGCCTTCTGTATCAAAACTACACGTCATACCCCGGCTCCTACCCGCTCGGACGGGAGGCCGCGCTCGACTCGCTCGCGGTCGGGTACAACATATCGACACACGTGGGACACGGTAACAAGGACATACTTCGGACCAGCAAGGACCAGTATCTGCTCCTCGAGGACGTGAGTTCACTCGACAACGGGATGGACCACAGCGGATTCATGTACATGCTCGACTGCACGTCGACCGCCATAGAGTACGACTGCATCTCGGAGCGCTTCATCAACAACCCCGACGGCGGCGCGGCCGCTCTCTGGGGACCCTCCAGGTTCTGCTTCCCGACGACCGCCAAGGACTACTTCGTCAAGTGGTTCGAGCGCTTCTACTCCGAGGGCATCACGAGGACGGGCGTCATCTGCGCCGCAAGCAAGAGCCCGTTCGTGAGTGTGTCGTCATACGACAACACCGACAGGTGGACGCAGATGAGCTACATCCTCCTGGGCGACCCGGAGTCGAGACTCCTCACGGACAGGCCGAAGGCGTTGACGGTCGTCCACAACGCGTCCATCCCCCTCGGATCGGCGTCCATCAACGTGACCGCGACCGATCCGGCCGCGGTCGACAGCGCGTTCATCTGCATCGCGAAGGACGGGGAGGTCTACGCAACGGCATACACGAACGCCACCGGGCACGCAACGCTCAACGTGACGCCGCACACGACAGGTCAGATGACCATCACCGTCACGGGCCAGAACCACTTCCCGTACGAGGACTCGATCAACGTCCTGTCCTCGACCGGCGCCCATCTCACCTACCGATCGAGCGAGGTCGACGACGACGCCACCGGCCTGAGCGACGGCAACGACAACGGGCGCGCCGAGGCCGGCGAGACCGTCGAGCTCGACGTGACCGTGGGCAACGGGGGCGGAGGCGCGGCGACCGGCGTGACGGCGGAGCTGTCGACGACCGACTCGTACGCGACGATGGTCGACAGCCTCGAGACGCTTGGAACGCTTGCCGGAGGGGCCGTGGTCGAGTTCGTCGACGCGTTCGCGCTGTCGATAGACAACGACTGCCCGAACGACTACGAGCTACCCCTGACGGTGACATTCACGACCTCGGCCAGGACCACGTGGGTCAGCGACTTCATACTGAAGATCGCTCGTCCCGAACTGGTCCAGCTCCACAACGACGTCGATGACGGCAACGACGGCATCCCTTCGCCCGGTGAGACGGTGAACCTGGTGGTCACGTTGCTGAACGAGGGCAACGGCGACGCCGACGCGGTCTCGGGCGTGCTGAGGTACGGAAACGCCGAGGTGACCGTGAACGACAGCCTCGACACCTGGGGTGACGTCACGGAGGGCTCGACGGCGGCCGGTACCGGCGGGTTCAGCTTCACTGTGAACTCGACCATCACGGACTACTTCGAGCTCGAACTCACGGACGAGGACGGCAAGGTCTGGACGAAGAGCTTCGAGCTGACGGCGGCGGCCGTGCCCGAGACGCTGGTGGGATGGGTTCAGGCCACGACCATCTACCTCTCGTGGGACCCGGTGCAGGCCTCGGACCTCTGGGGCTACAACATCTACCGCAGCGAGACCGAGGGAGGCACCTACTCGATAACGAACGACGGGCTCGTCAAGGGGATCGCGTACTACGAGGACGCAGGCCTCGAGGAGAACAAGCAGTACTTCTACAAGGTCACTTCGGTCGACCTCTCGGGCAACGAGAGCGCGATGTCGGAGATAATCGAGATGAGCACGAACCCGCCGAGCCTGGCCGGATGGCCGCTGACCGGCGGCGAGGGCATGCACGGCACGCCCGTCGTGTGCGACATCGACCTCGACGGCGGCAACGAGCTTCTCGTGGGCGCCGGGGACATCTACTGTTGGCACGCGAGCGGAACTGAGTATCGCGACGGCGACGGTGACCCGAGAACCAACGGCATCTACAACAACGACGGCTACGGCGGATACTGGGCGAGCCTCGCCGTCGGAGAGATGGACGGGGACGAGTACCCCGAGATCGTCGGGGCCGCGTGGGGCAACGTCGGGACCGCGGAGGTTCCAAGTTACGAGATCTTCGCGTGGAACGCCGAGGACTCGAGCGTACTGCCGGGCTGGCCCGTCACGACGCAGAAGCGCTGCTGGTCGACGCCCACCATGGGCGACCTCGACGGCGACGGCCTGGATGAGACCGTCGTGGCGTGCTCGGACGGTTACCTCTACGCGTTCCATCCGGACGGCACCGAACTCATTGACGGTGACTCGAACCCCGCGACGATCGGTCGCTTCAAGAACCTCGGCACCTCGTACCAGTATGGGTCCCCCGCGATGGCCGACATGGACGGCGACCACGATCTCGAGATAGTGATGGGCTCACGCTCGGGCAAGGTCGAGTGCCTGAATCCTGACGGCACGGACGTCGCAGGCTGGCCTTTCGACACCGGCGGATACGTGATGAGTTCGGTCGCGCTGGGCGACGTCGACGCCGACGGAGACCCCGAGGTCGTCGCCGTGAGCAACGCGGACTCCATCTGGGTCCTGGACTCGTCCGGCACGCCGCTTCCCGGATGGCCGAAGTACCTGGAGATGAAGACGCTCAGCGACTTCGCGCCGTCACCGGCTCTCGCCGACCTGGACGGGGACGAAGACCTCGAGATAGTGGCGGTCTCATCGGAGGGCAAGGTCAGGGTCTGGACGTGGCAGGGCTCACTGCTCGCAGGCTGGCCGAAGACGGTGGTCTCTGAGAACCTCGACTCGCACTCCAGCCCGGCGGTCGGCGACATCGACGGCGACCCGGGCCTCGAGATCGTGGTGGGCAGCAACAGCGGCAGGCTCTACGCGTTCGACGCGAACGGCAACACGATACCCGGCTGGCCGATCCAGACGGGCGCTGAGATCTACAGCACGCCGACACTCACCGACCTCGACCAGGACGGCGACGTCGACGTCGTCCTCGCGGGGATGGACCGCAAGCTGTACGTGTGGGACTGCTACGGTGACTACGACCAGGGCGACGGGATCGAGTGGGGCACGTTCAAGCACAGCAACGAGCGCAACAGCTTCTACGGCTACGAGATCCCGGCCGACGTGCCCGAGGGCGGTCTCGCGGCGCCCAGAACGCTCGTACTCGAACAGAATGTCCCGAACCCGTTCAACCCCGTGACCACGATAGCCTTCTCGGTCCCCGATGGCGTGGAAAGGGCAAGGCTCTGCGTCTACAACATCGCGGGAGGCCGCGTGGCGACGCTGATCGACGGGCCGGTGATCGGAGGCAGGCAGAGCGTCGTGTGGGACGGGCGCGACTCCGCCGGGAACCGCGTGGCATCGGGCGTGTACTTCGTAAGACTCGAGGCCGCCGCGATGGCTCCGCGCGAGCGCAAGGTCGTCCTTCTCAAGTAGCGCCGCCGGCGAGACGCGACCACTCAGAGCCGTCTCCGGGACTCAGTCCTCGAGTTCGGCCCAGCGCTCGTAGAGCTTGTCGACGCGGGCCCTGAGGTCCCTCTGCTCGTTCACGAGCGTCTTGACCTTCGCCCCGTCGGCGTAGACGGCGGGGTCCGCGAGAGAGATCTGAAGCTCCTCGAGCCTGGCCTCCGACTTCGCTATGTCCTCCTGGACCTTCCTGCGCTCTTCCCGTGCCGCGCGCTTGGCTCCAGAGCGGGCGCGGCGCTCTTCCGCCTCCCGGCGCTTCTGCTCCTTCGACTTCGGACCCTTGCCCTTCTCCTGGGGAGCGCTCGTCTCGGCGGCGGTCGCTCCGGACCTCTGCACCTCGGCCACTGCCGCGCGCTCGCGCTCCTTGTTCCAGAGGTAGTCGCTGTACGACCCGAGGTACATCCTGATCCGTCCGTTCTCGACCTCGAGGACCTTGGTCGCCAGGCTGTCCATGAACGACCGGTCGTGCGACACGAAGCATATGGTACCGGAGAAGCGCGAGAGGGCGTCCTCCAGCACCTCGCGCGAGGAGACGTCGAGGTGATTGGTCGGCTCGTCCAGCAGCAGGAGATTGGCCGGCCTCAGGAGCATCTTCGCGAACGAGAGGCGGCTCTTCTCGCCTCCGGACAGGACTCTCACCTTCTTCTCGACGTCGTCGCCCGAGAAGAGGAACGATCCCAGCAGGTTGCGCAGCCTCGGCCGCATGTCGTTGGGGGACACCGACTCGACCTCGCCCAGGACGGTGTTCTCCTGGTTCAGGCTGCGGCCCGGGTCCTGCGCGAAATACTGCACGGTGACGTTGTGCCCGAGCTTCCGCTCCCCCGAGCTGATGGGTATCACGCCCGCGATGATCTTGAGGAGGGTCGACTTGCCGGCGCCGTTGCGTCCCACGAAGGCGATCTTGTCTCCCCTCGACACCTCCAGATCGATGCCGTCGAACACCACGTTGTCGCCGTAGGATTGTCTCACGTCGCGGAGCGCGATCGTCACGGCCCCCGCCCGCTCCGGCTGCGGGAACTGGAACCTGATGTGCTTGTGGTCCCGCGGTATCTCGACCAGCTCGATGCGCTCTATCATCTTGAGGCGGCTCTTGACCATCGCGGCTTTCGCCTTGTCGGCCCGGAACTTGTCGACGAACCTCTGCAGGTGGGCGATCTTCTGTTCCTGCTGTCGCCGCGTCGCGATCAGGACTTCACGCCTCTTCTCTCTCTGTTCGACATACTCGGAGTACCCGCCGCGATAGTCGACCAGACCCTCGACGCCGAGTTCGCTGATCCTGGACACGACCCTGTTCAGGAACGACCTGTCGTGAGACACGACCACGACGGCCCCGGGGTAGGTCGACATGTACTCCTCGAGCCAGATGATCGACTCGAGGTCGAGGTGGTTGGTGGGCTCGTCCAAGAGGAGCACGGTCGGCTGCCTGAGAAGCAGCTTCGCGAGAGCGATCCTCATCTGCCATCCGCCGCTGAACTCCTCCGTCTTCCGGAACCGGTCACTTTCGGCGAAGCCTAGGCCGGCCAGGACCTCCGCTATCCTCGTCTCGACGGTGAAGCCGCCCCTGACGTCGAACTCGTGCTGAGCCTCGGCGTACTCCTTCATGACGCGGTCGTGCAGCGGCCCCTCCTGCGGGATCTCGGCCATGTGGTGCTCGAGTTCCCGCATTCTGTCCTCGAGCCCGGCCAGCTCTTCGAAGACCGTCATCACCTCGTCGAACACGGTGCGGCCGGACATCGTCAGCTCTTCCTGTGGCAGGTAGCCGAAGGTCGATCCCTTAGAGGACATGACAGTGCCCGTGTCGGGCGACCGGTCGCCGTTGATGATGCGCATGAGCGTGGTCTTGCCCGATCCGTTGGGCCCCACGAGGCCCAAGCGGTCACGGTCCCCTATCTGCCAGGATACGCCCTTGAGGATCGTGTCACCCCCGAAGGAGACGCTCACGTTCTCCAGCCGGACCATCTTCGCTCCTCGCCCCGGGGCTCTCGGGAGCCTACGGGTGCCGCTCGCGCCGCGCTCGCCGCTCCGTGAGGAGGTAGCGCACGGCCACACTAAGTCGAACCGGCCCAACGAGAGCCGGTCAGGCGTCATCTGTCCCGATGCGCGGGACAGGCAGGCGCACCTCAATAGGATACTACGCCGGACGCGCGACAAACAGCCCAAACCTGTGGCCGCCCGACTGTGTCAAAAGAGCGACATGGACGCCATCGCCTCAACGGACGAGCAAGCGACACGGAGGTACCATGAAGAAGCACCTGAAGTGGGCAATCCCGGCTGCGGTCGTGGTGGTGGTCGTCGTGATCGCGCTCGGGGCTAACACTCGCGGAGGAGCCGGGAACTCGGCCGACCCGGCGAACGGCGCGTCCGGGATACTCGGGGGGAGGACGGGAAAGTGTGAGACCGGCGACGTGTCCGTCCTGCTGACGGAGGTGGGCCTCATCCAGCCTGAGACGATGGTCCAGGTCAAGTCGAAGGTAAGCGGGAAGATAAGGCAGCTGAACGTCGAGGAGGGCGACGAGGTCCGCAAGGGCGCCTTGCTGGCCAAGGTTGAGCCGGACATGGCCCAGGCCAGGACCGTGGCCACGCTCAAGTCAGGGTTCGGCCGCGCGAAGGTCGACATGGAGAGGGCGAGGCAGGACTACGAGCGAGACGTCGAGCTCCACAAGGCCGGACACATCTCCGACGAGGAGTCCCAGCTGTCGAAGGACGCCTACGACATCGCCCAGATAGAGTACCGGTCGGCGCTCGAGCAGATGCGGCTCGCCGAGGAGGACGGCGTCACGATGGACGCCGACGCCGAGTCAGGCGAGCTCCTGGAGATCCTCTCCCCCGCCTCCGGTTCGGTCATCCTGGTGGAGATCGAGGAGGGCGAGATCGTGACGTCGGGCGCGGTGTCGTATACCAGCGGCACGACCCTAATGACCATAGCGGACCTCTCGAAGATGCAGATCAGGGCCGGCGTCAACGAGGTCGACGTCGGCAAGATCCGCGACGGGCAGGACGTCAACATCGACGTCGACGCCTACCCGAACGCGACGTTCCACGGAGTCATCACGCACATCGCCCCCGCTGCGCGCGACGAGCAGGGAGTGAAGATCTTCGATGTCGAGATCGACATCACCGACTCCGACCAGCGTCTGAGGCCGGGGATGACCGCCAACATCGAGATCCAGGGCGACCACCGGGAGGGCGTGCTGACGGTCCCGGTCGAGGCCGTCTTCAAGAAGGGCGGTGACTACGTCGTCTACGTGGTCGACGAGGCCACGGGCGAGACGACGCAGCGCGACGTCACAGTCGGCATCAGCAACATCTCGAGCACAGAGATCGTGGACGGCCTCTCCGAGGGCGAGACTGTCACGCTGTATGACCCGGACCTCGAGAACACCGAGACATCCGAGGACGAACAGCGGCGCGCCCAGATGGCCCGCAGGACCAGGAGGGGCTAGCATGCTCATAGCCGCCGAGGACCTCAGGAAGAGCTACGACCTGGGCGCGGTGCAGGTGGACGCGCTTAGAGGCGTCACGTTCGGTATCGAGAAGGGCGAGTACGTCGCGATCATGGGCCCGTCCGGCTCGGGCAAGTCGACGCTCATGCATATCCTGGGATGTCTCGACACGCCGTCGTCCGGAAGCTACGTCCTCGACGGCAGCGAGGTGAGCGCACTCAGGGGACGCGAACTCGCGCGCGTCCGCAACAAGAAGATTGGGTTCGTCTTCCAGAACTTCAACCTCCTCCCCCGCGTCGACCTGCTGTCGAACGTGGCGTTGCCGCTGGTCTACCAGGGGTCGATCTCTCGCGGCGAACGCACGGCAAGGTCCGCCGAACTCCTGACGTCCCTCGGGTTGGGCCACCGCCTCAGACACAAGCCCAATGAGCTGTCCGGCGGAGAGCGCCAGCGCGCTGCCATTGCGCGCGCGCTGGTCAACGAACCGGCCATCGTGCTGGCCGACGAGCCTACCGGGAACCTCGACCAGAAGACCGGCCGGGAGATCATGTCGATCCTGGACGACCTGCACGCGGGAGGCAGAACGCTCGTGATCGTCACGCACGACGCGAACGTCGCCGACCACGCACGGAGAGCCATCTACATCGAGGACGGCAGGGTCGCCAGGGAGCAGCGCAACGGCAGGAAGACGCCGGAGATCGTCGCGTGAACATAATCGAGAGCATAGAGACCGGGTTCAGGGACATGGCGTCCCACAAGGGCCGCGCCGTCATCACGGTGGTCGGCGTCGTGCTCGGCGTCGCCTCCGTGGTCGCGGTCCTGGCGCTCATGCGCGGCGGCGAGGAGCAGTCGCTTGCCTTCTGGGAGCAGCTGGGCGGGCTGCGCGAGCTCCGCATCACTAACACGCGTCTCGACCCTCTCATGATGACGGCGGCCGAGAAGGCCTCCGAGAAACTCACGTACCGCGACGCGATCGCCATACGAGACGAGTGCTCGAACGTCTCGTACGTCGACCCGGAGATAACGCGGTTCCTCACCGTCACGTACAAGGACGTGACGTATCAGATGAAGGTCCTGGGGACGACGGGGCACTACCCGTACGCCGACGACATGCCGCTCGCGGAGGGACGGTTCGTCTGCGACAAGGACATCGAGACGTACGCCAACGTCGTCGCGATAGGCCCCACATACAAGCAGGACCTCTTCGGCGACGAGGACGCGATCGGCAAGACCATTCTCCTGGACGGTGTGCCGTTCACCGTCATCGGCGTCATGGAGAAGAAGGAGTTCTACTTCCAGGGACAGGGCCCGGGCGGTGAGCGCAACGTCCTCGAGTGGTTCAACAGGTCGCACTACATACCGATCACCACGATGATCAAGAGGTTCACGGTAGACGACAGGCTCGGCGGTCTGGAGATCGCCGCGAGGTCGGTCGACCAGGTCCCGGCGCTGATGGAAGAGACACGCACGGTCCTCACCCGCAGGCACGGCGTCGAGGACTTCAACATCGACGCCAAGACGGAGCGCATACAGCAGCAGGCGGAACAGCAGGGCTTCTTCAACATCGTCTTCTGGGCGATCGCGTTCGTGTCGCTTTTCGTCGGGGGCGTGGTGATTGCCAACATAATGCTCGCCTCGATCACCGAGAGGGTAAGGGAGATAGGCGTCAGGAAGGCGATCGGCGCGAGCGACCGCGACCTCTTCGTCCAGTTCCTGGTGGAGGCGATCGCGGTGACCGCCGCGGGCGGGGCGGCGGGCCTGCTTGTGGGCCTGGGCATGGTGGCGGTCATCGACCGGGTCCTGGACATGCCGACGGCGGTCTCGGTCGGCATTATGGTGATAGCATTCCTGTGCGCGGTCGGCATAGGTCTCGTGTTCGGCATGTTCCCCGCCGTCAGAGCGGCGAGGCTCAGCCCCGTCGAAGCGCTGCGCTACGAATAGCCGCCGAGCGTGTTCGGACCGGCCTCAAGCACCGTCCGTTGAGTAGCGACACCGCGAGTTCGATGCAGGAACGGGAGAACGCATGGACGTCCTCGAGAGCGTAGGCAGTGGGCTGCAGTCCATCTGGTCGCACAAACTGCGCTCGGCTCTCACGCTGTTCGGCATCGTGGTCGGAGTGGCCGCGGTCGTCGCCATGTTCTCGTTCGTGGGCGGCATCAAGAACAGGATCATGGAGGACTTCGACAAGCTCGGGTTCGACAACGTCTTCTTCGTCTCGTCGCGGCCCGCCGACAACCCCAACAACCTCGCGTCGCTCAAGGTATCACGCGGGCTGACGATCGAGGACACCGACGTCCTGCGGGACGAGATAGAGGACATCGACTGGCTCTGCCCCACCGTGGCGACCTACACCGTCGGACGTGCCGGCAACCAGGCGATGCACTTCGAGGTCTTCGGAGCAACACCGGACGGATTCCCCATCCTGAAGCTCGAACTCGGTTCAGGCAGGCTCCTGACGTGGACCGACGTGGAGAGGCACTCGAGGGTCGCGGTCCTGGGACAGCTCGCGAAGGAGAACCTGTTCGGTGACAGGAACGCCGTCGGCGAGGAGATGCTCATCGGGAACCAGCGCTTCACCGTGGTCGGCGTGCTCCAGATGAAGGAGTTCAGCCAGATGTTCGGCGGCGGCAACGGACAGAGCGAGAACCACGAGCGCGTGTACATCCCCGTTACGACGGGCATCCACTACTTCAAGGGGTCGAAGGACATCGACTACTTCGCGGTGAGGATTCGCGATGGCGCGGACATAGCGGCCACCTACGAGCAAATACACCAGACGCTCCTCCGCGAACACCGCGGCGTCGAGGACTTCCACATCGAGAACATAGCCGAGCAGATCTCGGAGGCCATACAGGGTGTGGATCGAATCACGCAGACGTGGAACACGATCCTCTCGAGCATAGCCACCGTTGCGCTGCTCGTGGGAGGCATAGGTCTGCTCTCCGTGCTCATGATCTCCGTCAACGAGCGCCTGAGGGAGATCGGGATCCGCAAGGCCGTCGGCGCCGAGGACGGCTCGATCTTCCAGCAGTTCATCATCGAGTCGGTCACCATCAGCGTCGTCGGCGGGCTCATCGGCCTGGCTCTCGGCGCGGGCCTCTGCGAACTCATTGCCTTCGGCGCCGCCCGGATGGGCCAGAGCATGGTGATACCCGTCTCCGGCAAGGGCGCCGTGCTCGGCATGTCGTTCGCGGTCGCCGTCGGATTCCTGTTCGGCCTCTACCCCGCCTGGAAGGCGTCCCGCCTCGACCCGATCGACGCAATCTCGCGATACGCCTGACGCCATGCCACGTGGCGGTGCCTGTGTCCACCTCGGGCTCAGACACCGCTCGCTTCGCGAGCAGAACTCGCGCCTTGCCCGCATGCACGCGGCTGGGCGGTGCCTGTGTCCACCTCGGGCTCAGACACCGCTCGCTTCGCGAGCAGAACT
>CAYNQF010000014.1:0-203 GCA_964399265.1 uncultured bacterium | reverse complement strand
CGCCCGAGGTGGACACAGACACCGCCTACCATGTAGGGTGAGCGACCTCGCCACACGGTCGTTCGCGTGGTAGGCTCGACGTGTGGAGACGCGGAGCCGGGAGCCAGCCAGGGAGGTCGCGTGTTCGAGGACATAGCGGGCGACAACACATCGGGTGCGTCGAAGCTGACAAGACAGGCCGCGCTGAGGCTGTCCGAGCTGTC
>CAYNQF010000013.1:14692-42287 GCA_964399265.1 uncultured bacterium | reverse complement strand
TGGCCCTGCAGGTGAGGACGAGGCGGTCTCTCGTGCCTCTCGCGGTCACTCCGACGCCTCTCTCGAGATCGTGCTCTTCTGGGCGGACCGGGAGGACCTCATCGTCTTCCTGCAGAACTCGCAGAGGACCGTCAAGGCCTTCAACCTGGACGCAGCGAGCGTTCAGGGGGCCGAGGTCACGGCGCGCAGGTCGTGGCCGTGCGGCGTCGGGATCTCCGCGTCATACACGTTCCAGGACGCGAGGAACGAGGGCCCGTCTCCGATCTACGAGGGGAAGCGACTGCCGTACGAGCCGCGGCACGACATCTTCGTGCGCACGCAGTGGGAGAGGGGCAGACTTCGGCTCTGGCACGAGTACCACCATCAGGGCGAGACGTACCGCGACAGGGCGAACCTGGAGGAGAACCTGAGTCCCGCGTCCGACGTGCACAACGCCGGGCTGCGCGTCGAGGTCGTTCCGGATGAACTCTCGGTGTCGTTCGAAGTGCGTAATCTGACCGACGAGCGCATCGTCGACGTGGAGGGCTACCCGCTCCCGGGGCGCACCTTCTACGCGACGCTCATGATAGGGGACTAGGAGGAGGGGCATTTTGAAACTCGCGGCGTGCAGGAACGCGCACCATGTGGAAACAGTCTCGGCGGTGGAAGCAGCCACGCCTGCAACGCGACAGCGTGAGCAGGCCTGTCGGCGGGCAGTATCGCGGGCGGTCCGCTGGCTCGCGGCGGCCTGCACGGCGGCCGCAGTGCTTCTAACCGCGCCCACTGCCGGTGCCACGCCGTCGTGGGACTACGTCGTCTCACTGACGTCCGACTACGATGTAAGCGGCCGGGTGTCGGTCCTGGACGTGATGCCGCCGTGGAGCATCGACGACCCTGTCGCCTCGGTGCACAGCGACGCGGACGCCCGATTCTACAACGGGCTCGTCTACGTCGTGAACCACCTCTACGGCGACAACATCCAGGTGCTCGACCCGTCGCAGGGCTTCGCCACCATCAGGCAGTTCTCGGTGGGGCCGGGAACCAACCCGCAGGACATCGCTTTCGCGTCTCCGACCCGCGCGTACGTGACGCGACACGAGAGCGCGTTCCTCCTGGAGGTTGATCCCACGACCGGAGCGGTGACCGACTCGGTCGACCTCTCGGCCTTCGCCGACTCGGACGGTCTACCAGAGGTCTCGGGCATGGCGGTCGAAGGCGACCTCCTCTTCATTGCCGTGCAGCGTCTCGACCGCGACAACTACTGGCTGCCGGTGCCACCCTCGTACCTCGCCGTGCTGGACACGTCGACGAACGAGCTGGTCGACGCAGACCCGTCGACTCCCGGCGTTCAGGGCGTCGTGCTGCCGCTCTTGAACCCGTACCGCGAGCTGCATGTCGACGGCGATGGGCTCATCTACGTTGCGTGCAGCGGCAACTGGGGCGTTTCGGACGGCGGCATCGTCGAGGTCGATCCAGTGGCGCTCGAGGCGACGGCCGTCGTCGCCACCGAAGCGCAGCTCGGTGGCGAGCTGTACGATTTCACTCTCCCCATCGGCGACCGCGCGCACGCGGTCGTCTCCACGTCGTCGCCCTCGTGGCAGCAGTTCTGTATCGCGTTCGACTGGTCGACGGGCGCGAAGGTAGCCAACGTGTGGAAGCCCGGCGGCTACAGCGTCATGGACATCGAGCTACACGAGGGGACGGCGCAGCTGTTCCTCGCGGACAGGACGTACGCAGCACCAGGCGTGCGTGTCTTCGACGCCCTCGACGGCACGCAGCTCACGACCGGTCCGATCGGAGCTTCGCTTCCTCCGCACGATCTTCTCGTGGTGGGAGAGAGCGTCGCGTCTGTTGAGCCGGTCGAGGGCGGCACCTCACTCGCGCTCAGCGTCTGGCCCAACCCCTCGCCCGCGGGATCGGCGGTGGCCTTCTCGCTGCCGCGACCGGCTCATGTCCGCGCCGTCGTCTACGATGTCGGCGGCCGCGAGGTGCGGGTGCTGGCCGACGAGAGCTTTCCGGGGGGTGAGGTGACCATCGACTGGGACGGCCGTGACGAGGCCGGAAACGCCGTGGCAGCGGGTGTGTACCTCATGCGGATCGAAGCCGGCCACTGCTCAGGAACAACCAAGCTCGCCGTGTTGAGGTGAAGGGCAGGGAGACACTCCTGCTGTTCCACTCGCCATCGCCGCCGCCAAGCGCTATAATCGCTAGCCGTTTGGTCACTATTACCTGAATCGGTGTTCACTCAGGTTCAAACGGCACCTGCGAGGTCGGAACATGGCTGTGTTCGAATCGGTCAAGAGCAAGGCGGGATTCCTTAGCGGACTCGCGGCGTTCGCGATCCTCCTCGTCGCTCCCATCGCCATCGAGCCAGAGATCAAGCGCATGCTCGCTGTGCTCGCGTTGTGCGCCATCTGGTGGGGCACCGAGGCGGTCTCCATCTACGCGACCGCGCTCGTGCCGGCGGTGCTGCTTCCGCTTCTCGGCATCCTTCCGCTGAACGAGGCTCTCTCGCAGTACGCCAACCGGCTCATCTTCCTGTTCCTCGGCGGGTTCCTTATCGCGCGTTCGATGATGAAGTGGGGCATCGACCGCAGGCTCGCGGTGGCGATACTCGGACGCGTCGGCACGAGTTCCAGGATGCTCGTTCTGTACTTCATGGGACTCACCGCCCTCATGTCCGCGTTCCTGTCGAACACCGCCACGACCGCCATGATGCTGCCCATCGCCATGGCGATACTGACGGGATCCGGGGTCGAGGCCGAGTCGCGCTACGGCACCGTGATGCTCCTGGGGATCGCTTACGCCGCCACGATCGGCGGCGTGGCCACGCTCGTCGGGACTCCGCCCAACGTTCTGCTCGCGGGATTCTCGAGTTCGCTGCTGGGGCGCGACTTCTCATTCTTCGAGTGGCTGAAGGTAGGCCTTCCGTACGCGGTGGTCATGCTGCCGCTCACGTGGTGGTTCCTCTGGACGGTGCACAAGCCTCGCGCGCGGACCGTGGCGAGCAGTGAGGCCGTCGAGGAGGAGAGGAAGACACTCGGCCCGATGGAGCTGGGCGGCAAGTACACGGTCGGCGCGTTCATCCTCGTGGCGACATTATGGATCACTCGTCCGTTCTGGCATCTCCTGCCGTTCGCGGCCGCCGCGGTCATTCAGGACCGTTTCGACGATTCGCTCATCGCGCTCTCATGCGCGCTTCTGCTCTTCATCATTCCGACCAACGTGCGCAAGTGGCAGTTCGCTCTGGTCTGGCCGGACACGAGGTCTATCTCGTTCGGCATCCTCTTCCTCTTCGGCGGCGGACTCGCGCTCGGCAAGGGGCTCTTCGCGTCGGGCGCGGCGCAGTGGATGGCCGGCTCGCTGTCACTCTCCGGTGAGCTGCCGGCCATCGTGCTCATACTGCTGGTCTCGATCGTGGCGTCGTTCCTCTCGGAGATCGCCTCGAACACGGCCGTAGCCAACATGCTCATTCCCATTCTCATCGCGGTCGCTACGGCAGCGAAGGTCCCGCCGTACCTGCTCATCGTCCCGGCGACCGTCGCCTGCTCGAACGTCTTCATGCTGCCCGTATCGACGCCCCCGAACGCGATCGTCTACGGCTCGGGCAAGCTCAGCATGAGCGACATGGTCCGGACCGGCTTCTGGCTGCATCTCATCGGCGTGGGGGTGATGACGGTGCTGGTCTATCTCGTCACGGGCAAGCTGTTCCACGTGTTCCCGGTGTAGGAACAGGTGTGACCGGGTGATCGGATGCGGGGGCCGGGCGGCGCTCCGCTCCCGTACCCTCATCCCTGCGCCGTGCGTGGGACCGTGACGCTCGCGTCCATCAGGAAGAGGACCTTCGCCTGCGGGCCCGTGCGCTCGACCGCCCCGTCGATCGCACGCTGGAGCGAGTCGAAGGGCGACATGAAGATGCTCTCGAGCACCGCGGGCTGGTCGAGGCTCGTGACCGCCCAGATGCTGCCGCGGCAGGCCATGTCCGCGATGTGCGCGACCTTGTGGTCGCCGAACCTGTAGCTCCTCTCGAGCGCACCCAGCGCCGCCTGGGGTGAGTCGAACCTCTCCAGGAAGTCGATGTAGGACCGCTCGCCGATGCCGTCGCGGCACTCGGAGACGAGGATCAGTATGCCTCCCTCGCGCAACGCGAGCCGTCCGTGTTCGAGCGCCTTGTGGGACTGGTAGAGGTCGACGTCGAGCGGGGGAGTGGCCACGGCCACGACGACGTCTGCCTTGCGCTCCACCGGTACCTCGAACACGGCGCGCGCTTCCGCGACCGCGGCCTCGAACGCGCCCTCGATGTCGCCCGCCGCGGCCGCACAGACGCGATGCTCGCCGTCGAGCACGGTCATGACCGTGAAGACATGCCTGTCGCTGAGCAGCCTCGCTGCCTCGGCCATGTCCTCGTGGACCGGGTTCCCCTCGAGCGCGCCGGGCTTCGACGCCGGGTCCATCGCGAAAGCGTGGTTGCGCTCGATGCTCCCGAACGCGGCGACGCCCGGAAGGAGCGACTTCCTGCCTCCGGTGTACCCCGCGAAATAGTGCGGCTCGACCGACCCGATGATGAGCAGGTTCGTGGCGTCGACGACTCGCCTGTCGAGGAAGACCTCATTGCCGCGCGACGTGGTTCCCACGCTCACGTGGTCGCCCAGGTTCCTGGCGTCGTGCACGACCGTCACGCCTTCGTAGAACGGCGCGAGGCTGCCCAGGATGCGTGAGAGTTCCGGATCGGTCGACGCTCTGTGCGTCCCCGTCGCGACGATGAGCCTGACGCGAGACATTCGCTTGACGACGTCATGGACGAGCGGGAGGACCTTCGCAGTGGGCGTCGGCCGCATCGCGTCGTTCACGACGATCGTGAGGCCGCCCGATGTGTCGAAGCACTCCTCGAGCCGCGGTGTGCCGATCGGGGCCTCGAGGGCGGCGCGGAGTACCTCGCTCTCGTCGACCGAGCGCGCGGCCCTGGGCCTCACGATGCCCGCCAGGTTCTCCCGGGCGAGTTCTATCGAGAGCGTCCTCGCTCCGTATGGGATGCGTATCTCCATGCCGGAATGATAGTCCGCGCGGCACCGCCGGGCAACGGCTGGACGGGTGCCATGTTCGTCCCGTTGCGCGATGCTTGCACTTGTAATCCATGGCGTACACGGATTCATTGGAAGGCTGACTGACTCCCGGTGAGGCAAGTGGGGGTCGCGGTCGACCAACTCCCGGACCGGCCGGCCAAGTCACGGCCCGTCCATGTCACGGCCGGCCAGGGCACGGCGACGAGAGTGGAGCGAAGGCCTTGAAGCCTGAGACCCGCAGACGGCTGCGAAGTCTCCTGCGCTACGTCGAGCTCACGCCGGACGTGGTGCTCGTAGGGTTCTTCGTCGCTAACGACCTCGGCGCGCGCGGGGCCACGGAGGCGTGCGACCGGCCGGAGGCCAGGGTCGAGGCAATGCTCGAAGACCAGGAGATACCATGCCTCGATCTTGGACCGCTCTTCAGGAACACGCGCGAGGTTCGCGAGATAGAGCACCCTCACGACAAGCACTGGAACGCCGCGGGCGAGAGGCCGGCCGCGGAGACGCTTCTCGCCTTTCTGGACGAGCGCTCCATCCTTGACGCCGTCGAGGCCCGGGAGCAGGCTTCCCCGGCGCAGTGACCACCCTCCGCCTGAACCTTGACTGAGGGCTCCCTCACGCGTTACTCTTGTGGTCCGCCACACACTGATCCGCACACCAATCACAACCTTCCCCCGAGGGGAAAGGAGAGGCCCCATGCGCGGCAATCGCGCCGTCTTGTTCCTGACGGTCGTCGCCCTCGCCTTCACGGTAGTGGCGCAGGCGCAGACGCTCGAGGACAAGGTCAAGGAGTTCGAACTCGACAACGGCATGAAGTTCCTGGTCGTCGAGAGGCACGAGGCGCCCGTCGTCTTCTGTGCGGTGGCGTTCAAGGTGGGGGCGATCTACGAGCGCCCGGGCATCACCGGTATCTCGCACCTCCTCGAGCACATGCTCTTCAAGGGCACGGAGACCATCGGCACCAAAGACTACAAGGACGAGAAGGTCTACCTCGACAGAGAGGACGAGCTGGCTGAAGAGGCGCGCTCGCTCATGATCGCGATCGAGCCGTGGAGGCTGGAGTTCTTCGACGAGTACGCGACGCAGCTGCTCGCGTCGCTGAGCGAAGAGGACCGCGAGGCCATCGGCAGCGACCACGCGCTCGAACTCGAGATGCTTGTCGAGATGCTGAACGACAACGGCCCGAGCGAAGACCTGATGGCGATAAGCGGCCTCGTCGAGGACGGTGACACTGACTACTTCGACATGTATGGGGAACTCAAGAGCGTTGAGACGGCCCTCTACGACACGATGGCCGAGCACCGTGGTCTCGTCATCTCGAACGAGTTGTGGGAGACGTACATGAACAACGGCTCCCGCATGCTGAACGCCGGAACGTCGAACGACGGAACGTTCTACTTCTCGTATCTGCCGGCGAACCGTCTCGAGCTGTTCATGCTGATGGAGTCGGACCGGCTCGCCAACGCCGTTTTCCGCGAGTTCTACACGGAGCGTGACGTCGTGATGGAAGAACTCCGGATGAGTCTCAACGATCCCGAGAACGTTCTCTACGACTCCTTCATGGCGACGGCCTACACGGCCAGCATGTACGGCGTCCCGGTAGTTGGATGGGCCTCCGACGTCAGCATGATCACGCGCAAGGACCTCCAGAACTACTATGACAGCTACTACACGCCCAACAACGCGGTCGGACTCTTCGCGGGCGACATAACGGTCGAGGAGGTCAAGAAGCTGGCCGAGAAGTACTTCGGTCCCATCCCGAGGGGAGCGGATCTGCCGGCGTTGACGACTCGCGAGCCGGAGCAGCAGGGCGAGAGGCGCGTCGTCGTGAAGCAGGACGCGAAACCTACCCTGATGATCGGATACCACATTCCTACCATGCCGCACCCCGACGCATACCCGCTCGAGGTGCTTCAGTCGATACTGTCCGGCGGACGCACGAGCCGCTTCTACAAGCACATCTACGAGGAGAAGGGCCTGACCCGCGGTGCGCCCAGTGCCTGGTCGGGCCCGGGCAACAGGCTTGACCCGCTCCTCGTCATCAGCGCCGACCCCAAGGAGCCCCACACGTTGGCCGAGGTCGAGGCCGCGGTCTACGAGGAGCTGGACCGCGTCAAGACCGAGCCGGTGACGCAGCGCGAACTCGAGCGCGTGTGGAACGAGAACGAGGCGCAGCTCGTGCGCGCGCTCGGGTCGAACATCGGCCTGGCCTTCCGCGTCGGCATGTACGCGGCGATGCGCGGCGACTGGCGCGCCCTCCTGGAAGACATGGACCGCATGAAGCAGGTCACTCCTGAGGACGTCATGCGCGTCGCCAACAAGTACCTGACCGAAGAGAACAGGACGGTCGGGTGGCTCCTGGAGACCGCGAGTGACGACCAGGACAAGGGTGAGGAGATCGACTTCCGCGCCATCATGCAGTGGGCGCAGACGCTTCCCGAGGAGGAACAGCGCGATCTGATGTCCAGGTTCCAGACGCTCGACGACGCCGGCAGAGAGGCGTTCGCGAAGGAACTTTGGCAGCGGATGAAGGCGGAGCAGGGCGACAATTAGCGAAGCGTCCGGCGACCGCGCCTCGCGCGCGGCATCAAGGAGCCAAGTGATGAAGAGAGTTCTGATGGTCTGCATCGTACTGGCCGCTGCGACGCTGATCGCGGCCTGTCCCGCGGGAGCCGCGAAGGTCAAGCACCCGAGCGACCTCCGCTATCCCAAGCTTGTGATGGAGCCACCCAGCTACGAGCAGGTGGAGTTCGACAACGGCATGGACGGGTTCTTCATCGAGGACCACGAGGTGCCGATCGTCAACATCTACATGCTCATCAGCACGAACCGCGACCCCCACGAGAAGACGGGGCTCGGAGACCTGGCGGCGTGGGCGATCAGGAACGGCGGCGGGGAGAACTGGGACGCCGACAGGATCAACGACGAGCTGGAGTTCGTCGACGCCAGGCTCGAGATGAGGACGGGCCTTCACAGCACGTCGGTCATGCTCGATTGCCTGAAGAAGGACCTGCCCATGTGCCTCGAGATCCTGGGCGACCTGCTCGTCAACCCGTCCTTCCCCGAGGACAAGATCGAACTCAGGCGGGAGACGATGCTCGAGGACATCCGGAGGGAGAACGACGAGCCGAGGCGGCTGGCATACAGGGAGTTCGCGAGCGTCGTGTACGGCGACCATCCTATGTCGTGGCGTCCCACCGAGGAGACGGTCAACGCCATAACGAGGGACGACATAGTCGCTTACTACGACGAGTTCTTCCGCCCGAACAACACCATCATAGGCATCTCCGGCGACGTGACGCTCGACGAGATCACGGGGCTCCTGGACGGCGCGCTCGCGGCGTGGGAGCCGGCCGAAGTGGAACTCACACCGGAGCCGCCGATGGAACTCACGTTCGAGCCGTCGGTGAACTACGTCTACAAGGATGTGAGCCAGGGCGTCATTCTGATAGGCCACCTGGGCGCGAACAGCCACGATCCCAACCTGCCGGCGATCCAGATCATGAACTACATCCTGGGCGGCGGCAGCTTCACTTCCCGCATCACGCAGAAGGTCCGCACCGACGAGGGGCTCGCTTACGCGGCCTACTCGAGCTACGACGACAACGCGTTCAACTACGGCCTGTTCACCGCGTCCTCACAGACGAGGGCAGACGCGACGGCGAGGGCAATCACGCTCATCGAGGAGATCATACGCGACATGCAGGAGAACGGCCCGACGCAGGATGAACTCGACCGGGCCATCGACACGTACCTCAATAAGCACGTGTTCGACTACGACTCCAAGCAGGCGGTCGTGCGCCAGCTCGTCAGGCTCGCGTGGGAGGGCCGTCCGCTCGACACGCCGGAGCGCGAGGTCGAGGTGATCGGCAAGCTCACGGTCGACGACGTCAAGAAGGTCGCAGCCGAGTACCTGCACCCGGACGGACTCACCGTGCTCGTCGTCGGCAACGCGGAGGAATTCGAGCAGCCTCTTTCCAATTTCGGAGAGGTCAACGTGATCGAGCTGCAGTAGCCGGCAGCTCCGGGACGATTGGCTCGCCGTCGGGAAGCCGTGGGGCATCACCGCTCGGCCGGACGGACGATCCCGGACCGACATTCGGCCACATCCTGGGGCCCGGCGCCTGCTTGACACGCGCCGGGCCCTCTGGTACCATCCTCGTGCCGGCTTCGTCATCCCGCGCGGCTCTGACTTGGGAGGGCCAAGGGTCCGCGGGTGACAGCGAAGAGCCGGCGCATCTATGTTGGGGGCTGGCGAAATGCTGTTCGTGCTCATTCTGGTCCTGGCCTACCTGGGCTACGGCGTGCTCGAGCATCGTATCCATCTGCGGAACCTGAGGTGCGTGCCCATCCGCGTGCATGTCAACGGCACGCGCGGCAAGTCGTCCGTCACCAGGCTCATCGCCGCCGGCCTGCGGGCGGGCGGCATCAGGACGGCAGCCAAGACGACCGGCTCCGCCGCCAGGTACATCGACCCCGAAGGCCGGGAGGAGCCCGTGCTTCGGCCGGGCCCCGCCAACATCAGGGAGCAACTCTCCGTCGTCTCCCGCGCGCGCAGGGACGGCGCCAACGCTCTCGTCGTTGAGTGTATGGCGCTCAGGCCCGAACTCCAGGTCATCTCGGAACGCCAGATCGTACGCTCGACCGTGGGCGTCATCACGAACGCCAGGCCCGATCATCTAGACGTGATGGGTCCCACCGTCGACGACGTGGCCGCCGCGCTGTCGGGCACGGTCCCGCGGGGAGCGACCGTGTTCACCGCGGAACATCGGCGCAAGAAGGTCATACAGGAGACCGCCCTCGAGATGGGGAGCGAGTTCCACGAGGTGATCTCCGAGGGCGCGGACCCCGGGCTGACGCGGGGGTTCGGGTACGTCGAGCACCTGGAGAACGTGGTTCTTGCGCTCGCCGTCTGTGAACACCTGGGAGTCCCGCGCGACAGGGCCCTCGAGGGGATGCGCGGCGCGACCCCGGACCCGGGCGCTCTCACCATCCATCGAGTCGTCGAGCGCGGCAAGACCCTCGAGTTCATAAATGGCTTTGCGGCCAACGATCCTGAGTCGACGCTGACCGTCTATCAGACCGCGGCGCCCCGGTCGGTTCCCGGCCGCGACGTCATCGTCGTGGCGTGGATGCGCTCTGACAGGCCCGACCGCGCGCGGCAGTTCGGGAGAATCCTTGCGGAGGACCTCGACGCCGACCACTACATCCTGGCCGGAGGCCTCACGAACATCGTGAAGACGAGCGCGCTCAAGTTGGGGCTTCCGCCCTCGAAGCTGGACGACATGGGCGGGCGGACGGCGGACGAGGTCTACGACAGGATCGTCGAGCTGACGCGCGAACGGTCCATCGTCATCGGAGTGGGGAACATCGTAGGGACGGGCGGGCAGCTCGTCTCGGTATTCCAATCCAGGAGCGAGGCAACGTGATACCTATCGCGATCGGGCTGGGGCTCGCCGTGAGCCTCGTCTTCACGGAGGCGTTCGGTCTGGCGGCCGGGGGGATGGTCGTGCCCGGCTACATAGCGCTGGCCCTTGCAGAGCCGTGGCGCGTCGTTGGCACGGTCGTCGCCGCGGTCGTGACGTTCCTCGTCGTCAGGCTGATGGGCAGGTTCATGCTGCTGTACGGCAGGCGCCACCTTGTGATGGTCGTGCTGGTCGGGTTCCTGTTCGGCCACCTGACGAGGGTGGTCGTGCAGGGCCCCGGGTTCCCGGAACTCCTGAGCTTCGAGGCCGTGGGCTACGTGATACCCGGTCTAATCGCCTACTGGATGGAGCGGCAGGGGGCGCTGTCCACGATCATGTCGATGATGACCGCCGCGGTGCTAGTCAGGCTCGTGATGATCGTCGTAACCGGAGGAGTGCCCATTGAAGTACCGGCCTGGTAGGGTTCACTCGCTGTCGCTGGCCGCGCTGGCGGTCGTCGGCGTCGTCCTGTTCTGGGTCGCGGAGCGCTCGCGCTCGCCCGTGATGCAGCCGCACTTCGCGACCAAGATGGAGGCGGCGACCAAGACGAAGCTGGCAATGGACGCGATCAAGGAAGCGAGACTGGCGTCGGGCGCCTCGCCGATCGACATCGTGAACGACCCCAACGACACCGGCCTCATCGGCCAGGAATTCACCCTCATCACGACCAGCCGCGGTTCTCACGAGCAGAAGCTGCGTGCCCTGGACCCGAACATCGCCGGCGTGTTCGTCCACCTCCTGGAGCGCGCCCGCGTGGGGGAGGGCGACAGGGTCGCGGTCGCTTACACAGGCGCGTTCCCGCTCCTGAACGCTGCCGCGGTCATCTCGATCGAGGCCGTCGGAGCTGTTCCGGTGCCCATAACGTCGGTCGGTTCGTCCATGTGGGGCGCGAACGACCCCGACCTCACGTGGTTGGACATGGAGACCATTCTCGCGGACGCGAGTATCATCTCGCACCGTTCGGTGGCGGCGTCGCGAGGCGGAGGCGACGACAGGGGACGGGGGTTGTCGCCCGAGGGCCGCGCTCTGGTAGACGAGGCGATCGCCCGGAACGGAGTCGAGCTGATAGACGAGCCCACGCTGGATGAGAGCATCGAGCGGAGGATGCAGATATACGACGAGCATGCCGACGGGAGCGAGCGCTCCGACGGCGACGCGAGGTCCGATGAGGCGTACGACTGCTACTTCAACGTCGGCGGCGGACTCGCGAGCATCGGAAGCGCGCAGGTGGGGAAGCTCCTTCTGCCGGGACTCACGAGGCATCTCTCGGCCCGGAATTTCCCGCGTCGCGGGACTCTCACGCGCATGGCATCACGCGGCATGCCGGTCATATACGTCCCCAACGCCGACCGGCTGATCGAGCGCTACGGGCTCCAGGAGGAGCCGACGCCGATGCCCGAGCTGGGCACGGGCGGCGTCTTCTACCGCGAGAGGTACAACGTTCCGCTCGCCGGCACGCTCGCCGTGCTCTACGCCTTCCTCGTGTTCGTCGTGGTGAGGGTCGACGTGAAGCACTATCTCTTCCGTGGCAGGCGCGACTGAGATTCGGGGCGGGAACGGTCCGATCGCTACCGCAGATCAGTCTTGCCGGGGGTATCCCATGCAGGCGCGACACGAACACCGAGCAGCACGGCTCCTGATACCGGAGGCAACGCTCGTCCTGGCGCTCGCGACGGCGACGTGTCTCGCGGCCGACTGGATCTCCTTCGACCCGGCCTCGTTCGAGTCGACGACGAACGTCACCGTCGACGGCAAGCAGCTCGACTACAGCAGGTTCAGCGCTGAGTCGCCTCTGCGGTTCGCCGTCGAGGGCCCCACGCGCGTGAAGGTCCTGGTGCGCCTCAGGGTGCCGATGAACGCCGCGGAGACCGCCTGCGTCTTCGACGTGACGCGCGACGGAGCGAGCACCTCCGTCGAGACGCTCTCGGCGGGCCCCACGGAGCACGGCTACTATGTGGCGCTCGAGGACTTCCGGCCTTCGGTTCTGAGACGCATCTACATTGATGTTCCGACCGGCAGACACGGGTTCGAGATCGTCCCGCGCGGAGGATGTCGCGCGGACGCGCGCTTGTTCCGTTCCACCAGCGAGGACCCGACCCGCGTCTCGCTCGCCCCGACCGACTATTCCGCCGTGGAAACGATGCTCTACAAGGACAGGGAACTCGTCTACTACCTGGCCGACCGTACGCACGGCGTCACCCTGGAGGTCGCCGGACCGACGTCGATCAAGGTGAACTCGAGGCTCGTGTACGGCGCCGGCTCCACGGGGCGGCGATCTTATGTGCTCTCCGTGAGCCGCGACGGCGGCCAAGGCGTGCAGTACAGGATCGAGACGGAGCCCTCCGAGACGGTCACGTTCAGGGACAGGACCGACGCCGTGCCTGGCGCGCTCCGCTATTTCATGCTCGAAGTGCCGGAAGGCGGCCACACCTACGAGTTCACGGCGGACCGAACGGCGGCGTCCGGGATCGCCCTCAAGTTCTACATCCCCCGCGGGGACCTTCTCAATGAGCCGTAGGACCGGAGCCGCACTCGCACTCTCGCTCGCGGCCGTGCTGGCCGCGCTCCCCGCGTACGGAGCGAAGCTCGTGCCCTCGGGCGGTCCTCTGCCGGTGGCCGTCAGCGTCTCTGGCCGCGTCTACACGTACTTCCCGCTCGAGTCGGGCTCGACGATGACGCTCGAGGTCGACGGTCCGAGCGTGTTCGAAGCGATAGCGAGGTGGCGGTTCGCGGAGGGCGAGTCTCCGGTCGTCGTGGAACTCGAGGTGAATGTCGACGGCGGCCGCGCCTGGCGGCAGGTCTTCGAGGCGAGGCCGAGTGGGGCGGCGTATCCCGACATGCCCGGCATGGTCGCAGGCTCGCCGGACAGGTTCCGGTTCGACCTGCCCTCGGGCAGACACACGGTGTCAGTCAGGCTGATCTCGCCGCTCGGCGGCGTGCTCGACCTGAACCCTCTCGTGATGGCGCCCGATGTGCTGCCGTGGCGCGTCGAGTGGCGTCTAGAAGAGGGACTGAGCTACGACAGCAACATCTTTCGCTACGGCGACCCGGACATAGAGGCGTTCGAGGACGGCCAGCGGCCATACCGCTACGGCATGGACACCGTCGACGACGTGCGGCTAGAGCCCGCGGTCGATCTCTCGTTCGTGCGTGAGGAGCCTGGCGTTCGCACGACGACGCTCTCGTTCTTCGCCGACTGGCGGCTAGCGATGTCGAACGGCGAGAGGAGCTTCTCGAAGCTCGGCGCGAGGCTCCGAGAGGAGCGCGCGGGCGCGGTCTTCCTGTCGCTCGACTACTACGCGATCCCGAGCTACCACCTGCGGCTGCTGTGGGATCCCGACGCGGAGGACGGCGGCGGGGCTTATCGGTCGTGCGACTTCAGGAAGCACTCGTTCGGTGTCGCGGTCGGAAGCCACCGCTCGCTGCCCGTCGACGTGTCGGGCGACGTGAGGCTCGAGTCGTACGCATATGATCCCGACTTCGTCGAATACGACTCGGTCGCGAGCACGGTGGGCCTCACGTTCGCCGTGCGCCCGGTGAAGGGACTCAGGCTCGACGCGCGCTACGCCCTCAGGAGTTCGCGGGCGAGAGGCAGCGACGAGCCGGGGGAGACCCGCGCGACGTCCGACGACAGCGACACGAGCTACGACCAGGACGAGTATCACCTGCGGGCACGGCTGGAGGTCGGCAGGTTGTGGGGCAAGAGGGCGGTCCTTTATGGGAGCGTCCGGAACTCGCGACGATACTATCTGACCTCGAAGTCCGGGGAGGACGACCCGTACCACGCGGGGCGGGAGGACAGCTATTGGGTCGCCGGTGCGAGACTCAGACTGGAACTCACCGGCTCCACCGGCGTCGAGGGCTTCTACCAGTACCGCGGAAGAACGGTCGAATCGCCTTACGTCCATGACATGGGGGACCTCAAGGACTACGGCGCGCACAGGTTCGGCCTGCTGGTCTACGTGGAGAGGGGGCGATTCCTTGACTGAACGCGTAAGTAGTGATATAATCGGGACTAAGCGCGGTTCCCCGCGCGTCGGGAGAGCGGCTGTCGGCGCGACGGCGTTCGCGGCGTTCGCCCTTCTGGCGCTGTCGTCCGGGTGCGCCCGCAGGGGGGACCCGGCCGGGCCGGACGGCGACGAGCCGTCCTCGTACCGCGTGGTCACGTCGTTCGCGATCGGGGGATACGCCGAGGACGTCTGCGTCGACGGCGGCCTCGCGCTGGTCGCGGCTAGCGAGGGCGGGCTGGTGGTGCTCGACGTTACCGACCCGGCGCTGCCGGTGCATCTCGGGACCGCGCCCACCGTGTTCAAGGGCACCGGATGCGCCTACGCACCGACCGACCACTTCGGCTACGTCACCGACGGAAGCCTGGGGGCGGTCGCGTTCGACCTGACCGACCCGACGGACCCGCTGGAGGTGTCCTACGCCGCGGGTACGCGCACGTGGGACATCGCGGTGGTGGAGACGACCCCCGGTCTTCTGCACCACATCTACGGGGCGGACGGGGAAGGCGATTTCAGGATCTGGGAGCTGCGGTACTTCTCCGGTTACGACGCGTGGTTCTCGAACGAGGTCTACCACGGCAGCGTGACCGGAAGCGCGCGCGGCATATGTCTGCACAACGGGCTGGCACTCCTTGCGATGGAAGAACTGGGGCTCGCGGTTTTCGACGTGAGCAACCTGCAGAGCGTGCACGAACTCGGCCACGTCGACACTCCGGGTGATGCGAGGGACGTTGCGGCCGCCGGAGACTACGCGTACGTCGCCGACTGGCGTACGGGGCTCCAGGTGATCGACATATCGAATCCGTCGGCGCCGGTGCTCGTGGGCTCGTGCGACACGGACGGCATCGCCGACGGCGTCTACTGCCACGGGGGCATGGTCTACGTGGCGGACCACGCCGGAGGCCTCAAGGTCTTCGACGTGAGCGATCCTACGGCCCCGACGTTGGTCGGACACGTGTACACGCCGTATGCCAACGCGGTGTTCGTCACGGACGACCTCATCTACGTTGCCGACCGCGACTGGGGACTGGTGGTCATCGAGGAAGAATAGAGGAGCGAGCAACTCTGGATACACTCCTGGGGAAGGAGCTGCGCGTGGCACGTTCGACAGCTTTGATCGTGGCCGTCCTGCTTGCGGGCGTCTGCGGAGCAGCGGCGAAGGACTGGGTCGAGATCGAACCGAACGCGTCTTCGCTCGAGGCGGCCGCCACGGTCGTGGCCTCCGGTGTGACGGGGACCATGATAGACATCGACGTGCCGGGATTCAGCGTCGAGGCCGCGGACGGCGTCCGCGGCGGCGTCACGCTCAGAGTGCCGGGTGGCGAGGCCGTGAACCTGCCCGGCGCCCCCGACCTGCCTGCGCTCACGTACTTCGTTGCTGTCCCCGCGCACGGAGGGGTCGAACTCGAGATCATCTCCTCGGACGAGAGGTCCGTTGGCCGCTACTCGATAGCTCCGGCGGCACCGCGTGTGAACGAGGGCGAGCCGGCGCGGGCCGCCGTGGTGGACGATGCCGTCTACTCCTCGGATGCGTTCTTTCCCCGGAGCCCGGTGACGATGGGGTCTCCCGCGGTCATGCGCGACGTTCGTTTCGTTCCCCTGACGGTCTACCCGGTCCGCTGGAACCCGGCGACGGGCGAGCTTCTGGCGACGGGACATCTGAGCGTCAGGATCAGCACTTCGGCGGCCGGCGCGAGCCGAAACGCGCGGGGGAGCGTGGCGGTTGCCGACGAGGCAACCGGTGCGAGCGAGGTGGTCGGGAACGAGGTGGCCGCATACGGGAACGCGTCCGCGAACGAGAAGACGGTGTCGCGCGACTGGCGTTCCGAGGCCTTCGAGCCCATCTACAAGAGCTTCCTCCTGAACTACGACCAGCTTCCGGCCGCCGAGGTGAGGCGCGGCTCGTACCTCATCATCGCGAAGGACACCTTCCTGGCGCAGATGACCGACTTCGTGACGTGGAAGACGCGCCGCGGCGTCGAGACGGTGCTCGTTCCGCTTTCGACCATCGGCTCGACTCCGACCAAGCAGGACATCAAGGACTACATCCAGGACGCCTACGAGACTTGGGACAACCCGCCGGACTACGTGATGTTAGTCGGCGATACTTACACCGGGTTTGAGGAGTTCCCGTGCTGGTACGTCACGCTCGGCGGTCCGCAGGACCCGACGGACCTACCATACTCGCTCCTTGAGGGAGACGACTACTTCCCGGAGGTCCTGATCGGCCGGATGGCCATTGACACCACGACGGAGGCGACCGTCGCATCGCTCAAGACGATCTCGTACGAGAGGGGCGACGCCGCGACCGACGCGTGGTACGAGCGTGCCCTCACGTGCGCAGGTAACTACGGCGGCGATCATGTTACCTCGCCGCGGCAGACGAGCCTTCGGGTCGGGGAGATGCTGAAGCACGCCGGCTACGCGCAGATCGACACGGTCTTCTACAAGCCCGTGACGTCTCCGGTCCCGATCAAGAACTCGATCAATGCAGGCGTCAGCTTCGTCAACTACCGCGGGTGGGGCAACGCGGCGGGCTGGGAGTATCCGCAGTTCGTCGTCAGCGATGTCCAGTCGCTCTCGAACGGCGAGATGCTGCCCGTAATGACGAGCATCGTGTGCGGCACCGGGAACTTCGACAGTTGGGGCTCCGACCCCTGCTTCGCCGAGGCGTGGATCCGGAGCGGCACTCCGGGCGCGCTGAAGGGCGGGCCCGCGGTCTTCGCGCCCAGCCACTTCAACACGCACACGAAGGAGAACAACTACATCTGCACCGGCTTCTACCAGGGCGCTCTCTTCGAAGACCTGCGTCACATGGGACAGGCCGTGCTGCGGGCCAAGATGGAGCTGTACCGGCACTTTCCCTTCGATACCGACCCGGGTGGTGACATCGAGTTCTACTTCAACATCTACAACATCATCGGCGACCCCGAGCTGTACCTGAGGACCGCCGCGCCGGGCTCGTTCAGCGTGACCCACGACGCGTCCGTGTCGCTCGGCGAGAACATGCTGGCGATCCACGTCACCGACGGAAGCGGCAACGCGGTGCCCGGCGCCGAGGTCATCGTCTGGAAGGACGGCGAGTCGTTCGAGATCCGCGAACTCGCGGGCGGCGTTAACATCACGATGCCCTTGAACGCAGAGACGGCCGGAGCGGCGTACGTGACGGTCGTCGGCAAGAACATGCGTCCCTACACGGGCACCGTCTCGGTCACGCAGGACGCGCAGTACGTGGGGTACTTCTCCCACTCGATAGACGACGACGGGTCCGGCTTGAGCGACGGCAACGGAGATGGGGTGGTGAACCCTGGCGAAACGATAGAACTGAACGTGTCGGCGAAGAACTACGGCACTACAATAGCCACCGATGTGACGGCCGACCTGGAGCTTTACCTCGTTGACCTGGGTCCCGATCCCATCTTCCTCGACAACTCGTCCTCCTACGATGACATTCCGGGAAGCGTGGTCGAGACGGGCGTGGATGACTTTCTGATCACGTTCCCCGACGGGTGTCGCGACGGGGCAGAGTATGTCTTCAGGTTCACTGTTACCGCCGGCTCGTCGCGCACGGAATACGAGAGCATCTTCAGCGTTGTGATTGGCGCTCCGGTTCTCGCGTACGACTCGGTCGCCGTGAGTGGCGACGGCGCGCTGGACCCCGGCGAGACAGCGACGCTGACGGTCACGCTCGCCAACACCTCCTACCTCGACGCGACGAGCGTCTCGGGAACGCTCCGGACCCCGGCGAGCGGCCTGACGGCGAGCGACTCGGCGGGAAGCTGGGGCAACGTGGCGGGAGAGGGGACGGCCTCGAACGCGGGCAACACCTTCACCGTGACGGCGGCGTCTGATGTTGCGGTCGGACACGAGTTCGACCTCGTGATCGACCTGACCGGCGACGACGGGCTCTCTCAGTTCGTGATCGTCCCGCTCACGGTGGGTACACCTTCGGCCGGTGACCCGCTGGGACCCGACACCTACGGCTACTACTGCTACGACAACACCGACGCCGGATACTCCGAGGCGCCTAGCTACTCGTGGGTCGAGATCGACCCGTCGTACGGTGGCTCGGGCAGCGACCTCGGCCTTGGGTTCGAGGACATCACCGACGTTGCTCTCCCGTTCTCCTTCCGGTACTACGGCGAGGACTACTCCACCGTCGCGGTGTGCAGCAACGGCGACGTCGGCATGGGCGGCGCTCCCGTCTGGGAGCACCAGCCCAGGAACGCGAGGATCCCGTCGCCGCTCGGACCGGATGCCATGATCGCGCCGTTCTGGGACAGTCTCTTCCCGGCGGACTCGGACACGAGCGGCGGCTCCGGCAAGGTCCTGACGCGCAACATGGGGGACGGCAGGTTCGTCATCGAGTGGAGCCGCGTGGGGACGGGGTACGACAACGGCGGCGTCCCGCAGACCTTCCAGCTCGTGCTCTACGACCAGGACATCTACTCGACCTTCACCGGCGACGGTGAGATGCTGTTCCAGTACCACACGATCGCGAACAGCGACACTCACAACTACGCGACCGTGGGCATCGAGAATCCGGCTCAGAGCGACGGCATCGAGTACACCTACTTCGACATCTACCCGCCCTCGGCCGCGCCTCTTTCGAGCGGTCGCGCCATCAAGTTCACGACCGACCCGCCGGACGCCTACGAGTCGAGCGGAGTCGACGAGAACGCTCCGGTCGTCGGTGTAGTTCTGAATGGGAACAGGCCCAATCCCTTCAACCCGAACACCGTGGTGACGTTCACACTGCCGCAGGCGGCGGAGGCCGGACTGTCGGTCTACGACGTCGCGGGCAGGAAGGTAGCGACTCTGTTCGAAGGTGAGGCGTCTGCCGGGCAACACAGCGCGGCATGGGACGGCCGGACGGACACCGGGACTCCGGCCGCCACCGGCGTCTATTTCGCAAGGCTGTCGGCGATGGGGCAGGAGCGGTCGATCAAGATGGTCCTGCTCAAGTAGCGGCGGGACACCGAGCGCGGGCGCGGTGGCGCGGTGAGTGAGCCGGGCCAGGCGTCCTACTCCGGCGACGAGCGGACGAGCGCTCGCGTGTAAAGTCTGAAAGGTTGACATTGATGCGCGAACATCCACGACGCACGTGCGCGAATCCGTCCGCTCTGTTCCAGCGCCTGGCGGTGGCGCTGCTGCTCGCCGCGTGCCTGCTGCCGGCGACGCGGGCCGAGGCCATCCCGGCGCGCTACCACACCTACGACGAGGTGCGGGCCGAGATCTCGGCGCTCGCCGCGGCGTATCCGTCGATCGTACGGGTCGACACGCTCGGGTACTCGACGCAGGAGGGGATGGACATCTGGGGCGTCAAGGTCTCGGACAACGTCCAGACCGACGAGGACGAGCCGGTCGTGCTCTTCGACGGGGTGCACCATGCCGAGGAGGTCATGGGGCTCGAGACCATCATGTGGATGCTCGACGATCTGACGTCCGCATACGGCGTGGACGATACGACGACCGCCTGGGTCGACGACTGCGAGCTGTGGTTCATACCCATCCTGAATCCCGAGGGACATGCCGTCGTCACCGCCGACGTGGACACGACGTGGCGCAAGAACAAGCTCGACAACAACGACAACGGCCAGTTCGACCTCGACTACGACGGCGTCGATCCCAACAACAACTACGACTTCAACTGGGACCAGGGCGGAAGCGACAACCCGCAGTCCGAGTTCTACCGCGGCGTCGCTCCGTTCTCGGAGAACGAGACGCAGGTCATGCGCGACTTCTGCCTGCAGCACAAGCCGGTCTTCGCGCTCAACTACCACAGCCCCAGAAGCTCGTCCGGCGACGTCGTCTACTACCCGTGGTACTGGGTCGGCTACGGGTTCGCCCCCGACCACTACGTCATCTACGACGTCGCGACGAAGTTGAGCCAGGAGACGTTCACAGAGACCGACGAGCCGTATACCGCCGAGTACGGGTTCGCTACGCAGGGCAAGGCGCGCAACTGGCAGTACGGCGTCGTCGGCACGATCGGCTACACGATGGAGATCCTGAGTTTCCTCTGCATCCCGGGCGGCGACCGCGTCGACGGGATCTGCGAACGCGTGGCGAACGGCTCGTACGGCCTCATCGAGCGGACGTACGGGCCCGGCCTCACCGGCCACGTGACGGAGGCGGGCTCGAGGACGCCGGTCGTGGCCGAGGTGAAGATCGTGGAGAACAGCTCCGATGTGCTCACCCCCAGGACGACCGACCCGCAGTACGGCCGCTACTGGCGGATGCTGATGCCCGGCACCTACACGGTCGAGTTCTCGGCGTTCGGCTACGAGATGCAGACCTTCTCGGGTGTGGTCGTCGACACCACTGGACTGACGGTCCTGGACTGCGCGCTCGCTCCCTGGACGGGAGTTCCGGAGGAGCAGACCGGCGTGCGTATCGAGAGGGCCAGGCCGAATCCCTTTCGCGGGACGACCACGATGAGCTTCGAGTGCCCGGCCGGCGCCGGCGCGTCGCTCGCTATCTACTCGGCCGCCGGGCGGCTGGTGCGGACGCTCGCGGCGGCCGCGGACGCCGAGGGCAGGGGCTCGATCACGTGGGACGGCGCCGACGAGAACGGACGCAGCGTCGCGTCGGGCGTCTACTTCGCCCGCCTGAGGGCAGGTGAGGACGAGGTGGGCGTGAGGCTGGTCCACTTGAGGTAGGTTCGCGTTCCCCGGACGACCCTGCGTTCTTGACTAGCGACACAATCCTTGACTGAGCAATATTCAATGTGCTATCGTAGTATCTATCTTGATGCTACGCGTAAGGCGGATTCGTCTGGGTCGCGATCGTTGCCGCCGGCCCCGAAGGGTCCACACGTCCAGCGCGCACACCACACTCTGAACAGACTCGACGCGGAGAGCTGTGTTTCTCCGTGGCGGAGCTTCCTCGAGGGGGAGTCGTCATGCTCGTACTGCCAATGGTCACAGCCGCCACATCGAAGACCAGAGGGCTCAGGTGGACAGCCGGAGTAGCCCTCGCGATCGTGCTACTTCTCCTTCCGTGCGCCTCGAGCGCAAGGGACTGGCTGGTTCCCACCGACGCTCCGACGGTCGCGGCCGGTATCGACTCCGCTCAGGCGGGGGACGCGGTCGTAGTCAGCGCAGGGCTCTACCTCGAGCACGGCCTGGTCATGAAGGACGGAATCACCCTGAGAGGAGAGACCGGTGACTATGACGACGTCGTGATCGACGCTGCAGGTCAGGGTTCCGTGATTGACGCGAGCGGCGCGAGCGGCACGACGACGATTCGGGATCTGACCATCAAGGGAGGCGAGACCGGCGGGTCCGGCGGCGGCGTCTACATGTACAACTCTTACGCGACGCTCGAGAACTGCAGGATAACCGACTGCGCCAGCTACTCGGAGACCGGCGAGGGGGGCGGTGGGCTGTTCGTTGACGGGGGCGCGCCGATCGTGATCGGATGCCGCTTCGACGGGAACTCCACAGAGGTCCCTGCCTCGGGAGCCGGTGCATACATCGGCAGCTCCTACCTGACGATCTCGGGCTGCTCTTTCATCGACAACGTGAGCACCGCGAACGGCGGCGGCGTGCACCTTGTAGGGATGCCCGTCAGTTTCACGGACTGTGTGTTCCTTGGCAATTCGGCCGACGCGGGCGGAGGAATCTCCGCGTCGTTCTCCGCCAATCCGTCGATCGACGGCTGCACGTTCGCCCTCAACTCCGCGACCGGCGCCGGGGGCTCAGCCGTAGCGCTGCTCGGGGCTTCGTTCGTGGAGATAAGCAACACCATCATCGCCTTCGGAGGCGGGGGAGGGTCGGTCTACACCAATGGCACGGCCGGCGCCTCGATCGCTTGCTCTGACGTCTACGGCAACGCCGGCGGCAACTACATCTCGATCATCTCCGGCATGAACGGCGTTGACGGCAACATCTCCGAGAACCCGATGTTCTGCGACCTTGACGCGGACAACGCGTGGCTGACGTCGTGCTCTCCCTGCGTATACGCGGGCGGCGGCTGCGGTCAGATCGGCGCGCTGCCTGAGGGTTGTACGGGACGCACGTGGATCGTTCCCGACGACGTCCAGACGATCGGCGGGGCCATTGACTCCGCGGCCTCTTGCGACACCGTTTACGTGAGGGCCGGGACGTACTTCGAGCAGGACATCGTTATGAAGTCGGGGCTCACTCTCCGGGGCGAGCTGACGGTGCCGGGCGGACCGAACGAGGTCACGATCGACGGGCAGGCATACGCTCAGATCATGACCGGAACCGACCTCGACGATAGCACACTGATCGAGAACATCACCTTCCAGTACGGCTACACGATGAGCCCCGCGCCGGGAGCGGCTCTCCATCTCGAGGACTCGTGGCTCAGGGTGAGGCACTGCGACTTCGAGAACAACTCCGCCGTGAACGGAGGCGCGGTCGGGATCGACGACGGAGGACCCATCTTCGAAGACTGCTCGTTCGTCAGCAACTCGGCGATCGCATCGGGCGGCGCAGCGCACGCGGACACCTCCGCGATCGTCCAGTTCTTCTCGTGCCGGTTCCAGAACAACATGGCCACGTCAGGCTCGGCCGTGGGCGGCGCTCTCTCGTGCTACGACGACTCGGACGTGTCATTCGACCAGTGCGACATATCCGGCAGCTGGAGCGGCGGCGGGGCCGGCGCGATCTTCGCGAGCGGGTCGTCCGTCGACCTCACGGAGTGCACTCTGACCAGCAACGTCGGCACGACCAACGGCGGCATGCTCTCAGGCATAGACGTCACTCTCACCATGTACGGCTGCACCGTCGCCGACAACGAAGGGGCCAACGGTAGCGGCATGATGCTCGGCAACGCCTCCTCCGCCTCGGTCACGAACTCGATCATCGCGTTCGGCGTGACGGGTGGGGCCGTCGGCTGCTACGGGGGCGCGACGGCGGATCTCTCGTGCTGCGACGTCTACGGGAACGACGGCGGCGACTGGGTGGGCTGCATCGCGGGGCAGGACGGCACCTCCGGGAACTTCTCCCTCGACCCGGTGTTCTATCTTCCCGCCGAGGGCGACTACCACCTGACGCCCGGCTCGCCGTGCCTGGACGCGTCCGGCTGCGGCCTTGTGGGAGCGCTGGGAGCGCCCACCGGACAGACCTACGTGGTCCCGGACGACTACGAGACCATTCAGGACGCTCTCAACGCCAGTGACTATGGAGACACCGTCGTGGTCCGTTGCGGCGTCTACGACGAGCCCAACATCACGCTCAAGGACGGCGTCTATCTCACGAGCGATACCGGGCAGCCGAACTGCGTGACCATAGACCAGTCGACGATGGCGCGCGCGTTCTACGCGAACAACGTGAGCAACGCGACGGTCGTGAAGGGGTTCACGTTGACCGCCCAACTGCCCTATTCCAACCAGGGTGGAGCCGTGTACCTGGCGGCAGCGAGCCCGCGGTTCGAGAACTGCGTCTTCCGCGGGTTCGCAAGCGGCATCGACGGCGGCGCGATGTACGTATCCGACGGCTCGGCGCCCGAGTTCCTCCAGTGCATCTTCGACAGCTGCGCGTCGACCGGCGACGGCGGAGTGGGCACGCTCGACTACTCGACTGCGACGTTCACGGGCTGCTCCTTCAGCGACAACGACGCGAACTACAGCGGCGGCGCGTTCTTCCTCAGAGACGGTTCCACGGCCTCCTTCGACGCCTGTACATTCTTCGGCAACTACTCGGGCGAAGGCGGCTCTTCCATAGCCTGCGTGAGCGATATGCTGTTCCGCGAGGCCGCCGCCTGCACGCTCCGCAATTCGATCATAGCTTTCGGCGAGGGCGGCGGCGCGGCCACCTACTGCGCCGGGACCGGGAGCTTGACGCTCGAGTGCTGCGACGTGTACGGCAACTCCGGAGGGGACTACATCGGGTGCCTGACAGGACAGAACGGGATCAACGGAAACATCTCGGCCGACCCGCTCTTCTGCGGTGAGGAGAACCCCGCGCAGCCTCTCTCGCTTGCCGCCAACTCTCCCTGCACCGACGACAACCAGCAGGTTTGCGGCCAGATCGGTGCCTACGGTGTCGGGTGTCTGGGCATGGTCTCGTGGGACGGCGGCGGCGACGGCACCACCTGGGAGGACGACTACAACTGGTCGACGGACGTGGAGCCCGGCCCCGGCGACCACGCCGTGATCGACCTCGCGGGCACTTACACCGTCACCCTCAACTCAGCGCGCACCGTGGCGGCACTCACCTTCGGCGAGTTTCCAGGAGACATCACGCTGGACATCCAGTCCGACACGCTGACAGTAACCCAGACGCTAACGAACTGGCAGACCATCATCGTGCGCGACGGCGCGGCTCTGGACGCTCCGACGGCGGGCCGCGGTTCCGACATCGTCAACGAGTCGGGCGCGACCTTCCAGCTGGACGACGGCGACCTCGTCGGAAGCGGGTCGTTCACCAACCGCGGGTACTTCACGAAGACCGGCCCCGGCAGGAGCTACGTCTACATCTCCTTCCTGAACGAGTCTGGGGGGAGGGCTGAGGACGGTCTCATGGACGCCGCGGCCGGAACGCTCGACATGGCCGGTGAGTTCGACAACCTCGGGAGGCTCAACATCGTCACCGGCCAGGGCACGATGGTCAGCAAGCACTACATCGGCCGCGAGCCGAGGGCCGGGTCGGGGACGTTCATGAATGAGGGAATCGTCGACATCGCCGACGGAGGGCAGCTGCTGGCGCTCGACAACACCACCGTCACGTCGACCGGCACGTTCGCCAACAGGGGTGAGATCTTCGTCGGCGCTAACGCCGCCTTCTACAACGAGAGCGGAGGCGAGTTCGATCTCGACGACGGCGACCTGACCGGGACGGGCGACTTCGTGAACCGCGGCTACTTCGCAAAGATCGGTCCGGGCCTGAGCACCATTCTCCTCTCGTTCACCAACGGGGACGCGGGGCGCGCGACGGACGGTCTGGTCGTGGCCGACGCCGGGACCCTCGACATAGGCGGCGAGTTCGACAACCTCGGCAGGCTGAACATCATCACCGGTCAGGGTACGATGGTCAGCAAACACTACATCCGCGGAGAGGCGAGGGCGGGTTCCGGCACCTTCCTGAACGAGGGTGTCGTCGACCTGGCCCTGGGCTCCTTCTTCAGGGCGAACGCTAACACGCAGGTGAGTTCGACCGGCGACTTCGACGTGCGCGGGCTCGTCGACATCGCTCCCGCCGCGCAGTTCTCGAGCAGCGGAGGCGTGCTGGTCCGGATGGGAGGGGACTTCGCAGCGAGGGGCTCCGTCTCCAACCAGACAGGCGGGATCTTCGTGAACAGGGGCAGGACACTCGTCCCGAGCGGCGGTACGATCACAAACGAGGGTTACTTCGACCACCAGGAAAACGCCGTCCTGAAGGGTTCGGGGACGTTCGACACCTCGGCCGGCCTGGCCGCGATGAAGGGCGTGATCGAGCCCGGCGAGTCCCCGGGGATGTTGGAGTACATAGGCAACTTCATCCAGACGTCGACCAGCGAGATCCGCATCGAGATAGGCGGGTACGTGCCGGGCGTCGAGCACGACGTTCTCTCCATCGACGGCCTCGCGTACTTCGGCGGCGCCGTCGAACTCGACTTCACGTCGGGCTTCACGCCGGTTCAGGGCGACAGCTTCAGCGTGATCACCGACGCGACCAAGGGAGGCGCCGCGTGGTCGCGCGGCACGGATTTCTCCTGCTTCTCCGGCCTCGACGTGTCCGACAGCCTCTACATGCAGCCGGTGCAGAGGCCGTTCGCATTCAGGTTCAGAGCCGTCTCGGGCTCGCTCGGAAACCACGCGCCGGTGGCGGCCGACGACTACGCGAGCGTGGCCGGCTACGGCGAGATCTCGATACCGGTGCTCGTGAACGACTCCGACCCCGACCTTGACGACATCATCGTCCTGAGCGTGATCGACGACGGCACGGTCGGGGAGGCGTATGTGGACTCGGGCGACCAGTCGGTATCGTACACGGCCTATCCCGGTTTCGTGGGGGCCGACACGTTCAGGTACGTCGTCGGGGACTGCGTGAGCGGCGTCGACACGGCGACGGTACACGTGAGCGTGCTGCCGCCTCCGCGCACGTGGCACGTTCCGGACGAGGCGCCGACGATCCAGGCTGGCATCGACTCGGCGGCGGTCGGCGACACCGTCATGGTCGCCTGCGGCGTGTACTACGAATCCGACATCCAGATGAAGTCCGGCGTCACTCTGACCAGCGAGACCGGCGAGCCCGACTGCGTGACGATCCTCGGCGGCGCGCGGGCCGTTCACGTGCTCGTGTGCGACGGAGTGGACGACAGCGCCGTCGTGTCCGGCATCACGTTCCAGGCGGGAAGCACCGCCGGCATCGGCGGGAACGCGTACTGCCTGGGAGCCTCTCCGAGATTCCTCGACTGCGTCTTCACCGGCGGGTACGCCGAGGAGGGCGGCGGCGCCGTCGGCGTTGAGACGTTCTCCGCTCCGTCGTTCGAGGACTGCGTTTTTACCGAGAACTACAGCCTGCGGGGAGGAGCGGTCGCCGTGAGGGACTCGTCCAACGTGTCTTTCCTGCGGTGCCTGTTCGAGCACAACCTGGCCAACAGCTACGGCGGGGCCGTCGCGGCCGGGTCGGGTTCGCTGATAGAGCTCGAGAGCTGCACGATCGAGCAGAACGTCGCCGAGGAAGGGTCGGGCATCTACCTGGCGGGAGCGGAGGCCTCCGTATCGCATACCATCATCGCCGACGCGCCGTACGGTGTGAGCGTCGGCTGCGGCACCGGAAGCAGCATCGTGCTGAGCTGCACCGACGTGTTCGGCAACGACGCCGGGGACTGGGTCGGATGCATCGCCGACCAGGACGGCCTGAACGGCAACTTCTCTCGGGACCCGCGCTTCTGCGAGCCCGACAGCTCCAACTACTACCTGCAGCCGGGTTCGCCGTGCGCCGACGCGCAGGGATGTGGCCTCGTGGGAGCCTACCCGGTCGGGTGCGGGACCGTGGTGGAGTCCCCGGACATCGACGTCTCGCCTCTCGAACTCGAGCTGTCGCCTGACGGGCGGTCGCTCTGCGACACGCTGACCGTCGCGAACGCGGGGCAATCGCTGCTGGTCTGGAGGATTCGCGAGTCC
>CAYNQF010000013.1:0-14592 GCA_964399265.1 uncultured bacterium | reverse complement strand
GACTACGAGGCGGTGGCGCTGCCGTTCACGTTCCCCTTCTACGGGCGGCCGTATGGAACGGTGAGGATCAGCTCGAACGGTTACCTCGCCTTCGGCACGCCGGCCACGGACTATACGAACGACCCGATACCGAGCGCCGACGAGCCCGGCAACTTCATCGCACCCCTCTGGGTGGACCTGAACCCCGACCTCGGCGGCTCGATATGTCATTACTACGACCTCGGGACCGGCGACTTCATTGTGCAGTACACCGGCGTCTACGACTACTGGTCGACGGGGACGCGCACCTTCCAGGTGGTCCTGAGCCCGGACGGTTCGATCCTGCTCCAGTATCTCGACGTGAACGGTGACCTCGAGATCGGCACGGTCGGTATCGAGGACCTCCTGGGCGCGTCGGGACTCCAGGTAGTCTTCAACGCCGCGTACCTGCACGACGAGCTGGCCGTTCTCATCCAGGACGCGGCACCGTGGCTGACGGAGACGCCTCCGGGCGGTCTCCTGCCCGGGGCCGACGCCGTATCGTCGATCGTCTGTGCCGACCCGGCGGGGCTGTCGCCAGGCCTGCACGAGGTGGAACTCGTCTTCGAGAGCAACGACCCGGACGAGCCCGCCGTCGTCGTGTCGGTCACGCTGACGGTGCCCGGCGACCCGGACCTCGAGGTCGAGCCGGACGAGCTTGGATTCACGATCCTGACCGAGGAAGGCGCGTGCGACTCGCTGCACGTGACCAACGCGGGCGGCGACACTCTACACTGGTTCGTCGGGAAGGACGGAAGGGACCCGGGCACGCACGGGCAGCCCCCCGCCCGGAGGGTCGCGGCCGAGCGCCGCGCATCCTCCTCTGTAGCCGCCGACCGCGCGGGAACGCAGGCTCGAGCGGCGGCCGGCCTGCCCGCAGTGGGCGTCCGCGGGTCGGGCGGCCCCGACGCCTACGGCTACTCGTGGACCGACAGCGACCAGTTCGGAGGCCCGGCCTTCGACTGGACCGACATCTCGTCGACCGGCACACAGATCGTGCCTGCCGGGGACTCGCACGTCGACGTCGAGCTGCCGTTCGAGTTCCCGTTCTACGGAGGATCGGAGCACTCCGTCAAGATAGGCTCGAACGGTCTCCTCACGTTCGGGTCAGGAGGGGACGAGCCTCTGAACGCCGCGGTGCCGGGCGGTGCCGACCCGAACGGGTTCGTGGCACCGTTCTGGGACGACCTCACTCTCGACGTGTCGGGCGCCGTCTACTACGAGTGGCTCGGTGAGACCGGCGAGTTCGTCGTCCAGTACGACGACGTGCAGAGGGTCGGTGAGCCGGAAAGCTCTCTCACCTTCCAGGTCGTCCTCGCCGGCGACGGAGCCATTTCGTTCCGTTATCTGGAGATGACGGGCACGCTCGACAGCGCGACGATAGGGACGGAGTCGCACAGCGGAGCCGTCGGACTCCAGATGGCGTTCGACGAGACCTACGTGCACAGTGAGCTTGCGATCGAGATCGTCCCCGGCTGTCCGTGGCTCACCGCGCTGCCGTGGAGCGGCTCGAGCGCGGCGGGGGAGACCGACATCGTGTCGGTCTGCGTCGACGCGAGCGTTCTCGAGCCTGGAGATCACACGTGCAACCTGGTCGTCAGGAGCGACGACCCCGATTCGGTGACCGTCATCGTCCCCGTGCTCGCGTACATCGTGGAGACCGGCGTCGAGGACGGGACCCCGAGCAGGTACGAACTCCTCGGGAACTTCCCGAACCCCTTCAACCCGGTCACGGAGATAAGGTACACGTTGCCCGGACCGGCCGGCGTCAGGCTCGACGTCTACGACCTGTCCGGCAGGCTGGTCAGGACGCTCGTGGACGGGCAGCCCCAGGGCGCGGGCAGGTACGCGGTCCTCTGGGACGGACGGGACGGCCGCGGAGGGCATGTGGCGTCCGGCGTCTACTTCTACAGACTCGAGGCGGACGACGAGGCCCTGACGAAGAAGATGATACTCCTTAAGTAGGCGGGCGACCGCGGGAGGCCGGCGCGCTCTCCTTCCGGGAGACACGAACTGGAGGAGGTGTGGTTCGTCCCCGCGACCACTGCACGGAGGAGAGATGAGACTGGCAGTCGTGTTCCTTCTGGCGGCCTGCAGCGTCGCCTCGGCGGCACCGATGGCTCAGGTTGCGTCCCCCGGCGGGGCGCAGTACGAGTGGAGTCCCGCCCTGGAAGTCGACGTGGCGTGGAGCCAGGAACTCATGGAGGACGGGGGATGGGCGCTGGCGTCGCAGCTGGCTGCCGACTACCCGTTCCACGCGGAGACCGCGGACGACTTCGTGTCCTCGGACGGGCGACCTGTTGTGGCCGTCGAGTGGTGGGGCGCGTACTGGAACCCCGGCGCTCCGCCGTACGCCGGCGACTTCATCGTTCGCTTCTACGCGAACGATCCCGGCGCGCGCTTCCCGGTTCCCGGCGCACTCCTGCTCGAGCAGGAGTGCGTGGACTACACGGAGGAACTCCTGCCCGGGCAGTCGTGGTGGTACCACTACTACTGCGAACTCGACCAGCCGTTCCTGGGGGAGACGGGATGCACGTACTGGGTGAGCATCCAGGCCGTCTATCCGTGGTATGAAGGCGGCCAGTGGGGTTGGGGGGAGTGCGTCGCCGACGACCAGTGCGGAGGAGAGGCGGTGCTCATCTTCGACGCGATGGGGGTCGACGAGTGGGAGCCGCTCTCCGCGTCGGATCCCTATCTCGAGCGCGGCTGCGCGTTCGTGCTGTACAGCGACCAGATGAACCCGGTCGCGTCGTCGTCGTGGTCGGCGATCAAGGGGCTCTTCAGGTAGGGATCGACCCGCGGGTGAGCGGGCACCGGGGCGCCGCCGGCAGGACGCGGTGCCCGGTCAAGAAGCAGAACTCACGAGGGAGCGCAGCGCGCGCTCCCTCTCTTCTGTGGTTGCGCCCACGGAGACGCGCTCCTCGGTCGCCTCGCCTCCCTCGCTCCCCTCATCCCGCTCAGCCGAGCCGTCGCCGCTCAGGAACAGGAGGACGACCTCGCCCAGAGGCAGCCCGGTCGTGCGCTCAGCGGCCACCGCGTAGGCCAGCGCCTGGCCCTCGTACTTCTTCACGAGTTCGCCGAAGCCCGCCACGGGTCTCGCGTCGGTCTTGTAGTCGACCACGACCAGCTTTCCGTCCTCGACGAACAGAAGGTCCATCGTGCCCTCTACGTACGCTCCGTCGTCGTGCAGCACGAAGGGAACCTCCCTGAAACACGCGTCCGACCTCGTGGCCCTCGCGATCACGTCCGACCGCATGGCGCGGACCACCATGCGCTCAGCCTCCTCGGCATGCGCGGGCGGCGCTCCCGAGCCGCGAGCGGCGAGCGACACGACCTCGCCAAGTCCTTCGGTCGAGCCGAGTGTCGCGTGCTCCATGACCGAGTGAACGAGCGTGCCGAGAGCCGCGCCGTACCGCGGCGCATCTTCGGGCAGCTCGAGTTCCTCCTCCCCGGCCAGGGATGACGGCGTCACGACCCGTGGCGGGCGGTAGTGCCCGGGTGCGAACGCGTTGAGCGAGCGCGTCCACTCCGCGAGGTCGAGGGCCGCCCGCGTGTCCTCGGGGTCGGTCTCCATCGCCTCGTGAAGGTCGAGCTTCAGGGGGCGGGAGCGCTCCACGCCCAGGTCCAGTGTGCCGGCGTCGACCCACGTCACGAGCGGGTCCTTGTCATCCGACGCCCGCTCGGCGAGGTCGGTGAGGTGTGGGAGAAGGCCGGTCGGCTTGGTGCCCTTCGTCGGGAACCACGGGACCACGACCGCGTCGCGCGCTCTCGTGAGGCCGACGTAGAGGAGCCGTATCGTCTCCGCCTCCGCCCGCTGCTTCTCGAGGGCCTTGAGGTCCTCGTAGCCGAGCGTGGCCGGACCTCCGTCCTTCACGTTCTTGCCGTACTCCAGCCTGCCCTCGTCCCTGTCCACGATGAGGTTGTCGGACTTGAACTCGTGCCGCCCCAGGTCCGCCAGGATCGTGATGGGGAACTCGAGACCCTTGGCCTTGTGTATCGTGAGCACGCGGATGAACTGGTCGCCCTCCTCGGACAGAGGGGACTCGGCCTCCTCGGGCGACAGCTTCGACACGTCCGCCAGCCAGCGCACGAACCCGCCGAACGACATGGGGTCCTGCGCCTCCAGCGAGGTGGCCATCTCGACGACCTTGAGCAGGTTGGCGTGCCGCTGCTCGCCCGTGGGCTTGAGCAGATACAGCTCGAGCGCGCCGGTTCTGTCGAAGAGGCGCCGGATGATGTCGGCGACGCTCCTTGAGTTGCGCTCGTAGTGGAGGTCGCGCAGCACGCGGAAGGCCTCCAGGACCGCCGGTGAACCGCCCCCGTCCTCGTCCAGATAGCGGAGCCCGCCCGTCTCGTGTCTGTGGACCACGATGTCCTCGTCGGACACACCGAAGAAGGGCGTCCTGAGCGCGCCCAGGACAGAAACGAGGTCGTTGGGATCGTCCACGGCGGCGAGCACCGTCTTCAGTTCGTAGACCTCTCTTCTCACGTAGAAGCGCTTGCCGCCCGCGATGCGGTAGTCCAGGTCGTACGTGTTGAGCGCCTCCTCGTATGCGTCCAGACCTGTGAGCCTGTGGAAGAGGATCGCGATGTCGCCGAGCCTGGGCGGGCGCCATTCGCCGGTCTTTCTGTCGCACACGAGCGGGCGGCCCTGCTCCAGCATCGACTTCACGAAAGCCGCGACCGCCGTCGCCTCCACCTGGCGGGTCTCTGCCACCTTCTCCGCCTCGGCAGGTGAACCGATGAGGATGATGCCAGGCCCGGCCTCGTCCTCGGGCCGGAACGCGTGCAGTGGCTCGTACTCGGGCTGGAAGCCGCCGCCCTCCTCGGGCGGGACCATGATCTTCCGGAACGTCGAGTTCACGCAGTCGACGACCGCGGGCCTGGTCCTGAAGTTCTGAGACAGCTCGAAGATCCTTCCGTCGTCGTCGATCAGGCTCTTGGCCTCCTCGTACATCTCGATGTCGGCGCGGCGGAACCTGTAGATGGACTGCTTCGGGTCGCCGACGATGAACAGCTTGCCGGGCTCGAGGTCGACCCGGTTCCACTCGGCGGCGTTCGCCCCCTGCCTCTCCGAGAGGAAGAAGACGATCTCGCACTGGAGCGGGTCGGTGTCCTGGAACTCGTCGACGAGTATGCGGTCGAACGCCCTCTTGAAGTGCTCGCGCGTGGCGTCGTCGTCCCGGAGGAGGTCCCTCGTGCGCGAGAGCAGGTCCTGGAAGTCCAGGACGCCCGACGCGGCCTTCTCCCGCTCGTACTCGTCGAGGAATCCCGCGAGCCAGCCAAGGAGGCCGACCGTCGCATTGTGCGATGCCCTGGCGCTCAGTTCGCTCTGGCGCTGCTTGAGTTCTGCGGCCCTCTTCTTGAGAGCGGCCAGTGAGTCGCCCTTCCAGTTGCTCTTGCTGCCGCTGTTCCTCCCGGGCTCGACCGTCACGCGCGACAGCGCGAAGGACGCGAGGGAATCCTCAGGAATCAGGTCGAGCGCGCGTGCCTCGTCAGCGAACCTCCTTACAGCAGGAAGCCCGCGGTCCGTGTCGTCTTCGCAGTTCTCGACCGCGAAACGGAGCATGTCCTCGGCCTCGCCGCGCAGGGTGCCAGCGAACGCGGCCGCATCCCCGTTCTCGATCGGGTCGGGGAGGAGCCGCACGGCGTCGCGGTTCTCGACGAGCTTGAAGGCGAGTTCCTGCATCGAGAACAGGTTCGTTCCGCGGAAGTGTGCCTCCGCCACGTCGGCGGGAAGGCCGCTCGAGAGCTCGTTCCTGATCCACTTGTCCCACGCCGACTCGAGGAGGACGGTCCTCCGGAGCTGGTCGGCGACGCCGAAGTCCGGGTCGATGCCGGCTTCCACGGGCCGCTCGCGAAGAAGCTGCCCGCAGAAGCTGTGGATGGTACCTATGTTCGCACGGTCGATGCCGCGGAGGGCGGCGTCGAGAAGCTCGGCCTGGGCGCCAGGGGAGTCCGGGGCATCGGCCTCGTGCCCGTCGCGGGCGGCTGCCTTCGTGGCCGCGTGTGCGGCCGCCACCCTGGCGGCGCCTGCCGCGTCCTCGAGGTGGGTCCTGAACCTGACGCGCAGCTCGCCGGCGGCCTTCTCCGTGAACGTGATCGCCACGATGCGCGATACGCTTACGCCGGCCCTGACCATCGACAGCAGGCGGTCGACGAGTACCGACGTCTTGCCGGTTCCCGCGCCGGCCTCGACGAGGGCCGTGAACTCGAGTCCCCCGTTCAGCCCGCGGGCGAGGTCCCTGTGTTCGCTGTCGGCTGTCCTGCCTTCGTCTCTCACCTGATCTCCGTCGGCTCCGCGCGCCCTACTGCCCCCGTTCGCGTGTCTCTCTTCTTCGAGATGTTCGGCACCGCTACTCGATCTCCGTTAGCTCCGCCGCGTAGAACTCCGCGTTGGGGTCGCCCTGTTTCATCGAGGCCAGCGCCAGCGCGGCCTTGCCGCACGCGGGCGCGTAGTCGCAGTTGCCGCAGGTCGCGGACTTCTCATCGGGCCACGGGAAGAACATGCCCGACGATATGCCGTGCACGATGAGCCTGAGAGCCGCCTTCATCTCGTCTAGCCTCGAGGCAAGTTCGGCAGCACCAAAGGAGACCGGCGCCACCGGCCGCTTCGGCGTGAGGAAGTGATACTCGGCCGAGTCGACCGTGGCGTGGCGACCCGCCGTGCCAGGGTTCCTCGTGCCTCCGTCCGTCGTGCCACTGCCCGCCGTGCCACCGTCCTTCGTGCCATTGCTCGCCGTCTCGCCGCGCGCCCGCGCCAGCAGCTCGCCCGCCGCAAGCAGATAGACCGGGAGCTGCAGGTGCCGCCCGTGGTCGAACGGAGCGTTCACGTGCTTCGGATTGCCGGTCTTGTAGTCGATCACCCTCGCGTGAGTCCCGTCGGACGTCACGTCGACGCGGTCTATCCTGCCCGTGAACTCGAGCCGTATCTCGTCGCCCGCGTCGAACGGTATTCGCTCGTCGGACGAGAGTTCGCCGTCGTCGCCGCGCCTGGGCTCGCCGCCGAACCGAACCTCGAAGTTCGACGGAACGAAGCCGCCGGACTCGCGGCTCTCGCGGCCGAGCCACACGGCGAGGTTGAGCCTCAACAACCGTCTCTCGAGCGCCAGCGCGCCGGGATATCCCGCGAGGTTCCACTGTCCGGAGCGGGTCGCCTCGTCGATCGTTCGGAACAGCTCGTCGAGGGCCGAGTCGCTGAGCGGCAGCCTGTCCTCCGACTTCATCCTTCGGAGGAACCGCTCCAGCACCTCGTGGTAGAGGCTGCCGCGGTCGAGCGGGGAGAACTCGAGCGAGTCGCTCGGCTCCTCCATGGGGTCGATGCCCAGGACCCTGTGCACGAAGAAGCGGAACGGACAAAGGGCGTACTCCTCGAGCGCGGTGGCCGACATACCCTTGCCGGGCTCCGGGCCTCTGAGTCCGAACCCCGTCACGGCGCGCGCGGCCTCGAGGGCGGCGCTCGACGTCAATGCTCCGTCGTACTTCGTGAAGAACGGGTTCGACCACCTGGTCAGTTCCATCTCGAGTCTGGACCTGAGCGCGCCCTCGGCCGTGAGAAGATAGGCAAGCTCGCGCGCGTTCCCCGTGTGGACGGCCTCGAGCACCGAGCAGCCGTCGAATTCCTCGCGTGTGAGCGACTCGGTCCTGCTCGCGGGGAACCGCCTCGAGAGAGGCACGCGGTCGACGAACTCGCTCGTCTCGAGCGACTCGTAGGTCTGCCGGTCGCCGGTCACGGCGCGAAGAGCGTCGAGCACGAAGATCGACGGGACCCTGGGCCGCGCGGTCGCCGGGTCGAGCCTGGGGTAGGTGAGAACGAGAGTCTCACGCGCCGCGCCGGCCGCGATGCGGAAGAGCAGGCGTTCCTCCGAGGCGCCGCGTCCCCTGATCGGGAGTTCACGCAGCGGGTCGTGGCCGGCCTGCTCGTTCAGCCTCTCCCTCTCGGAGTCCAGAAGCACCGGGTCCTGCCGTCTGTGGAGCGGGAACTGCTTTTCGACCAGGCCCGGTACGACCACGACGCGGTAGGAAAGTCCGCGCGCCGACATCGAACTCAGGGCCGACGGGCCGCCGATGCCGAAGCGGGAGCCCCTCGGCGTCGAGACGTCGACGCACTTGCCGAGCACCTCGACGAAGTAGCCGAACGAGACCTCTCCGGCGAGGGGAGAGACCGCCCGCATGCTCTCGGCCGCCGCGAGCACCTCGTCGCGCTCACGGCCGGGCCGTGTGATGTCCTTGAACGTGTCGAGGAAGATGTCGAGGTGGCCGTCCAGCGTGGCGGGTCCACCCAGCCGCGTGAGCGGGGGCAGCATGCACGAGAGAAGTCCCTCGAGCGCCCTGGCCGGCTCGGCGAGCCCGGCGTGCGTCTCGGCAAACGAGTCGCCGGGGCGTCGCACCTCCAGCCGTTCGGCGAGTGCCCTCGTCCGCTCGGTCCACTCGGCTGCGCCCGAGGTGACGCCGGCGTGGGAGGAGATAGCGTTCCACTCGCTCACAGGAGGGTCGCCTTCGATGCCGCCGCACGAGGCGGGGTTGAGGTCGGCGACGCTCAGGAACTCGACCAGGTCTCTCCTCGCGAAGCCGGTCCTCACCGCCTGGGCCAGCTTGAGGATGCTCACGCCCGTTCGCGTTCTCGATAGCCTGGTCGATGATTCCAGGAACGACCTGCGCGACTCGGCGAGTCTCCGGTCGCGCAGGCCGGGGTCGCAGAGCCCGTCCAGCTCGGCGCCCAGGATGTCGGAGTACGCTTCAGGCGTCCGGACTATGATGCCCACATCCTGCAGTGCGAGGTCCCGGCCCTCGACCAGGTCGCGCAGCCTGCGCGTGATCTCGCGGACCTCGCGCGCCTCGCCGGGCGCCGACAGGACGACCACCTCTTCGGGGAGGGGCAGGTCGGCAGGGTCCGGGTCCAGGTTCACGCGCTCGAAGCCCAGAGAGATGAACCAGTCGAGCGTCGGCTCAGCGTAGACGTACGCCGGAACGTCGGCGTAAGGGAAGAAGACCGTCGCGCCGCCATCGCCGATGGCCGCGCGAACGAGCCTCTTCTGTAGCGCGTTCAGGTCGTAGAAGCCGTAGAGGATGACTCGGCCTAAGGCGCCGCGGCCCGACGTCACTGCCTTGCCCGTGCTGGGACCGTCGGGTGTCGCGCCGTCCGAGGCAGCCCCTTCCGTCTCCAGTCTCTCGGCTGCCGCGCGCATCGCATCGGAGTCGTCGGCGAAACGCTCGCGGGCGAGGAACGACTCGTACTCCCTCCAGACGGAGGCGATCTCGGCGAACTTGTTCCGCTTCCCGCCGCGCGCGAGACTGACGGCGGCAGCAGCTGCGGCGAACGAGTCGGGGTCGTACGATGCTTCCTTGAGATCGCGGATGGCGCCGAGCATCACGGTCGCGAGGCCGGGTCTCTCGGCGATCGCGCCGAAGTAGCCACCGCGTGCGGCGCCGCCCTCGAGTATCCTCCGCACGATGACTGCGTCGCCGCGTGGAGGGAGAGGGGCCCTTCTCCCCGGAAGTGGGGAGGGGGCGGACGACCTGGCGAGGTCTCGGAGGTTCAGGAAGCGCACATTGACGTGGCCGCCGGCGCGCTCCGCGAGCAGGCGCTTCAGTCGAATCGCGAGGAAGTTCGTGGGGACAACAACAGTGACAGGGTCGAGCGGGTGCTCCCCGATCGCCCCTGTCACGTGTTCAAGGAAGGCCTCCTCCAGGAACGGGTGAAAGTCCCCAGAGAAGAGCGTTCTCGCGGCCGGGCCGGCCGCAGCTGCCTTACTCGTCATCGGAAGGCTAACCGCCGTCCAGCATGACTCCGTCTCTATCGATGAACCACTGGTCCGGCTTGGTGAGGTATGCGAGCATGTCCTGGAGAAGGTTCAGGTGCCGCTGCTCCTCGCCGTACAGCACCTTGAAGAGCCTCTTCGCGGCGTCGCTCTCGCACTCGGACTCGTAGCCGAAGTAGAGCGCCGAGATCTTCTTCTCCAGCTCGATGGCCCTCTGGTACGCTTCCGCCGGGTCCATCTTCTCCCCGGTGGGCTCCGCCATCGCCTCTCCGTAGATCGTCTTCACGTTGGACTGCAGCTCGGCCATCGACGGCGACTTCGGTTCCTGGATCTCGCCGCTGCCCTTCAGGTGCTTGGCCAGGCCCTGGATGAGGGCCATGTGCCTCATCTCCTCCCTGGAGAGGACCTCGAAGGCCGCCCTGGCGAGCTTGTGGTCAGTCTGCACCTTGGCCTTGGCGTAGAAGTCGCTTCCGTCGCCCTCTGTCCTCAAGGCCAGGTCTACGCGCTCCTGGTCGGTCATCTGGTCCTCCTGTCAGATCCCAGGTCAAAAGGTCCGGATAGGGTCTCCCGCGGAGGTTCGGACGTCCCGCCCGCGGGCAGAGTAGTTGTCCAAGGCTAGTCATCCAGGGCCCCATGATACGGCACGGGGGGGTCCCGTGCAAGGCCCTGCTGGGGGGCTTCCCGGGGCCAACAAAGACTCTTGCGCGATTCGGCCGGTGCGGTTACATTCCCTGCCGGTGCTGGCAGCCGGTCTGGGTCTGCAACGAGTTGACGCAGCCGACCGGCGGAATTGACGGGGCGACACATGGAGGTGTCAGGGATGCGTGCGTCCGTGGACGAAGCGGCGTGCACCGGCTGCGGCCTGTGCGTCGACATCTGCCCAGAGGTCTTTGAGCTGGAGGGCGACGTCGCGCGTGCGAAGATGGCGAACATTCCGGAGGATCTGGAGGACTGCGCAGAAGACGCGGCCGACGATTGTCCGATGGAAGCCATCATCATCGAGTAACATTTCGAGAGCGGTTGCATTGGGCCCCGGTCGTGTGACCGGGGCCCTTCGCTTTCCGGGTGGAGCGATGCGCGCGTCTCGCCGACCCGCAGAAACAGGTGCCCTCACTCTCGCTTGCGCCCCCTCGGCGTCGACCCGGCCTTCTTCGGTGGCAGCTTCACCTTCCAGGTGATCTCTCCGCGCGACTCGCACGCGGGGCAGTGCTTTGCGACCGGGCAGCGTTCACACTCCGGTTTCTTCGCGTCGCACGTCACGCGCCCGTGCCACGTCATGAGCAGAGAGAAACTCGACCAGTGCTTCTCGGGCAGGAGCGACTGCGCAGCGAACTCGATCTTCACGGGGTCCAGCTCGCCTGTGAGGCCGAGCCGCCGCGACAGGCGGATGAAGTGCGTGTCGACGACGATGCCCTGACCGCCGAACGCGTATGCGATGATGACGTTCGCGCTCTTCCTGCCGAGCCCACGCAGCGTCGTCAGCTCCTCCAGCGTGCCCGGCACGTGCCCGTTGAAGCGGTCGACGATATCCTGCGTGCTCTCCTTGATGGCCTTCGCCTTGTTCCGGAAGAACCCCGTGGAGTGGATCTCGCGCTCCAGCTTCGAGGTGGGTATCGACGCCCAGTCCGACGCTTTCCTGTACCTCTTGAAGAGCGACGACGTGACCTCGTTCACCTTCGCGTCGGTGCACTGGGCGGAGAGGATGGTCGCTATCATGAGTTCGAGGGGATTGCTGAAGTTCAGCGGCACGTGCGCGTCGGGGTAGGCCTTCTTGAGCGCATGGTGGATCTTGATGGTTCTCGCGCGGAGCGTCTTGTGGTTCTCGCCGAGGGGGCCGAGTTCCTCGTCCATCGGCGGGGCCTTCCTGGGAGGGGAGGTCCTCTTCGTTCGCAGGGTCTTCCCGCTGCGCTCCGCCCTCTCTACCCGCGCCGTCTTCTTCGTGGCCTTCTTCATACCTGAATCGACGCCCTGCCGAGGTCGAAGGCTCTGATGTTGATCTCGATCGTCTTGGGTGGCACCCGCTTCTCGATGACCGCCTGCCACTCGTCGTGAGTGAACGGAAGGAAGTTCGAGAACGCGCCCAGCATGACCGTGTTCACGGCTCTGGGGTGGCCCGCCTGCATTGCGAGGGAGAGCGCCTTGACCATGTGTCTTCCGGGAGCCCGCTTCTCGAGTTCCGCCTCGACGTTGTCGGGGTAGGTCTCCATGCCGCTCGGCGTGATCTCCTGGTCGTTGACGATGAGCACGCCGGTCGGCGACAGCGCGTGAATCCACCGGAGTGCCTCGAGCTTCTCGAACGAGGCCAGAATGTCGGCCTCGCCGTTCGCGATGACGGGGGAGTGGACGCGCTCGCCGAACCGCACGTGGCTCACGACCGCCCCGCCGCGCTGCGCCATCCCGTGCACCTCGCTCTTCTTGACATCCAGGCCCTTTGCCAGGGCCACCTCCGAGAGGATCTCGCTGGCCAGCAGGATGCCCTGGCCTCCGACTCCGCAGATGAACACGTTCGTGGTCTTGCCTGACATCCTTGCGTTCCTTCCGATTCGGGCGATTCGTGTGAGCGGCCGCAGCCGGCTGAGACCGGCACGTGGCCCGGGCGACGGCTACTCGGAGACCGAGATGGCCTTGACCGGGCAGACCTGGGCGCACATGCCGCAGGCGTCGCCGACGCAGAAGAACTTGTCTATCTTCGCCTTGCCGTCCCTGTCCCTGCCGATGGCCGGACATCCGAGCTTCAGGCAGAGCCCGCAGGCTGTGCACTTGGCCGGGTCGACCTCGAACGGGGCGCCCCAGCTCTTCCTGTTCTGGAGAGCGCAGGCGCCCTGCATGACGAGCAGGGTCGGCTCCTCGTTCGCGACGGCCTCCTTGATGGCCGCCCTGACGGCGGCGACGTCGAACGCGTCAACGCGCCTAGCGTCGCGCACGCCCATCGCCTCGGCGAGCTTCAGGTAGTCCATCTTCACGGTCGGCTCGCCCATGAGCGTCATACCGGTGCCGGGGTGGTTCTGGTGGCCGGTCATCGCGGTCGTCGAGTTGTCGAGGATGATGACGGTCGTGGCGCCCTTGTTGTAGGCGACGTCCGCGAGCCCCGTCATACCCGAGTGGACGAATGTGGAGTCGCCTATGACGGCGACCATCTTCTTGGCGAACTCACGACCGATGGCCTTCTCAAACCCGAGCGCGTTGCCTATCGAGGCACCCATGCAGATCGTCGTGTCGATGCCGTTCAGCGGAGGCATGACGCCAAGCGTGTAGCATCCGATGTCGGAGGTTGCGCCGATGCCCGCGCGGTTCAGGGCAAAGAACGTGCTCCGGTGCGGGCAGCCAGGGCAGAGCACCGGAGGTCTCGGCGCGGCCGGCGCCACGTCGACCTCGCGCGGCTCGCCGCAGAGGCAGTCACGGACGATCCCCTGGTTGAGTTCGCCGCAGACCGGAACGGACTCCTTGCCCACGATGTTGACGATGCCGGCGAACCGGAGCTGCTCCTCGATGAACGGTTCGTTCTCCTCCACTACGTAGACTCTATCGAAGCGCTCGCAGAACTCCCGCGCCAGCTCGATCGGGAAGGGGAACGACATGCCGAGCTTGAGGAACGTCGCGTCGGGGAACGCGTCGCGCGCGTACTGGTACGAGATGCCGCTCGAGATGACACCGACCGTGGGGTCACCTTCCTCGACCCTGTTGAGCGGCGACATCTCGGCGAACTTGCGCAACTGCTCGAGCCGTTCTTCGATCTTGACGTGCAGCCTGCGTGCGTGCGCCGGGATGACGACGCGGCGCGAGGTGTCCTTCACGTACTCCCTCGGCTCGACCTCGACGCGCTCGCCGAGTTCGACCGGACTCTTCGCGTGCGAGATGCGGGTGGTCACGCGGAAGAGGACGGGAGTGCCGAACTCCTCGGAGATGCGGAGCGCTTCACCGACGTAGTCCTTGGCTTCTTGGGAGTCGGACGGTTCGATGAGCGGGATCTTTGCGAACTTCGCGCAGTAGCGGTTGTCCTGCTCGTTCTGTGACGAGTGCATGCCGGGGTCGTCCGCCGTAACGATGACGAACCCGCCGTCGCCGCCGACAGAGGACGACGTCATGAGCGGGTCGGCCGCCACGTTCAGGCCGACGTGTTTCATCGCTACGAGCGTCCTCACGCCGCCGAACGACGCACCCATTGCGACCTCGAACGCGACCTTCTCGTTCGGCGACCACTGGCAGTAGATGTCGTCCTTGTACTTGACGACGTTCTCGAGGATCTCCGTGCTGGGTGTTCCGGGGTACGCGGTGGCGACCTTGACGCCGTACTCGTAGCATCCCCTGGCCACTGCCTCGTTGCCCGAAAGGAGCACGCGCATTGATACCTCCGTCCGTGCTGGAGTCGGCCCGGCGCTCGGCGGCCGCGGAGGCCGCAGGCCGGCGGACCCGTCTCAGACCGGCGTAAGTGCTATCGGGGACTTGTTGAATCGGAATGGCTATTCTAGCGGCCCGTGTGGGGGATGTAAAGCGCAGGTCAGGAAGCGCCCTGGGGGCTCTTGTTCGTGATGCGTCGGCGGAGCTGGGTGACAAGGCCCACAATGGCCATTGTTCATTGACGGTTTAGCTGATTTAGCGTATCATCGGTGCTGGCTGCCGTGCCTTCGCACCGCTGCCGGCGATTGGCCGGCTTCCCGCGCGATAGGCTGTCCGAACTCGCTACACATGCAACGCTGCTTCGTTCGCGAGGGGAACACGGGCGAGCGGGGAGCATTGGCCCTCTCAGACTGATCCGGCGCGAGTCCGCTGTGTGCATGACCAGCATGCTATGACACAGATGATTCCCGCGATG
>CAYNQF010000012.1:35976-45298 GCA_964399265.1 uncultured bacterium | reverse complement strand
AGCACGCGAGGAACCTGCCGTTTCTGCCCCACTTCTCTACCATCACGGAACCACACTTCTCGCAGCGCTTGTCGGTCTCCTTGATGAGTTCCTGCTTGAGTTCGCTGATGCGTCCCTCGACCTCGTCCAGCCTCTTGCTGAACGGACCGTAGAAGTCGCGCACCACCGACACCCATCCATCCTCACCGGACTCGACCTTGTCCAGTTCGCCCTCCATCTGGGCCGTGAACTCGACGTTGAAGATGTCCGGGAAGCCGTTCTTCAGGAGGTCCCACACTGTGCGGCCCAGGTCGGTGGGCGCGAACTGCCGCCGCTCGAGCGTCACGTACTTCCGCTTCTTGAGGGTGTCTATGATCGTGGCGTAGGTACTCGGGCGGCCGATCCCCTTCGCCTCCAGCTCCTTGATGAGCGTGGCCTCCGAGTACCGCGCGGGCGGCTTGGTGAACCGCTGATTGGGTGTGATGGACCTGAGTTCGAGCGTCTCGCCCTCCTCCATGGCGGGCAGCTCCCTCACGTCCTTCCACACCGCCGAGTAGACAGCGGTCCAGCCCGGGAACCTCACCACGGAGCCCGTGGCCTTGAACTCGTGTCCCTTCGCCTCGATCGTCACCGTCGTGTTCTCGTAGGCGGCACGCTCCATCTGCGTCGCCACGAACCTGCGCCAGATTAGCTCGTAGAGCCTGAACTGGTCGGCGGTGAGATAGGGCTTGAGCGATTCCGGCGTCCTCTCGATGGACGTCGGACGGATGGCCTCGTGCGCGTCCTGTGCGCCCTTGCGCGCCCTGTAGCGCCGTGGCTTGTCGGGCAGGTAGTCGGGACCGAAGGCCGAGCGGATGTGAGACCGGGCCTCTTCTATGGCCTCGGAGGCCATGCGCGTGGAGTCGGTCCTCATGTACGTGATGAGGCCGGCGTTCTCTCCGTCCACCGCGAGCCCTTCGTAGAGCTGTTGCGCCACTACCATGGTCCGCTTCGACGAGAACCGGAGCCTGTTGGCGGCGTCCCTCTGCAGCGTGCTGGTGATGAACGGAGGGAGTGGGTCCACCCTGCGCTCGCGCTTCTTGAGCGACGATATCCGAAAGGTCTCATCGCGAAGCGCGTCTACGATCGCGTTGGCCGTCTCGCCGTCGATTATGTGTGACTTCTTGCCGTCGACCCTGTCGAGCCGAGCCTCGATCTCGTCGCCCGACCCGTTGGCGAAGACCGCGTCGACGGTCCAGAACTCCTCCGGGACGAACGCGTCGATCTCGTCCTCGCGCTCGCATATGAGCCTGAGCGCCACCGACTGCACCCTGCCCGCCGACAGGCCGTAGTAGATGGTCTTCCACAGCACGGGGCTCACCTTGTAGCCGACGAGCCTGTCCAGGACGCGCCTCGCCTGCTGCGCGTCGACCTTGTGCATGTCGATGTCGCCGGGGTGCTCCATCGCGTCCAGGATCGCCTTCTTGGTGATCTCGTTGAAGACGACGCGTCTGTACCTGTCCTTCGGGAGCTTGAGCGTCTCAGCGATGTGCCAGGCGATGGCCTCGCCCTCGCGGTCGAAGTCGGAGGCCAGGTAGACCATGTCCGCCTTCTTCGCGGCCTCCTTGAGTTCCTTCAGGACCTTTCCCTTGCCCCTGATGGTGGCATACGTGGGAGCGAAGTCGTTCTCCACGTCGATGGACAGGCCCTTCTTGGGAAGGTCACGTACGTGGCCTATCGAGGCCTTCACCGTGAACGCCCGTCCAAGGAACTTGTTGATAGTTGACGCCTTGGCCTTCGATTCGACAACGACCAGAGACTTGCCCATCGGTCCTCCGAGACGCTAGCCGGCGGCGCAGGATCCGCTGTCGCCCATCACGGCGCTTCCGGCTGCTAGGTCTTGCCGCAGCACTTCTTGTACTTCTTGCCGCTCCCGCACGGACACGGGTCGTTGCGGCCGACCTTCTCTTCCTTCGTCACCGGCGTTCCCTTCTCCACGTGCTCCGACGCGTCGCCTCCGTGCTGCGCGCGAACGCCCGATGGCGCCCCGAACTGCGGTGGAGGCGTCGTCGATGTTGCCCCGCGCTGTGCCGGCGGTCCACCCTCCGTCGCCGGGGGCGCCGCGGCGCGCGAAGCGGCCCGGGCGTCGGGCTTGACGGCGCGGCCCTCTGGAGATGCCGCCGGAGGCTGCGGCGGCGCGGTGACCTGTGCCCTGAAGAGGAACTGGATCGAGTCCTCCTGGATCGACTCGATCATGGTCATGAACATGTCGAACGCCTCGGACTTGTACTCCAGGAGCGGGTTCTTCTGACCGTACGCGCGGAGGCCGATCCCCTCCTTCAGGCGGTCCAGTTCGTAGAGGTGGTCGCGCCACTGGCGGTCGATGACCTGAAGGAAGACCAGGCGCTCGACCCTCCGCATGAGCTCCGGTCCAAGCTGCTCCTCTCTGCGGTCGTAGGCGAGACGAGCGGCCTTCATCAGGTTCTCGCGAAGCTCCTCGCGTCTGATAGTGACGACGTCGGTCTGCGAGAAGTCCACGTCGACGAGGAACACCCTGCGCACGCTCTCACGCAGACCGTCCAGGTCCCACTTCTCCTGGATCTCCGACGCCGACGTGAAGTTCTCGATGAACCTGTCGATGATGTCCCCGAATATCTCGAGGACCTCGTCCCTCATGTCGCCGCCCTCGAGCGTGTTCAGACGCTGCGAGTAGATGACCTCGCGCTGCTGATTCATCACGTCGTCGTACTCGAGGAGGTGCTTCCTGATCTCGAAGTTGTGCCCCTCCACGCGCTGCTGCGCGCGGCCGATCGCCCTCGTGACCATCGGGTGCTGGATGACCTCGCCCTCCTGCACGCCGAGAGTCGTCATCACCTTCGCGATTCGCTCGGACCCGAAGAGCCGCATCAGGTCGTCCTCGAGCGAGATGAAGAACTGAGTGGCGCCCGGGTCTCCCTGACGGCCGCTTCGTCCGCGGAGCTGGCGGTCGATGCGCCTCGCCTCGTGTCGCTCGGTTCCGACGATCCTGAGTCCGCACGGGACGTCGGCCAGGCACTCCTCGGTTCGGTCCCGGCCGGTCGGGCACTCGGCGCAGTTCCTGTCATCGCACTTCAGGCAGCACTTCTCGCACTTGAGGACGCCTGGCCCGAGCTTGATGTCGGTCCCGCGTCCGGCCATGTTCGTCGCGATCGTCACGGCGCCCTCGAGGCCCGCATCGCTCACGATCTCGGCCTCGCGCTGGTGATGCTTGGCGTTCAGGACGTTGTGCTGGATCTTGCGTGCCTTGAGGAGCCGTGAGATGACCTCGGACACCTCGACGGAAACTGTGCCGACGAGCACCGGCTGCTTGCGTTCGTGCAGCCTCTCGATCTCTTCCAGGACGGCGTTGAACTTCTCGCGGCGCGTCTTGTAGATGACGTCGTCGTAGTCCTGCCGCGTGATCGGCTTGTTGGTGGGTATGACGTGGACACCGATCTTGTAGATCTCCTGGAACTCGTCCTCCTCGGTCTCGGCCGTTCCGGTCATGCCCGACAGCTTGTCGTACATGCGGAAGTAGTTCTGGAGCGTGATCGTGGCGAGCGTCTGCGTCTCGCGCTCGATCGTCACGCCCTCCTTGGCCTCGACCGCCTGATGGAGTCCGTCCGACCAGCGCCTGCCCGGCATGAGACGCCCGGTGAACTCGTCGACGATCATCACCTTGCCGTCCTGCACGACGTAGTCGACGTTCTTCTCGAATACCGAATAGGCCTTGAGCAACGCAGACACGTTGTGTATGCGTTCACTCGTCTGCGCGTACCGCATGTGAAGCTCGTTCTTGCGCTCGGCCTTCTGGGCGTCGCTCAGCGCGGCGTCCGCGTCGACCGCCGCCAGCTGCTCCGACAGGTCCGGCAGCACTAGGAGGTTGCGCTCCTCCGGAGAGAGGGCGTCGCGCCCCTTATCCGTCAGGGCGACGTTCCTGCCCTTCTCCTCCATCGCGTAGAGCAGGTCCTCGTCCAGCTCCTGCAGGACCTTGTCGCGCATCAGCTCGGCCTCGGTCCGCTGGATCTGGGACTTGAGAGACGGGTCCTCGAGCAGGCGCATCAGCCTTCTGTGCTTCGGCGCTCCGCGTGAGACCTGAACGAGCTTGACGTAGGCTTCGTATCGCTTGTCCTCGTCCTGGAGCAGCTTCTCGGCCTCGTCCAGTATCGAGTTCACGAGCTGCATCTGACGCCGCACGAGCCTCTCGACCGGGGCCTTCAGCTTGTCGAACATGTGCGTCGAGTGCTCGACGACGCCGGAGATGATGAGCGGCGTCCTCGCCTCGTCGATCAGCACACTGTCGACCTCGTCAACGATCGCGTAGTGATGCCCGCGCTGGACCCTGTCCTCGAGCCTGACCGCCATGTTGTCGCGCAGGTAGTCGAAGCCGAACTCGTTGTTCGTCCCGTAGGTGATGTCAGCGTTGTACTGGACGCGGCGTTCCTCGGGAGTCTGGCCGGTCTGTATGCAGCCGACGGAGAGGCCGAGGAACTCGTAGACGTGGCCCATCCACTCGGCGTCCCTTCGGGCCAGGTAGTCGTTCACCGTGATGAGGTGCGAGCCCTTGCCGGGCAGCGCGTTCAGATACATCGGCATGGTGGCGGCAAGGGTCTTGCCTTCGCCGGTCGCCATCTCCGATATCCCGCCCTGGTGGAGCACGATGGCGCCCATCATCTGGACGTCGAACGGGATCATGTTCCAGGCCGTGTCGCGCCCGACCACGTCCCAGCTGGTGCCGACGAGCCTGCGGCAGGCGTCCTTGACCACGGCGAACGCCTCGTACATGAGGTCGTCGGCGGTCTCGCCGGCCTTCAGGCGTTCGCGGAACTCGCTCGTCTTGGCGCGCAGTTCGTCGTCCGAGAGCGACGCCAGGCCCTCGTATACCTCGTTGACCCGGGCGACCTCGGGCAGGAGCTTCTTGACCTCGCGCTCGGACTTGGTGCCTATGACCTTCTCGACGATATTCTTGAACACTGTTCCTCCGAACTCGCGTGACTTCGCAGGGGCGCCGGGGGGTCCTCCGGCGTCCTTGCGCAAGACAGCCGCACAAAGTAGCAGAGATGATGAAGTCGTGCAAGGGCATGGTCCCGAGAGGGCCACGCCTTGGGGCCTTCAGGGGGGGGGCGGGAGTCTCAGGGCGCGCGAGGTGCCCTGTCGGCTGGGCTTCCGCCGGTGCGGGGCAGAACGACCTCAGTTTCTGCAGTATCGTGGAAGTACTTCCCGGACGAGTACGTGGGCGTCGCCTCAACGCGGACGACGTACGTGCCGGGCGGAGCCGTCGCGCCGCCGTCGTCGAGCCTGCGGTCCCAGCGCTCCGTGTTGGGGCCGATGGCCCTGCGCCTGTCGTTCACGAGCCGGCGCAGCGTCCTTCCGCGTTCGTCGAGCACGTCGACGGTGACGCGGGAGGTCTCCGTCAGGAAGTACCGTATCATCACGGGGGCGGACTCCCCGCCGGCCCCGGCCTCGAGGTCCTGGATATCCGTTCCTATCCAGAGATACTGGGCTCCGTTGCGCTCGGTGACGAAGATCTGGCCGAACCGCTTCCACAGCGTGATCCCTCTGGGCTCGTCGAATTCCCCGTCACCCTCGCCCGCCTGCCCGAACGTGGTGACGTACTGGAGGTCGTGGTCGAGCTTGTGGATCCGCCCGCCGGTGCGGTCGGTAGCGTAGACGTTGCCGTAGAAGTCCAGCGCGAGCGACTCGAAGCGAGCGTCCTTCACGGGGAGGGCGGACGCGGAAAGCTCCGCCTCCACTTCGCCCTCTCTCGAGAACTTGAGAAGCCTCGTGCCTCCCCTGTCCGAGACCACCATGAAGTTGCGACCACGCGAGATCCAAGGATCGTCCGCCTCCACCACGGCTATGCCGCGCGGGGCGTCGAGCGTCACGCCGCGCGACGCGTCCCCCGTGATGATGCGGACGGGCTCTCCGGTCGACGTCATCTCGACGACGCGGTTGTTGCCCGTGTCGCAGATGTAGAGCGTTCCCGACGGGCCGAGGGCCAGTCCCGTGGGCTCATCGAACTGCAGCTCGCCTGCGCCTTCGGACCCGAACGCCTTGATCCAGCGCAACGTGTCTTTCGCGTAGAGGAGCCTCACCACGCGGTCGTTGCCGGTGTCGGTGACGAACACGTCTCCCGCTTCGTCGGCGGCGATGCCCTGGGGGTCGCGGAACTGGCCCGTCCCGCTCCCGCAGGTGCCGTAGAGCGAAGCCTCGTAGATCGACGTGTTGAAGATGATCTCGCAGCGTCCCGAGTTCAGGCCGAAGACGGTCAGCTCGTCGTCGTCCGACTCGGTTGAGGGGTCGTCCTTCGACCGGAGCTTCACGGCGGCTATGCCGGTCGGGTCGTCGAGCTTCGTGCGCGTGCCCAGGTAGATGAAGCGGTGGAAGTCCGTGACCTTGTGGATGCCCAGGCAGTGCCCGAAGGGCGGGTAGACGAGCGTCGTCTGCTTGTCCGCCGAACGGGCCGCCGTGAGGAAGACGAGCACGGCGACGAGCGCCGGCGCCGCGAGTGGCCGCACCGGTGCTCTCGCCGGGATCCTCCTGCGTCTGTTCCTCGACCTCGTCATGGTCTCCAGCACGGTCGGTCGCTTCGCCTGTGCCCCGTCATCGCTCCACATCCGGTCCGTCGATTCGCTTGTGCCCCGTCACCGCTCCACGTCCCGCCCGTTGCTCCTCCGCTCGGCGATCACGGAGCACGTCCCGTCGACGCTCGTCGTGCGTCCGCGTACGGCGACCCTTCGCTCGGCCAGGTACTGCAGCGCCATCGGGTATATGCGGTGCTCCTGCTCCAGTATTCTGGCCGCGAGCGTGTCCCTGGTGTCGCCTGGCTCGACCGGAACGGCCGCCTGGACGATGATGGGGCCGGTGTCCACGCCGGCGTCGACGAAGTGGACGGTTGCGCCGGTCCACTTCACGCCGTGCTCGAGTGCCTGCCTCTGCGCGTCCAGCCCCGGGAACGAGGGCAGGAGCGAAGGATGTATGTTCACTATACGCCCCGCGAAACGCTCGAGGAAGCGGTCGTGCAGGATCCGCATGAACCCGGCGAGAGCCACCATGTCCACGCCGTGCCCCTCCAGCGCTCGCGCGAACGCCTCCTCGGCCTCGGGCTCCAGCCGCGTTCTGAACCTGCCCGGCGGAACGTGGACGGCAGGCACGCCGGCGTTCCTGGCCCGCTGCAGGGCATGAGCGTCCTCGACGTCCGAGACGACGACGACGACCTCCACGTCGATCCGACCGGAGGCGGATGCGTCGAGGATCGACTGGAGGTTCGACCCGTTCCCCGACGCGAGCACGCCCACCCTGAGTCTCTTCATCGTTCGCGGCCCTCCCCCGTCCCTCCCTGAGCGGACACGCTGTCGGAGACGACTCCGACCAGCCTGTCCCGCTCCGAAGGCGGCAGGAACGAGGCGCGCGCTCCGTCGAGCGCCAGCGCGGCCAGCGAGTCTCTGCCAAGATTCAGATGCTCGGCGGCGAGGTCGTATTCACCCGACAGCGTCGTCCTGGAGAAGAACCTGTTGTCCGTGGCCAGCGTGCACTTGACGCCGCGCCTCATGAACTCGCGGAGAGGATGTTCGGACGGAGACCTGATGGCCCCGGTGTGGACGTTGCTGCTCAGGCAGCACTCCACCGTCGTGCCGCGTTCCGCGAGCAACTCCATCACGGACGGGTCGCGGCCGGCGCTAGTGCCGTGTCCGATCCTGTCGGCGCCCAGCTCGCGGACGGCGCGCACCACGTGTGAGGCGTCATGTCCCTCTCCGGCGTGGACGGTGATGCCGAGCCCGGCGGCCCGCGCGCGCTCGAACGCCTTCCGGTACCTCCGGGCGTCGAACAGCGACTCGTCGCCCGCGAGATCGAGCCCCAGTACGCCCGAGCCCGCGAACCGCGCGGCCAGATCAGCGACCGACGCGGCCTCCCGCTCCGGCGAGCCCTCGAGCATCGACAGAACGACGCCTGTGCTCATCCACTCTCCCGACTCACCGGAGGCGCACGCGGCGGCACCCCGCTCCAGGCCCTGGAGCACCGCCTCGAGCGCGCTCTCCGCCGCCATCCCGCCCTTCGTGTGCAGCGGCGGAGAGAGCCGCACCTCGATGTGTCTCACGCCGTCCAGATAGCAGTCCCTGGCGAGTTCCTCGGCGACCCTCGTGAGCGCCGGGCGGCTCTGCAGCAGGCCGACCGTCGTCTCGAACTTCCCCAGGCAGGAGGACAGCGTCATGCCCGGCTCGAACCTCAGCCGCCGGAGGAAGTCCGCGTCGGTCGCGTCGCCGGGACAGATGCCCTGGGCGCGGGCGAATTCAACGAGCGTCGATTCTCTGATGGAGCCGTCGAGGTGTACGTGAAGGTCACACGTCAGCATAGGTACCGCCGCAGGGGGAAAGCGTCCTTGACCGTGGGTCTCTCGGAGCATAGGCTCAGTTGTGTTCGAGAGTCAAGGTTGCACGTTGGGACCGAGTCCGCGGCGACGCCTTCAGGCGGGGTACGCGGACCTTTCCAAATCCGGGCCGGATGCGTCGTCCCGGCGTGACTCACCGGAGGAATCTGCCGGTGCAGGCATGACTCACCGGGGGAATCTGCCCGTGTCGTCGTGACTCACCAGGGGAAGCCGCGTGGCGCAGTCCGCACTCACAAGTCCCACCAGGACCGTGCTCGACAACGGGCTCAGAGTCGTGGCGCTGGGACGTCCCGCCTCGCCCGTCGTGGCCGTGCTCGTGATCTACGGGGCCGGGTCCGTCAGGGACCCCGCCGGGCTCACGGGAATCGCGCATCTGACCGAGCACATGATGTTCAGGGGCAGTCGCGGCTACGCGGACGGCGTGGTGGACGAGCTGACGAACAGCATGGGCGGCGTGAACAACGCCGTCACCACCAGCGACTACGCGGCCTACTACTTCGTCCTCCCACGCGAGAACTGGCGCGTCGCGCTCGAGATCGAGGCCGACCGGATGACGGGCTGCCTGATGGACTTCGCCGCCTTCGCGACGGAGCGCAGCATAGCGATCGAGGAGCGCCGGATGCTCGACGACGAGCCCGAGGCCGAGCTGGACGAGGCGGTCGAACTGCTGTCTTACGACAGCCACCCTTACAGGTTCCCGGTCGTGGGCCTGCTCGAGGACCTCCAGAGGGTCACCCGCGACGACCTGCTCGCCTTCTACCGCTCCACCTACAGGCCCGACAACGCCGTCCTTGCGGTCGTCGGCGACGTCGACGCAGGCGACGTGATGGAGGCGGCCCGCTCATGCTTCGCGGGCATCGAGAGTTCGGGCGGCGTGGGGGGGCCGGGCGGGCCCCCCCCCCCCACCCCGCGCGACCCACCCCCGCCCACCCAGGGCGCGCGGGGGACCCGCCCACC
>CAYNQF010000012.1:33906-35966 GCA_964399265.1 uncultured bacterium | reverse complement strand
GCGGCGTGGCGGGCCGCGGCGGCCCGCCACCCGAACCGGAGCGACACTCGCCCAGGCACCTCGTGCTGACGCGGGACTCCGGCATCCCCAGGCTGACCTTGGGCTTCCGTTGCCCCGAGGCCACTCACGCTGACTCACCCGCGGTAGACCTCGTGGTGACGATCCTCGGAACGGGCCGCAGCTCGCGGCTCTACGAGAGCCTCGTCGCGGGAGGAGACGACGTGAACGAGGTCTCCGTCGGCAGGGCTCTGCAGCGCTACCCCGGCCTTCTCACCATTTCGGCCGAGCTGTCCGAGGACGGTGACGTCGCGTCGTGCGAGTCGGCTATTCTGGAGGAACTCGGAAGGTTGGCGCGGGAAGCGCCGTCCTTGGACGAGCTGTCGAAGGCGAGGCTGCAGTGGCGGCTCGACCATGCGGTAGGTCGCGAGGGTTCTCTCGGCATGGCGGGGTTCCTCGCCTACTGGGAGCTGGTCGACCGGTGGGAGGCGGGATTCGAGTTTGACCGCGGCGCGGAGGCGGTCTCCGCCGAGGACATATCGAGGGTGACCGCGCTCTATCTCGATCCACAGACTAGGAGCAGCGGGTGGCTGACAATGGCCGGCGCGTGACGAGACGGGTTCTCTCGAACGGGACCCGAGTGCTTGCCCAGCCGACTCCCGGGACGGGCGTCTTCTCGCTCGCGCTGTCGTTCGAGGCGGGCTCGCGCTACGAGACGGACGACCGGGCGGGTCTCGCGTCGCTCACGGCGGGGCTGATGCTGGAAGGCACGCGCGGCATGACGGGCCGGGAGCTGGCACTCCGGACCGACTCCGCCGGGGCGTCGCTCGACGTCCTTGCGGACTACGAGACGTGTGTCGTAACGCTAACGGGACTGACCGAGAGGCTCGGCGAGTCCCTGGCGGTCCTGGGCGAGGTCGCCCGCAGCCCGCGTCTGCGGAAGGACGAACTGGAGAGCGCGAGGCGGAAGCAGCTCGCCGAGATCGCCGAGGACGAGGACGATCCGTTCACCGTCGCGCGCCAGGCCTTCCTGGACCTGGTCTACGATGAGCATCCCAGGCACAGGCCGGTGAACGGCACGCGCGATACGGTGCGGATGCTGACGCTCAGCGACGTCGAGTCCTTCTACTCAGGCTTCTGCACGCCGGCGTCCGCTGTCCTCGCCGCGTCGGGCGACCTCGACGCCGACGCGCTGGTCGACAACGTGGACCGTGTCCTCGGCGACTGGCGCGCCGCCGGGCCCGTTCTCCCCGACCCGCCGCTCCCACTCGCACGTGGAGGAAAGAGGAGCTTCCTGGCGCGGGACCGCAGACAGACTCACGTCATGGTCGGTGGCGTGGGCATCACGCGCACCGACCCAAGGTATCCGGCAGTCTGTCTGATGGACGTAATACTCGGGGACAGCGCGGGGTTCGGTTCCAGGCTCGGGCGCAGTCTGCGCGAAGCCGAGGGGCTCGCGTATGTGGTCGAGAGCGACATGTCGAGCACCGCGGGTCTCGACCCGGGCGTGCTCTGGGTCTACACGGCGACCTCGCCCGCGCGCGCCGGCCGGGCTCTCGAGGTGCTCGAGGAACAGCTCGAAGAGATGAGGCGGCGCCCGCCGTCTCTGGAAGAGCTGTCGTCGTCCAAGTCGTACCTGCGGGGGCGCAGGCTGATCGAGAGCGAGAGCTGCGAGGAGCGCGCGGCACGTCTCGTCAGGTCCGAGCGATATGGACTGGGCTCGGACTACGAGGATCGCTACTCGGGAATGCTGGCGTCGGTCACGCCGGAGTACGTGCTCGAGACCTCTGCGACGCTGCTCGACCCGGACCGCCTGTCAACCGTGGTGGTCGGGCCCGCCTCCGTCTGGAGCTGATGCCGACGTCCTCTCCACGCTCTTCCGCTCAGGAAGCCCCTCACCGACAGCCCGTTCCTCAGGACGTCGATGATCACCGCTCCGTCCGCGTCCGTCCTGAACACGCGGGCGCCGGACGCCCTCAAGCGTGAGATCGTCTCGGGAGCGGGGTGCCCGTAGCGGTTGCGCTCGCCTACCGAGATGATCCCGACCGACGGTCCCGCCGCGC
>CAYNQF010000012.1:0-33896 GCA_964399265.1 uncultured bacterium | reverse complement strand
AGGTCGACGAACCGTGGTGCGCGACCTTGAGGATCTCCGCCGGCCGGACGAGTCCGGCCGCGAGCATCTCCGATTCCGCGCGCCGCTCCGCGTCACCGGTCAGCACCGCCCCCGCCCACGTGAGTCGGACATCGAGCACGACCGACGAGTCGTTCTCCGATGCGCCGGAGTCGAGCAGTCCGCCGGTCGGCGACAGCACCAGCATCCTGCAGCCGGGGCCGGCCTCGAGCGTGTCGCCCGCCGAGACCTGCACGACGTCGGTCCCCATATCCGCGGCCGTTCGTGCCAGCTCGCGGAGCGGCTCCGACCGTTCGTAACCGCGGGGCAGGACGAGGACCCTCGTGTCGAAGGCGGAGAGCACCGAGGTGGCGCCTCCGAAGTGGTCGCCGTGGCCGTGAGTGATGACGAGCGCGTCGAGCACGTGTGCTCCTCTCCGGGCGAGGTACGGCGCGACGACGCCTCGGCCCGCGTCGCCGCCGGAGCCGCCTCGCCACGCAGGGCCGGCGTCCACCAGCACGTGCTTCCTGTCCGGAAGCTCGAGCAGGATCGCATCGCCCTGTCCCACATCGAAGACGATCATGCGCGGCCGGGTCTGGCCGGGGCCGAGGGCCCAGGTCGCGGCCGCCACCACACAGGCGGAGGCGAGGATCGCGTGCGACCAGGCGCGCCCCGCTCCGCTGCATCTCCGCAGCCCCATGCCGGTCGCGAGGAGCAGGGCCACGGGCCAGAACCTCGCGGCGATCCGGACGGACGAGTGCGTCAGCGCTCCGGTCGCTCCCGACGTCCACGACAGACAACCCAGCGTCGCCCACGCCGCGCCGGCGAACAGCTTCGAGACCGCGGGCACGGCCGAACTGGCGAGCATTCCGACGCCCGACGCCACGGAGAACGCGGCCATGGGGACCGCGGCCAGGTTCGCAATCGGCGACACGAGCGATATCTCACCGAAGGCCCAGAGAGCGACCGGCGCAACGCCGAGCTGCGCAGAGAGGGACAGCGCGATCGAGTCTGCCGCGAACCTCCCGGGTCTCCCCGCCCTCGCGACTGGAGACAGCCACTGCCTGACGACCGGGTGCAGGAGGACGATCCCCAGCGTGGCGCCGAAGGAGAGAAGGAAACCCAGGTCGAAGAGAGAGCCCGGTCTCATGACGAGGATGGCGAGCGCAGCGACGCCGAGCGTGTTCAGCGTGGGCGACCTTCGCTCGAGCGACCAGGACAGGATGAGGACCGAGGCCATCGTCGCCGCGCGGACCGCCGAGGGGCGGGCGCCGACCAGGGCCACGAACAGACACAGACACGGGATAACGAGGAGTCTCGACCTGCGTCCGGGAACACCGAGGCAGCGGAGAAGCGCGTTGGCCATGAGGGCGATGAACCCGACATGCAGGCCCGAGACCGCGAGCACGTGGACGGTCCCCGAGCGTCGGAACGACGCGAGCAGCTCGTCCGGAAGCCCCGACGAGTCGCCCAGGAGGAGCGCGCACATCACGTCCGCCCGCTGGGCCGGCAGCCTCTGCCTCACTCTGTCCCGGACCCACGCCGCGGCGGCGTCGATGCCGCGCGGCTCCCTCAGGACCTCGACGCGGTCGACCGACATCACGGCGTGGATGTTCCTGTGCAACAGGTAGGACCTGAAGTCGAACGAACCCGGGTTGCGGGGGGGCCGGGGCACGGACACGATGCCCGCGGCCCGCACCACCTGTCCCCTGACCGGCGTCGCGGCCCCATCCGGCCACGAGGTCCACAGGAGCCCGGAGACGCGGCCCGTGGCTGCGCACGCTCCCTCGAGCCTGAGCACGGCCCTAGCGCGGGTGCGGCCTGGGCGGGCCTCGACCACGCGGCCGATGACCTCGACTGGTCCCGGGCCGGCCAGCAGCGAGGCGTCGTCCGGACGCACAAGCTCGTGACGCGATCCGTAGAGGGCCGCCCCCGCGAGGGCCAGTCCACAGAGGAGTGCCACGTCGGTCGTCGGCCCGGCCCGAGGCCGGCTTCTGTGAACGGTGTGTACGAGGACGGGCACGAGAGAAGCCGCCGCCAACGCGGCCGTTGTCATGTGCAGGACGCGGCCGCACGGACAGGTCCGGGCAATGGCGATGCCCGCGGCCAGGCAGCACGCGGCGACCGCGGCCGGGATCCTTGCGCGCTCGCGCTCGGTCAATGTCCGGTGGCCTCTGGGGTGCGTCGGTGTACGGGGTGCCGTGCGACGGCGGAGCAGGAGGCGTGCCGTTCGCGCTTCAGTCCTGGTGGCGCCTCACGACGACAACGGTCATGTCGTCCGGGGCCGTGCCCGGTCCCGAGAAGGCGTCTGCCTCGGTGACGAGCAGCGAGGCCATGATCCTGGCGGGCACTCCCTGGACCCTGCGGGCGGTCTCGATGACGCGGGCCTCTCCGAACTGCTCATCCTCGTGGAGGGCTTCGGTCAGCCCGTCGGTGTAGGCGATCAAGTATTCCCCGGGTCGAAGCTCCGTCCTGCCGTGCGGGTAGCGCTGGTCGGGGAACATGCCGAGCACCGTCCCCCCCTGTGAGAGCCTCTCGACGGAGCCGTCCTCACGCATCACGAGCGGAGGGTTGTGCCCCGCGTTCACGTACGTGAGTGTGCCGGAGCTCTCGAGGACGCAGTAGAAGAGCGTCGCGAAGTCCTCTGGCGCGCTGGACGCCAGGAGCGACTTGTTGGCGCGCTCGAATATGCTCGAGATCGAATAGACGTTCTCTATGTGGGCGCGCACCATGCCCTGAAGGGACGCGGCGAGCAGGGCCGCCGGCACACCTTCTCCTGAGACGTCCGCCACGGCAACGCCGATGCTGCCCTTCGGCAGTTCGATGTAGTCGAAGTAGTCGCCGCTCAGCGTCTCCCCGGGCAGATTCACGCCGGCGATGTCGAAGCCGGCCATCTCGGGGTCCCTGCGCGGGAGGAGGTGCTCCTGCACGGTCCTGGCGAAGCTCAGCTGCCTCTCGAGGGCTCGTCTCCTGGAAGCCTCGTCCCTGCTCCTGAGAGAGGCCGCGTGGTTCCTCGCGTTGACTATCGCGACGCTCGCGATGCTGGCCAGGACCGACAGTATCTCCTGCTCCGCGAGGCCGAAGGCGTCGACCGACGGGCTCTGTACGTCGAACACCCCGATGACCTGGTCGCCGAACTTGAGCGGCACCACAAGTTCCGAGCGCGCGCCCCGGAGCCCGGCCAGGTAGCGTTCCTCCTTGGTCACGTCCGGGACGATGATGGGACGTCCCGTCTCCGCGACGCGGCCCGTCAGGCCGCGGCCTACGCTGAGTTCGAGTTCCTGCACGATGCTGTCGGGGTATCCGTACCTCGCACCCACATGCAGCCGTTGGCCGTCCTCCGCGATAAGGAGGATCGTGCAGTACTCGAAACCGAGCATCCTGTGTGTGAGGTGCAGCAGCCGCTGCAGCACCGTGTCGACCTGCAGGGTCGAGGCGATGACTGCCACGGCCTCGAGAAGCGCCTCGTGCTCGATGTGGAGGGCGGATTCGGAAGCGCCCTTGTGAAGGGGATTCATGGGATGCTCTTGACAATTTAGCTAGCCTGTGTTAGGCTGGAATTGTGGGCAGAGAAGGACCCGCATCGCTCCCCAGGGGTCGCGCACTGCCGGAGAAGGCTTCACCAGGAGGAGAACATGAGCTGGACAGCGAAGACACTGGGAGTCGCCATTCCGGTGGTCATGGCCACCAGCTTCTGCCTCAGTATCCCCTTCATTCTCCTGGCGGCCGACCTTGCCATCCTGGGCGCCGCCGTGGCGCTGTTCGTCGGAGAGAGAACGGACCGCAGGGCCGAACTCGACAATCTGCCTGAACTCGAGTAGTTGGGACCGTCCGGACGGGCTTACCGGCGCCCCACAGCGCTTCGAACGCGGCCGCCCTAGCGGCCGCGTCGCTTCTTGACCGCCTCCAGCTTGCCCGACATCGACAGAGGTTTGTCCTTCCTGTCGTCCACGATGATCGTTGTCAGCACGCGCACCACACTCTCGCCGAAGGTCTGCTCGTGCATGTCGGCGATCGCGTTCAGGATATCGCGCAGCTCTCCCTGTATCACGGTGCCCATCGGCGTGAGTCTGTACTCGAGTCCTGACCCGTCAAGAACATCCAGACAGTGGGCCACGTGCTCACTGATGCTCGGGCTTGCAGTGCCCACCGGCACGACGCTTACCTGAACAACGGCCATCCTGAGGTCCCCCCTCTTGCGGAGTCCCGTCCCATCTACTCGTCGTCCTTGTCGACGATGAGATTCGTGACGGTGCCCGTCACGCCCTCGATCGTCCGAAGCTGATTGAGTGTGAGATCCAATAGCTCGTCGAAGCTCGCGGCCTCGACGAGAGCGATGATGTCCTGGTCTCCGCTTGTGATATCTGCGGTACACACCTCTTCACGACGAAGGAGCGCCTCCTTCACCACCCTCTCCTTGCCCGCCGCCACGTTGACCTTGACATATGCTCTTGCCAATTCTGTCCCCTCCGTTCTCTGGAGTGTTACAGCGTCCAGTTCGCCCGTGAGCAAACGAGGTCCGAGCAAGTGGCATTCCATGACATGGTCAGGATGAACCAAAAGCGGCGCTCTGTCAACAGAGGGCCGTGGCGAACGCGAAGTCCGCTCCTTGGATGTCCGTCACGGCGACGCGGACGATCCTGCGGTCCCCTGACCGAAGCACCGCGGCCACCACCCGCTCTATCACTTCGTGCGAGACGCCGCGCGACTTGTTCAGGAGAGGGGTGACGCGAGTGCGCGGCGGCACCGATTTCATGGCTCCGTGGGGCGAGGTCAAGACCGCCGCGACCAGGTCCGGCGTAACGGTATCGGAACGGTGGATCGCGGCGACGAGTTCAGGCCTGTGCACCGCGTCCGAGTCGATTCTCCGTCCTATGGCGTCGAGTCCAGCGACGGCTATGACGTGGGCCACGCCGTGTGGAAGCACCGGCTCGTGCTCCGCGGGCGCCTTGATGGGCCGCTGGCGTGATCCGTCGGCCTCTACGAGAACGACGTCGGGAGCCAGCTCTGCCAGGAGTGCGTCGAGCGAGCGCGGGTCCGGTCCCTCGAACTTGCCGTCGCCGCCTTCGGACGAGGCCAGGAACGCTCTTCCCCCGCCCTCGAGGACGCCGCGAAGCTGTCCGATCACGTGCCCCCCGCACGTCGCGAAGACGGGCATCCTGTCCGCGATCGATCGTCCCACGTGCGTCGTGGTCGTCACGAGGACGCTCCAGCCGAGTCCCGAGAGCTCGTCGGACAGCCGGACGATGGCCGACGTCTTGCCGCCGGCCCCGACGAACGCGACGACCGAGCCTCGCTCGACGGCGAGCGCCTCTGCCAGCGTGTCAGCGCGCTTCAGTTCGATTGCATGTCCAGCCAGAAGATGACCCGGTTCTTGCCCCGCCGCTTAGCCTCGTACAGGGCTATGCGGTCGGCCTTGTCGACGAGGTCCGTGCGCGACTTGGCGTCGAGCGGATAGAGGGCTCCGCCCATGCTGATGGTCACCGAACAAGCGGGAGTGTCCTTGACGCCGGTCACGAACCGATGCCTGGATATGGTGCTTCTCATTCGCTCGGCCACTGCGAGCGCCGTGTCGCGCTCGACGTTGGGGAGTATGACGCCGAACTCCTCTCCCCCGATCCTGGCCACGATGTCCAGCTGCCTCGCGTTCTCGCTCAGGATCCTCCCGACCTGCCTGAGCACGCTGTCCCCGGCCGCGTGCCCGAGCGTGTCGTTGATCGCCTTGAAGTCGTCCAGGTCGCCGATCAGGAGAGCCATGGCGTTGCCTGTCCGTTTGCAGCGCTCAACTTCCCTCGCGAGCTGTTCGTCGAAGTAGCGCCTGTTGTGGATCTGGCTCGTGTGGTCGACGAAGATCAGCTCCTCGACCTCGAGCCTCCTCTTGATGAGGCCGCCCATGAACTCGGCAACGAAGTCGACGACCGCCACGTCGTCCGACGTGTATGCGTGCGGGCGCTTCGACCACAGCTCGAGGACTCCGTAGACGTAGGCCTCCGCTCTGAGCGGCGCCACGATGAGCGACCCCGCCGCCTCGCTGCCGAAGCGGCGCCTGTACTGGCCGGGCGCCGACAGGTCCGGCACGAGTACGACCTCCCCGGTCTCCTCGACCCTCGATCTCAGCTCGGACGGAGAGACCAGCTCACGTTCCGACCAGCGGAACACCTCCTCCAGCTCGGAGAGGCGCCCCGCGGGCGAACCTGACAGACCGCTTGACATGAAGATCGCGAGCCGGTCGCACCCGATCGAGTCGACGAGGAGATCATACAGATGGCCCATAGCGCTCGCAAGGTCGATCCGTCTGCTGGATGCGGCAACGGCCTCGAGTATCGTCATCGGAAGGAGACCGCGGACGCGGATGTCGGCCGGGGCGCGTGCGTCCTGCGCGCCCTCCCGCTCCGCACTGCCGGCGGGGCGCGCTCCGCGCGTTCTCGCCTCGACGGCCTCCTCCGCCTCACGGTCGACCGCGGGAGCCCGCGAGCGCTCGCCCCCCGCGGCCTCGTCCGGCTTCGCGGCTGGGGCGGACGGCAGCGTTATGCTTATCGTGTCGAGAGTGGACAGGTCCCTGTAAGTAACACGGTAGGAGCCGTTCGCCTCCGTGCTCGCGAGCCGGCGGAGGTAGCCCAGCTCGCAGAGCCGCTCGAGGAGCGATGTGGCGCCCTGGAGGCGCTCCTCTTCCCCGTCCAGGGACAGGAGGCGCACGTACTCCTCGCGGCTTACGGCATCCAGACGGTCAACCGGGATGAGACGCCTGAGCAGCTCGAGGGACGATATCTTCGTCCTGCGCCTTGTAGCCTGTCTCTGTTGCATGGCCGTCAACTCTGTCATGGAAGTCGGGCAGGCACGATTCTTTCAACACCGATAATACTCGATAGTCAAGAATTAGTCAATCCCGGGACCTCTCCCCGAGCGTGGTTTTCGCTTGCGTCGGGGACCCCACTGAGGATATTCTACCGCATCGTGAATCGAGCACTGGTTGCATCTCTGCTGTTTCTCTCGGCGCTCGCGTTCGGTTGCGCCGGGACCGGTGTACCCTCGGCGGGTGCCCCGGAGACGTGCGTCGAGCCCGCGGGGTCGGCGTACAGCGCCGTGGTGGACTCGCTCGAGTTCGCGGAGACGCAGTACCGCCAGGCCCTTTCCCACTACGTGTGTGACGAGTGGGACGAGGCGGTCCCGCTCCTTGAGCGCGCGCTGGTCTGCCTGTCGTCGACGACACCGCACACCGACGACCTTCGCCAGCAGAGGGACTCTCTGCAGTCCCGTATCGCCTACTTCCTGAAGGCCGCTCCCGGCAACGCCGTGGAGACCGACGCCGCCGACGCGGCTGAGGTCGAGGCGGAGATCGCCATGGCCAGACAGGCCGTGAGCGAAGCCGTCGAGTCGGGAGAGGTTCCCGGCATCGAGATCGTACAGAACGACCGCGTGCAGAAGTGGATCGACTACTTCACGGGCAAGGGCCGCAAGGAGATGACCCGCTGGCTCCGCCGGACCGGCCGTTACCGGCCGATGATCGAGAGCGAGCTGTCTTCCGCGGGGCTTCCTTCCGAGTTGTTCTACCTGTCCATGATCGAGAGCGGGCTGAACCCCAACGCTTACTCCAGGGCGCACGCCGCGGGTATGTGGCAGTTCATATCGAGCCGGGCACGGATGTACGGACTGAGGGTCGACTGGTGGGTCGACGAGCGCAGGGACCCGATCAAGGCGACGCGGGCCGCGTGCGGGTATCTGGGCGACCTGTACGAGATGTTCGGGAGCTGGGAGCTGGCGCTGGCGGGGTACAATGCCGGCGAGGGCCGTGTGGCTCGCGCGCAGAGCAGGCGGCCGTCGTGCGAAGACTACTGGTGCCTGGACCTCCCGCGCGAGACCGAGAACTTCGTGCCGAAGTTCATGGCCGCCGTGATCATCGGCTCGGACCCGGAGACCTACGGTTTCGAGGACTGGGAACCCGAGAAGCCGCTGGAGCAGGAGACGGTCGAGGTGTGCGACGCCACCGACCTTACGTTCATCGCGGAAGCGGTCGGCGTCAGCGAGGATGAACTTCGGCATCTGAACCCGGCGCTCAGGCGCTGGTGCACTCCCCCGTCCGACGGCCCCGTGACGGTGAACGTGCCTCCGGGGACCGGACGGCACTGTCTGTCGGCGCTGGCGAGCGTCCCCGAGAGCGAGCGCGTGTCGTGGCGCAGGCACAAGATCGCCCGCGGCGAGAACCTCTCTGCTATCGCGGCCGCGTACGGGACGAGCGTCAAGGCGATCCTGCAGGTGAACAGCATCCGCAATCCCAACCGCATCCGGGCGGGCGACCACATCGTAATCCCGATCGGGCCCGGGGCCGACGACGATCGCTACGCCGCCGGCGGCACGATCATCCATCGGGTCGCGCGCGGCGATACGGTCTCCTCGATCGCGAGGCGCTACGGTAAGCGCACGGCCGACGTCCTCAAGTGGAACGGGCTCGGCTGGAACTCGCGAATCTACCCTGGGGACGCGATCACCATCAAGAACATGTGAGCCGGGAGCCGCAGGGGCCCCGCTGGACGGGCCGCGATGTCTCCAGGTGATGGCACAAAGAGAAGGCCCCGGGGGCGACCCCGGGGCCTCTTTCGTCAATCGTCAGTTACCGTTACTGCCTCTCGGGCATCGGGACTCGCACTATCCTCGGCGTGAGGACCGCCGTCCTGGCGTCCCCGCCGTGCGACTGCAGGTCTGAGACGATGGCGTGGATGATGTAGTCGTGGCCCTCGGCCCTTTCCCAGTCCGTCCAGTTCCAGTGGAAGCTCCGCCCACTGGGCTCATCCGTGTCGACGCCCAGCACGGGGTTGTTCTTGTACAGGTACTCGAACCCCACGCAGAACTTCTTGTCCGGAAAATCGTCGTTGTTCGTGATGTTGATCGCGTTCCCGAAGTAGAACGTGACGAGGCTGTCCTCCGGACACGTATTCATACCGAATGGCTGGTAGCCATCGTTGGCGTGCTCCAGCGGGTAGTCTCCGTCCGTCTTCCAGACGTACGCCGTGAACGGCTTCGTGGTCGGTGCAGTCGGGTTGTCCGGGTTCGTGATGTCGTCGTTCATGATGTACACCTGCATGCCAGTCACGAAGTTGGCCCACGCGGGCGTGTTGTCGAAGAGCACCGCGAACGCCATTCCGGCCTGTCCCGACACTCTGTTCTGGACGTTGCCGTAATCGCTGTCGTCCCAACTGAGCACAGTCTCCTTGCCCGCCGCAATCCAGCTCAGCTTCACGGCCTCGGCCGACGAGTTTCCGGCAGGGTCGAGCGCCTCGACGTAGTAGACGACCGTGGAGTCCGGGTTAAGGATCGTGAGAGGAGGACTTGTCATCGGTACCCAGAAGCGCATCGCGTCCGGCTCCCCCGGGTCCCCGGGGAACACCAGCGACGAGTCCGGTGTGAACTCGTTGATCCCGAATCTCACGCGCGTCTGAGACGCCGTCGTGTCCGTCAGACCTATCAGGGTGACCGCGGGAAGTCCCGTTCTCCATCCGTCGTGACCGTCCAACGTGTCGGGCTCGGCGCCGACGAACGCTTCGAACGACACCGGCGGTGCGTGCATGTCGAGGTCTATTTCGGCGAGGAGGTCCTTCTCGGCGCGGTTCCCGTAGAGGTCGGTAACGACGCCTACGATCTCCTTGTGTCCCTCTTCGCCGAGGTCGACACTCTCCACCGTGAACCGTCCGAGTCCGCCTTCGCTCTGGGCGGCAGGGTACGAGACCGCGGTACCCTTGAGTTCACCGTTCACCAGGATGCGAATGGTGGCGCCGACCTCGGCGCGGCCGCGCACGTCGATCACCGGGCTGTTGAGAGCCGCACCGTCGGGCGGATTGGTGATCATGCTCCCGACCGGCGGCACGTTGTCAGCTTCCATCAGGTTCTTCCCGCATCCGCCCGAGAGCACGAGGCTCGCAAGCAGCGCAAGGAGCACCAGGGGGGTCATCCATCTTCGCGGATGACTCATCATCTGCCCTCTCTCCTTCGTCTTCGCGGGTCGCAGCGACCGCTGTCTTCCCGCTGGTTTGTCCCTTACAGCTTATCAAGATAGCTCATTCGGCCAACTTCGGCAAGCCTCCGGAACCTCAGAACGAGTATGAGGCCGAGACCCTGTGGCTCGAGTCCAGGTACTCGTGCTTGCCGAACGCGTAGTCGATGGTGAAGCTCGCGATGGTGAACCCGGCCCCCGCGGTCAGCTGTCCCATGGAGAGGCCGCCACGCACGCCGACCATGCCGTGGTACACGAACTCCGCTCCGTAGTGTGTGTCGGCCGAGACCGAGCCGACGTGGTACTCGTCGGCCAGAGTGCGGTTCTCGAAGCGCACGTCCGCGTCTGCGGCGAGAGTGAGAACGCCGCCCATCGAAGGCAGATCGAACTTCTGCGCGGCGCCGACCTTCACCGTCGGCATTATGTGCTCGCGCTCCTTGGTGTCCCAGGACAGGAACGTCGTGGTGACGTCCTGCAGGTTCGCTCCCAAGGTCCCGCCGTTCCAGACGTCGTACTTGGCTCCCAGGTCGAACCCGGCACCGTAGCAGGAGTAGTCGGCGATGTTCTTCATGACAAGTTTCAGATTGCCGCCGATGCGAAGGCGGTCGGAGACGCGCCTGCCGTATGACACCAGCATCGCCGTCTCGGAATCGCTCTCCCAGGTAATCCTCGCGGCGTCGTAGTAGATCCTGTATTCGTCCTCTTCGAAATCCGTGAACGGTATGTTGTCGACAGCGAGCCTGACAACCGTGACGGCCATCGCCGCATCGCGGTCCAGCGGGTGCACGTACGCGCCGGTGTCGTAGTTGATGACGTCCCCGAACGTCTCCGCGTGCATGAGCTGCACCGCCCTACCCTCGACGTCCGCCACGCCTGCTGGGTTCCAGTAGCCGGCCGTCACGTCGTCGGCCACCGCCACGAACGCGCTGCCCATGCCCAGGGCCCTCGCGCCGACGCCGTGAGTCAGAAACTCGCCCGCGTACTTGTCGGCGGCCTGTGCCGGCGCGACAAGAACCGCTACGGCCAGCGCCGCCAGGACAATCCTGTACGACTTCGAACGGGCCAAGAATGGTCCCCCTCGATTTTCCGGTCCGGTGTCTCTCAAGACCCTTTCTACCATGCGTCCCCCCGCCTGTAAAGGGCGAAGAATGCCCTTCTTAGGACGGCAGGACTCCAGCGGTCGAGACTCCTTCTCTGAAGCCCGCTCTCGATGCGCTCGTTGCGCCTGCCCGTCCTAGTGATGTTCACCCCTACGTTCTTTAGACGGGCGGACAGCCTCATGGCTTCAACAAGATCGTACTCGCCCTCAGCAAGAAAGATAAGGTTCCCGCAGTGCCGCGTCAAGTATGCCTCCCAGGCGGTTCCCTGCCCGCGGCTCCTCCTCTCTACCTTATCAGTATCATCTTGCGGGTGTCCTCGAACTCCCCGACCACAAGCCTGCACATGTAGACGCCGGCTGCCACGTCGACTCCGAGCTCGTCCTTGCCGTCCCATGAGGTCGAGTGCTCGCCGGGGCCGACCGTGTCGCTGAGCAGGGTCCTTATGAGGCGTCCCTGAATGTTGTAGACGGCCAGCATGACGGGTGTCTCCCGCCGGGTCGAGAAGCCTATCATCGTGTAGGGCGTGAACGGGTTAGGCCGGTTCTGGTGCAGCACGGCCGGCTCCTCGGTCTCTACAGGGTCCTCGTCCACTCCCGAGTCGGTCGCTTCCGGACCTGCGGTCACCGCGACGTCGTCGAGGTAGACTCCTTCCGCCACGTCCGAAGCGTCGCTCACGAACCTGAATCTGACCTGAAGGGTCTCCCCTCTGGCGCCCTCTATCGCGTAGGAGTACTCGAGCCAGTCGTTCCCGATCGTCCCGAGCTGCCCCAGGGCGCCTCCACTGCCGAGGAAGTCCAGCGTGTCGAAGGGCGCTCCCCCGGCCAGAAGCTCCACGTACAGGCCGTCCTGGTGGTAGGTCGGAAACTCGTACCAGCACCAGAACGTCAGTTCGGAGCCCGGCACTGCGACGAACTCCGGCGAGACCAGCGACGCGTTCATGGAGTCCTGGTATGTCCACGACACGTCGGAGCCGGAATACCAGCTCGACGTTCCGCTGTGCGACCTGTGAGTGGTCGTCCTCCAGAGGTCGTTGCTACCTGAGTGCGCCCAGGCCGTGCCGCCGCCCTCGAAGTCGTCGAAGAGCCCCGCGTCTCCGACGACCAGTCCCAGGTCGTCCGAGAAGAGGAACCCGTCGGACGTGCTCACGTCGACCGTCAGGTCCGGGAACGACGGCACCGGGCAGGACGACGAGATCGACGCCGAGAGCACGCAGAAGGCTGAAGCTCCCGCCTGCAGGTCGCCCATCTGGACCGGGTCGCCGCCCGCGGTCACGCAGGCGTCCGCGCTCGATGCGACCACCTCCAGCGCCGTTGCCACGGCCAGTCCGTCGTTGCGGAGTTCGACCGTGAGTTCGACCGTCTCGCCGGGCTCGGGTGTCCCGTCGCCGTCTCCGCCCCCCGAATCGTCCATCGACCATGAGGACACGACCACCACCGGAGCGGCCACTTCGATCGTCACGGCTGACGTCCACGTCGTCCTGACTCCCCCCGATTCGACCAGAAGGTCCAGAAGAGCGACGTGCCCGTTGGGGCAGTCCTCGTCTATGGCGATCTCGAACGGCACGGAGGGAGACGCCAGTGCGCCGCCGTCGATGTCGCCGTACGATGTAACGTCGGACAGAACCCGGAGCATCGGGTCGTCGGACTGCAGGACGGCCTCCACGGCGGATGCCGTTTCGGTTCCGAGATTGGCGAGCGTGGCCGCGACGGCGACGGTCTCCCCTGGTCCAGGCAGGTCGTCACCGTTGCCCCCGGCCGAGTCGTCGATCGTGATTTCCGAAGGGCTCACGAAGACCCCGGTCGACGCTACCGGCACGGTCGTCTCGTAGGGCATGCAGTCGTGCGCCGTCACCGTGAGCCCGACGTCGCCCGGCGCCGCCAGCTGGAGCGGGAGCACGGCGATCCCGTCGGGGCCGGTCAGCTTGCGTTCGTACAACCCGCCGGGGCCCTCGACGCACACCAGTGCGCCCTCGACCGGTCCCTGCTGGGTCCACACCGATACATCGAAGGCGGTCGCCGCTGCCGCGAGCGTCTCGGGGTGTGACACCTCGAGAGCTTCCGGTTCGTCGGTCCAGACGGGCATCTCGGGGTCGCCCAGGAGATTCAGTTCGTACTGGTGCCAGCGGTAGACGTTCTCCTGCCTCGAGAGCGGGATGAAACAGGCCTTCGCCACAGCCAGAGCCGCCCCAAGCCGATCGACCCCGCCCGTGTAGACGGCGTCGTAGAATGCCTGCATGAAACGCTCTGAGTACCCGAACCCCGGGTTGCCCGGAGCCGCCCACCCGTAGCGGCTGTTGCCGATGAAGGCCACCGAGCCGCCCGCCGGGTTCCTCATGAAGTTCTCAGCTATGCAGGTATCGTCCTCGAGGTCGAATGCCGCGGGCCAGCAGCCTATCGAGTAGACGATGGGCTGCTTCTCGGCGTTCGTCAGCGCGGCGGCCCCGTTCCGGTCCAGATAGCCCTCGCCGCAGCCCATGACCGTGAACCATGCGTGGCCGCTATGCAGAAAGTGCCCCTGTCCCTCGTTCAGGGCCGCCGTCACTGACGCGACGGTCTCGTTGCCCTGACTCTCGTAGAGCTTGTCGATCGGGTCGTAGCGCGGCGGGACCGATCTGCGGTCGATGACGTTCAGGGCGACGCCCGAGTCGGTGAGTGGGTCGGTCCAGAGGATCTCACCTGCCATCAGCATGTCGAGCCCCACGCCGGGAGCGGGTCCCCGCTCCCACGCGAGGACCTTCTGGACGAAGGCCTGAACGTCCGCGTCGGTGCGAACCGACGCCCGGCCGACGAACACGTCGGGATAGAGGTCGACGTCATCCGCAGTCTCGCCGTAGACGCCGTTCCCGTTCCGGTCCCAGTCGCCGTCGAGGTCCGAGTAGTATAGGTCGCACCCTATGTCGTCCTCGTCTGGTCGCATTCCAGCCTCGGACGTCATTGCGTACGCGCGCCTCGCAGGGATCACCTGGGTGTCGCCGCCGAGGAGAAACCAGGTCGCGCCCCAGGTGGTGGCGGCGTCGGCAATGAAGGCGCGGATGCGGGACTGAAGGTCCGGCCCGGCGTAGTTCGAGTCGATCCAGTCAACGGTGACGATAGTGGCGCGTACACCCTTCTGCGTCTTCCACTGTGCGAGAGGCTGGAACGACGCAACGTAACCCGGGTCGGTCACGATCACGTAGTCGTAGAAGCCCGGGTCGAGACGGCCGCGTCGCCTGACGGATGTCTCCGGGGCCGGCGATATCCCGCTCGGGTTGGCCACCACGTCCTTCGCGACGGCCGGGACCAAACGGCCGGCTACCACGGAGTCAGCGGGCCGGTCGCCGGCCTCGTAGTAGACCCTGACATCCAGGCGGCTGAACATGCGGAGTCGTCCCGAGTCCGGAAGGTACTGCACCGGCGTGACCTCGAGACCGACCACGGCGTTCGCGCCCAAGCGTCCCACGGAGACGAGCCTCACGACGTCCGATGGATACGGCGCCTCGCCCGAGTAGACCGAGGGATCCGGATCCGTGAAACGCCACGGTGTGGGCTGGGCTCCGGGGACCGGCAGTATGCGCGGGTGCTGTGCGGGCAGAGGCAGCACTCTGTCGAGCAGCTCACGGCTCTCCGCGTCCAGGATCTCGAGGCCCATGACCCTCGAGTCCGGGGGAAGCGCCAGCGTTATGACGGAGACCGGCAGCTGAGGTCTGCCGGGCGTCCGCATGACGTCACACCCCTCCAGGGCGACGACGTCGTAGGCGCCGGACCTGGTCAGCGTCAGGTCCTGCTCGGAGAATGTGATCGTGTGGTCTATGTGCTCCGCCCGGGTGATGCCGGCCGCGGACAAGACGATCAGCAGCGGCAGCAACCAGACGGTCGAGCGGGCCAGGCGACTCGACACGTATCCTCCAGTGGCGGCGCGCGAACCGGTCGCGCGCGCCCGTTACACTCCAGCTTGATACCTGGAATCGGGAGTGTCAAGCCGCGCGTGCCAGTTCTGCGACGCGTCAGGCCGACGCCGGCCCTGGAGGCTTGAGTCCGCCTCAACCGATTTCCGGCGGGGGCTGCCCGCGCTACTGGAAGTCGTCGAACAGGGCCTTCAGTGGGCAGTTTTCGCACCGCGCCACCGGACCGCAATACATCTTGCCCAGTTCCACGATCAGTGCGTGATACTCCCCCAGCAGGTCCGGGTCGGCGGGCAGGTGTGAGCCGAAGGCCCGCTGGATGTCCTCGTACCGCGCATCCTCACGGACGAGACCGTGTCTCACCGCGAAGCGCCTCGTGTAGGCATCGACGACGAAGACCGGCAGCCCGGCGCAGTACAGGATGATGGCGTCGGCGGTCTCGGGGCCGACACCGTGGATGGAGAGCAACCTCTCTCTGAGAGATGACTCGTCGAGCGCCAGGAGCGCGCGCCAGCCCATCCCGGAGCCGCCGACGGCCGACACGAGGTCCTTGATCGTGCGCGCCTTCCGCGTGTGGAAGCCGGCGGGCCTCACGAGGCGGGCAAGCTCGTTACCCTCCATGCGGGAGATCGCCTCCGGCGTCAGGGCGTCGTGCCCGCGCAGGATATCCACCGCCCGCTCCGCGTTCGTCCAGGCCGTGCCCTGCGTCAGAACCGCCCCGAGGGCGGTCTCGAACGTGGTCTCGGAAGGCCACCAGCCCTGCGGGCCGAAGGCACGAAGCATGAGGTTGTATGCTCTTCTGAACTCGTTCACCCGGTCGTGCTCCGCGCGGTTCGCTGTGCTGTTGTCGCCGCTCCGTCCGGCGTCGATGCTCCCGTACATGAGAACAGGGTCCGACAGCGGACCCTGTTTCGAGTGGTGCCCGGAGCGAGACTCGAACTCGCACAGGCATACGCCCACCACCCCCTCAAGATGGCGTGTCTACCAGTTCCACCATCCGGGCACGTATTCGATTGTCGGAGGTACTCTTCGAGATCCCGAAGACGAGAGCGCGGCCCTACTCGCCGGCCTGAGGCTGCTGCTCCGCCGGCTGCTCGTCCGCCTGGCCCTGCGTCGCTCCGCCTGTCTGGCCGGCGTCCGGAGCCGTCTGCTGCTCGGCCCCCGGGAGCGCCCCCGGCAGTTCGCCGGTCGGCACCGCTTCGCCTGTTGCGGCGGCCGGGGTCGCGGCCCTCCTCTCGAGACTGCCCTCGACCGTGCCGAGGATCCTACCTCTGGACACGAGCGCGAGCGTCAGCGACGTCACCATGAAGGCGACCGCCAGATAACGAGTGGCCTTCGTCAGAAAGTCGGCTGCCGTCTGTCCACCGAACACCGCCCCGACCCCACCGGCACCGCCGAACGCGCCCGCGAGCCCGCCGCCCTTGCCCGACTGCAGCAGGACGACCAACATCAGCGAAGCGCAGACGAGTATGTGTATCCCCAGCAGCACGGCCGTCATCCGATGTCCTCCGTTCGTCCGTCGTTTCGATCCGGCTGATCTGAACCGCGACGGCGGTCCTGTCAACCGGCCGCCGCCAGTATACGGCGGCGATCCTGTGAGTCAACCGGCGTCAGCCGGCGTGTGGCGGTCACGGCCTCGATCAGCCGGCCGCCTCCAGGATCCCCGCGAAGCTGTCCGGGTCGAGGCTCGCGCCGCCCACCAGCACTCCGTCGACGTCGCTCTGTGCGAGCAGTCCCCCGGCGTTGTCCGGCTTGACGCTTCCACCGTAGAGGATACGCGCCTCCTCGGCCACAACCCTATCAAAGATACCAGCAATCGCTTCCCGAATCAAGACGTGAACTTCGTTCGCCATTTCGGGCGATGCGGTGAGGCCCGTGCCTATGGCCCATACCGGCTCGTAGGCGACGACTATGCGTCGTGCGTGGTCCGGCGCCACGTTTGCCAGGGAGCCGCTCAGCTGCCCTCGAACGACGTCCTCGGTACGTCCGCCCTCGCGTTCCGACAGCACCTCCCCCACGCACACGATGGGCGTCAGGCTGCCCTGGAGCACGTGAATGAGCTTTCTGTTGACGATGTCGTCGGTCTCTCCGAAGATGCCCCTCCTCTCGGAGTGACCGAGGATGACGTGCGTGACGCCGACCTCCTCCAGCATCTCGCTGGATATTTCTCCGGTGAGCGCTCCGCTCTTGTCCCAGGAGGCGTTCTGCGCCCCGACTGCGATGCGCGTGTCCCTTGCCGCGTCGACCGCCGTCTCGAGGCAGACGAAGGGCGGGCACACGAGGACCTCAGACCGGAAGTCCATTCCGGCGAGCTTGTTGCGCAGCGCTAACATGAACCGCCGCGTCTCGCGCGGGGTCTTGTTCATCTTCCAGTTGCCTGCCACCACCGTGGTCCTGCTCATGCGGACCTCCCGTCGGACAGGACCTCAATCGCCGGCAGCTTCTTTCCCTCGAGAAACTCGAGCGACGCACCGCCGCCCGTCGAGATGTGGGTGATGCGGTCGGCAACGCCCGCGTCCCTCACGGCCGCGGCCGAGTCGCCGCCGCCGATGACGCTGAGCGCGCCCTCTCCTGTCCGCGCGGCCACGGCTCGCGCTATCGCGTACGTGCCCGAGGCGAACCGCGGGTCCTCGAAGACGCCCATAGGTCCGTTCCAGACGATCGTCTTCGCACGATCTATCTCGGCCGTGAACGCCGCCACCGTGCCCGGGCCTATGTCGAGACCCTTCATGCCGTCAGGTATGGAGTTCGAGGCGAGTGTCTTCGGTTCGTCGTTCCCCTCGAGGCCGGGTGCAGCCACAACGTCGACGGGCAGCAGGAAGACCTTTCCGTCCTTCGCCGCCCTCTCGAGGAGGTGGGAGGCGACGCCGAGGCTGTCTTCCTCGAGAAGCGACCCCCCTACACTCCCGCCACGCGCCTTGATGAATGTGAACGCCATGCCTCCGCCGATGAGCAGGCCGTCGGCCTTTGGCATCAGGTTCTCGATGACGCCGATCTTATCGGAGACCTTCGCTCCTCCCAGGATCACGACGTAGGGCTTCTCCGGGTCCTCGGTGACGGCCGTCAGGTTCTCGATCTCTCTCTCCATGAGAAAGCCCATAGCCCTCACGTCGAAGTGCTCCGCGGCGCCGACGGTCGACGCGTGCGCTCTGTGGGCGGTGCCGAACGCGTCGTCGGCGTAGACGTCACCCAGCTCGGCGAGCGCGGCGGCGAAGCCCGGTTCGTTCTTCGTCTCCTCCTCGTGAAAACGGAGGTTCTCGAGAAGCGCCACCGCACCGTCGGCCAATCCGTCTACCACTCGGGCGGCCTCCGGCCCCACGCAGTCGGTGGCGGTTGCGACCGCGGACCCGAGAAGCTCGCCCAGCCTCGCCGCCACCGGCGACATCCTGAGCCCGTCTACGACCTTGCCCTTCGGGCGTCCCAGGTGTGACATGAGGACCGCCCGGCCGCCGCGCTCGACGATGTTCCTGATCGTCGGAATGGCGCTCCGGATCCTGGTGTCGTCCGCTATCGATCCGTCTCTGAGCGGGACGTTGAAGTCGACGCGCGTCAGGACGCGCCTGCCGCGCACGTCGACGTCTTTGATGTGCAGCTTGTGAATCACGCGGACTACCTCCCCGCGACGAGCTTCATCATGTCCACCATGCGCGCCGCATATCCGGCCTCGTTGTCGTACCAGCCGAGAACCTTCACCATCCTCGGGCCCATCATCTTGGTGAGGGGCGCGTCGAACGTGCAGGAGTGACGGTCGCCGGTCAGGTCTATCGAGACGATGGGCTCCTCGCTGTATGCGAGGTATTCCTTGAGCGGCCCCGCGTTCGCGGCCTTCTTGAATGCCGCGTTCACCTCTTCGGTCGTTGTGTCCCTGCCGAGCTCGAGCACGAAGTCGACGAGCGAGACGTCGGGCGTAGGCACCCTGATGGCCATTCCGTCCAGCTTGCCCTTGAGCTCGGGGATCACCGTCGTGATGGCTTTGGCGGCGCCGGTCGTCGTGGGGATCATCGACATCGCGGCGGCCCTCGCCCTGCGCAGGTCCTTGTGCGGGAGGTCGAGGATCCTCTGGTCGTTCGTGTATGCGTGCACGGTCGTCATGAGGCCGCGCTCGACGCCGAAGTCGTCCAGCAGCACCTTGACCATCGGGCCCGCGCAGTTCGTCGTGCAGGACGCCGTGGAGATGATGTCGTGCTTGGAGGCGTCGTACACGCCGTCGTTGACGCCCATCACAATCGTGATGTCCGGGTCCTTCGCGGGCGCGGAGATCATGACCTTCCTCGCGCCGGCCTGGAGATGCTTCGAGGCGCCCGCGCGGTCGCGGAAGACGCCCGTCGACTCGATGACCACGTCGATACCGAGGTCCTTCCACGGCAGCTTGGCCGGGTCCTTCTCGGACGTGATCTTGACCTCCCTGCCGTTGACGGTGATCGAACCGTCGCCCGCGGTCACCTCGCCGGCGAAGCGGCCGTGCACCGAGTCGTACTTGAGCAGGTGAGCGAGCGTCCTGGCGTCGGTGAGGTCGTTGATGGCGGCGAGCTCGAGTTCGCCCGACTCCACCGCGGTGCGGAGAACCAGCCTGCCTATCCTGCCGAATCCGTTGATCGCGTACTTGAGAGCCATCGGTCCCTCCTATGCTCGATTGGCAGATCCGAAGAGCGTTATCTTCGAAGCCACAACCTTCTTCATCCCCTCTCTGGCGGCGCCCAGGATCTTCCTGGGGTCGAAGACCTCCGGGCTGTCCGCCAGGATCTGGCGGACGCGTCCCGTGAAGGCCAGACGGAGGTCGGTGTCGATGTTGATCTTCGCGATGCCGTGCGGTATCGCCTCCGCGATGCTCTCCGCGGGCACCCCCTTGGCACCCTTGAGCTGCGCGCCGTAGCGCTGAGCCAGTTCGAGGACGTCCTCGGGGACCGCCGACGCGCCGTGCAACACGAGCGGCACTGAGACCCTCGCCGCTATCGCCTCGAGCCTGTCGATGGCGAGTCTGGGGTCGCTCTTGAACTTGTAGGCGCCGTGCGACGTACCGATGGCGACCGCCAACGAGTCGCACCCTGTCTCATTGACGAAGCGCTCGGCCTCGGCCGGGTCCGTGAAGACGGCTTCGCCCTCCTTGACCACGACCTCGTCCTCGACGCCCACGAGCCTTCCCAACTCCGCCTCCACCGATATGCCCAGCGGCCTGGCCATCTCGACCACGTGGCGCGTCAGTCTGACGTTCTCCTCGAACGAATGGTGAGAGCCGTCGATCATGACGGAGGTCCACCCGGCCTCGATGCATGTCCTGGCGATCTCGGCGGTTGCGCCGTGGTCGAGGTGAAGAGCGGCCGGCACGCCCGTGCCGTCCGCCAGCTCCTTCACCATGTTCCTGATGTTCGCTATCCCGGCGTACTTGATCGCTGACTCAGACGTGGCCACGATCACCGGGGACTGCAGTTCGGCGGCCGCCTCGAAGATGGCCTGAGTGATCTCGAGATTGCTGGTGTTGAAGGCTCCGACCGCGTAACCCTGCGTTCTTGCCGGAACCAGAAGATCGCTGCCCGTGACGAGCGGCATTCTACCTCCCTGATTTCCTGCTCCTGCTGACCCTCCGTCCGGACCCCGCGTTCACCGGGTCTCGCCGCCTCTCTCCCGGCTCTCGCCGCTATCCGAAGAACGTGCGCGCCACCTCGAAGAGGTCCATGTCGACCCGCTTCACGCCCTCCGAGGCGTGCGACAGCGCGACCGGAATGACCTTGTCCCCGTTCAAGCTCACCATCTTGCCGAAGTTCCCCTGGTGCGCGAGGTCGGCCGCCAGCACGCCGAATCGCGTCCCGAGCACCCTGTCGAACGCCGTCGGCGTTCCGCCGCGCTGGATGTAGCCCAGAACGGAGACGCGCGTCTCGTATCCGGTCTCCGTCTCGATCGCCCGCGCGAGCTTGTTGCCGATGCCGCCGAGCCTGACGTGGCCGAACGAGTCGGTCGTATGCTCCACGGTCACCACGCCGCCCTGCACGGAGTCGGGTGCGTCGAGCGGGTACTGCGCGCCCTCCGCTACTACTACGATGCTGAAGTTCTTCCCGCGCTCGTGGCGTTTCCTGATGACTTCGCAGATCTCGGATAGGCTGGTCTGTATCTCGGGGATGATTATGAGGTCGGCGCCTCCGGCGATGCCGGCCTTCACGGCGATCCAGCCCGTGTGCCTGCCCATGACCTCGACCACGACCACGCGATTGTGCGACTCGGCGGTCGTGTGAAGTCTGTCGATGGCCTCAGTCGCGATGGTGACGGCGGTGTCGAAACCGAACGTGAAATCGGTGCCGACGATGTCGTTGTCGATCGTCTTCGGCACGCCTATGATCGGCAGCTCCTCTTCCTCGAAGAGCCTGCTCGCGACACCCAGCGTGTCCTCGCCGCCGACGGCTATGAGGGCGTCCAGGCCTTCCTTCTTGAACGTTCTTCCGATCTCATCGACGCCGCCGTCCACCTTGTAGGGGTTCGTCCTCGACGTGCCCAGTATGGTTCCGCCACGCGGCAGGATGCCCGACACCTCGTCTATGCCGAGCTTGAGAGTGTTGCCGGCCAGGACACCCGCCCAGCCGTACTTGAAGCCCACCACAGTGCCGCCGTACATGCCGATGGACCTGCGCACCACCGCGCGTATGACGGCATTGAGCCCGGGGCAGTCGCCTCCACCGGTCAACATGCCTACTCTCATGGTGTCCCCCTGGACGTTCACCCTGTTCATCGCGGATACGAACCTCATATCGTATGACCGCGCCATGAGCGGTGTCAACCCGATTCGGCCCGCCTCCGTGGTCGGGTGGACATGCCCGGGCCCTCGTTCCGGCCGCGTCGCCGCTCTCCTACTCTGAAGCCGTCCGAGCGCGACCGTTGCGCTCTGAGAGGGCGTCATCCGGGCCCGCGACCGCCATAGCCGCGACCGCGGAGGCCCCCGCCTCGAGAGCCGCCGAGCACGCTGCGGCGATCGTGGCGCCCGTGGTCACCACGTCGTCCACGACGACCACACTCATGCCCGCGAGCGATCGGGTCGCTTCGAACGCGCCCTCGACGTTCCGGAGCCTCCGGCCGCGGGGCAGGTCGGTCTGCGTCCTGGTGGCGCGGACCCTGCGAAGCGCGAGCGCTACGGGCAGCCCCAGCGGCTCCCCGACCGCCGAGGCCAACAGCTCCGACTGGTTGAAGCCCCGCTCTCTGCGGCGCGTCCGGTGCAGCGGAACCGGAACCAGGGCCTCGACGCCGCATTCTGTGAGCCTCGCGGCCTCCGGCAGCACAAGGCGCCCCAGTTCCCCGGCCACTGAGAGCCTGTGGTCGTACTTGAGCGCGCGGACGAGATCACGTGCGGGTCCCCGAAACGGCAGGACGTACAGCACCCGGTCGATCGGCGAGCCTGCGGGAGCGCGCGTCGTGAACCGGCCCGGACGCAGAGCGGCCCGGCAGGCCGGACAGAGGTGCCGTTCTCCCGCAGGCACAGGCGCGCTGCAGCTCAGGCAGCAGTCCGGGAACACGAACGACGCCGCGGCTCTGACGAGCGCCACGACAGGTGCCACCAGAGGTTGGCCGGTCGCTCGACGCATGAGAGGACGTGTCTCCGCGAGGGGTGACTGCGGGGGGCGATACGGACGTACGGCGCGGACGTCCAGGGGGTCAGCGTGACGCTCGGTTGCGCGACCGGAGATAGAGCATGAACGCTATCGAGATGACGGCCAGGCCTATGCCCGTGGCCTGGTTGTTCGTGAGTGATATAGCGCTCGTGCGGATGATGTATGACGTCGACTCGTAGTGCCTGAACGGGTCGGCGAAGAACCGGTAGGCCGCGAGCATGAGGACGAACAGCCACAGGAGGAACCCGTCGAACGGTTTCCTTCTGTCGACGGCCAGCAGTATGAGGAAGAACACGAACGCGGAGATCGACGCGTAGAGCTGGGTGGGATGCACCGTCATGCCCGGGTAGGCCACGTCCGCGTACGAACCCGCGGGGAAGCTCACCGCCCACGGGAGTTCGCACGGTTGTCCGAAACAACACCCGTTCAGGAAACAGCCGATCCGGCCGATCGCCACGCCCAGCGCCACGGACGGTGCCACCACGTCCGCTCCCCTCCAGATGTCGATGTGGCGCACCCGGAAGAAGATGAGCCCGGTGATGACGCCGAGGACCACTCCTCCGTAGAGGGCGAGCCCGCCGTCCCACACCCTGGGAATCTGCGAGAGGTGGCTGCCGAACCAGTCCCACCTCGCGATCACGTACGCGCCTCGGGCGCCGAGCACGGAGAGTATGATGACGAAGAACGCCATGTCGATGATCAGGTCGGGGTTCAGCCCCGCCCTGCGGGCGCGCTGTCTGGCCACCACGATACCGAGCAGGAACGCGACGGCCATGGCCACGCCGTAGCTGCGTATGGGGAAGCTGCCGATGTGGAACAGTATCGGATGCATAGCGCCTTCCTTCCGGGTCGCCGCTCGAACCCTCTTGTCGAGCGTCAGTATTCCATGCGCCGGAGTCCCATGCCAAGCACAATCCCGATGGACGCCAGAGTGACGAGCAGCGAGGTCCCTCCGTAGCTCAGGAACGGCAGGGGCATCCCCGTCACCGGCGACAGCCCGAGCGTGACGCCGATGTTAACGGCGGACTGCAGGAACAGGGTGCTGGCTACGCCGACTATGACGAGGCTGGCGAAGCGGTTCCTGACCTGGCCCGCCAGCTGGAACATGCGCATCACGAGATAGAGGTAGAGCGAGAGGACCAGCAGGCATCCGAGAAACCCGAACTCCTCCGCCAGGACCGAGAAGATGAAGTCCGTGTGCTGCTCCGGGAGGAACGCGAAGTTCTTCTGCGTGCCCTGGAGGAAGCCCTTCCCCAGAGCCGAGCCCGAGCCTACGGCGATCTTCGACTGGATGAGCTGGTACCCCGTGCTGAACCTGTATTTCTCGGGGTTCAGGAACGCGAGTATGCGGTGCCTCTGGTACTCCTCCAGCCGCATCCAGAGCAGAGGCCCTATCCTGCCCGCGATCACGTTCGACGCGAAGAGAATGATCTTGTCCGACAGGAACAGCCTCGACACGTAGAGGAACCATCCGAGCGCCCCGAGGTAGAGCGCCCACGCTATCCAGTTGAATGCGAGCAACATGCTCGCGAACGGCGTGAGCACGAGCACGAGGAAGAGAGGAGGCGCGCCCGCCCAGTAGAGCATGGGCGGCAGTATCAGGAGGAACATGATCGACGTGCCCAGGTCGGGCTCGAGCAGAACGAGCCCCATCGGAACGAGCACGATGAGGAGCGGAACGACCAGGTGCATCGGGCGGTTGAGCTTGGTCTTCCGGCGAGCGAGGTAGCGCGCGAGCGCGAGGATCACCGTGTACTTCGCAAGCTCTGATGGCTGGAAGCTGATGAAACCGAAGTCGAACCAGCGCTTCTCACCGGTCTATCCCACGCCCACTGCCAGGACCGCAAGAAGGATCAGAACGAGCAGGCCGTACGCGAACGGCACCAGCGCCTCGAGAGAGTCCTGTGAGACGACGGTGAGCCCGATCATCGAGAGCACCCCGACCGCCATCACCAGGAGCTGCTTCTTGACGAGCGGCGAGACACCCTGCGCCTCCGGGACGTGCGTCGCGCTGTAGATCATCACGACGCCGACCACGACGAGCGCCAGGCTCGACACAATGATGCCCACGTCCAGGTCTCGCAGCTGCCGCCTATCCACCATCCCCTCCTGCCACCGTCGTGGGCGTTCCCGCCGGGCCGCCCGTGACCGGGGTCCCCGCCGTCTCCGGCATCACCTCCGCCGGGCCGCCCGGCACCGGGGTCCCCGCCGTCTCCGGAATCACCTCCGCGGGGCCGCCCGGCACCGGGGTCACTTCCGTCTCCGGCGTTCCCTCCGACGGCGCTTCGGTCGCGCCGGGCCCGGCCTGCGCAGGGCTCTTGGGAACGGCCTGGGCCTCCTCGAGGCCTAGGTAGGCCATCGCGACCTTTCTCGCGATCGGCGCGGCGACCGCGGCGCCGCTTCCCGCGTTCTCGACGATCACCGCCACGACGATGCGTGGCTCGTGCGCGGGCGCGAACGCGACGAACCACGAGTGGTCGTTGCCGTGCGGGTTCTGCGCAGTCCCCGTCTTACCTCCGACCTCGATGCCGCGGATGCGCGCCTGCTTGCCGGTGCCGTTGGACCCCTCCACGACGTTGATCATTGCGGTCCTCAGAAACCCGATCGTCTTCTGAGAGAACGGGAGCCTGTGGCCTACCGTCGGCCTCGCGGTGGCGATCGTTCTTCCCGAGTAGGTCTCCGCGCGCTTGAAGAGGTGCGGGGTAAGCATCCGCCCCTCGTTGACGATGCCGGACACGAGGTATGCCGCCTGGATCGGCGTCACGAGCAGCTCACCTTGCCCGATCGCGAGGTTCAGCACGACGCCCTTGCTCCACTTCCGTTTGCCGTAGGTCCTGTCATACCAGGACGGCGTGGGTACGTTGCCCGACAGCTCCCCCGCTATGTCCACCCCGGTCGGCCTCCCGAGCCCCGCCCTCTGGGTCCAGTCCATGAGCGTGGCGACGCCCAGCCTGACGCCCAGCTGGTAGAAGTAGACGTCGCAGGACTCAGTGACGCCTTTGAGCATGTCCGTGATGCCGTGCCCTTGAGGCTTCCAGCACCTGAAGGTGCGAATCCCGTACTTGTAGGCGCCCCTGCAGACCACCGTCCCGTAGAGGTCGGCCTGCCCGGTCTCAAGCCCGGTGCCCGCCGTGACGAGCTTGAACTGGCTTCCCGGCGGGTAGGTGGCCTGTATGCACCTGTTCAGGAGCGGATGTCGCGTGCCCGAGGACAGCTCTCGCCACTCCTCGTTCGTGAGGCCGTCCACAAGGGAGTTCGGGTCGGCCGACGGGTGCGAGGCCATGACAAGGACCTCGCCCGTCGAGGGTTCTATTGCGACGACCGCTCCCGCCTCGAACCCCGCGAGGGCCTGCTCGGCCGCCTGCTGCGCCGCCGCGTCTATCGTGAGAACGAGGTTCCCGCCGGGCCTCGCCGGCTGTGACGGTCCGCCCTCGAACGGGTACAACTCGATCCCCGTGGCGTCACACACCCAGTACTCGACGCCGCTGCGCCCCTTGAGCAGGCTCTCGTATCGCTTCTCGACGCCGCTTCTGCCCACGATGTCGCCGGCGGTGTACCCGAGCGGCGCCATCGTATCGAGGTCCTTGTCCGATATCTCGCCGACGTACCCGATCGCGTGGCTGGCGAGCGTCGAGAAGAGGTAGCGACGCCGCGCCGTCGACTCGACCTTGACGCCGGGCAGCTCGTGGCGCCTCTCCTCTATCCGCGACACCTGTTCGAGCGTCGCGTCCTCCACGAGCGTGATGCTGCCGTAGTAGGTCTTCCGTGCTTCGGCCAACTTCTCCTCGACCATGGGGCGCGGGAGCTCCAGCAGCCCGGACAGCTCCGAGGCCAGTGCCTCGTCGTTCCTGCTTCTCATCCTGGAGACGGTGATCGACAGAGCCGCACGGTTGTCGGCCAGGATCACGCCGTTCCTGTCGAGGATGAGCCCCCTAGGAGCGTTGACCTCGAAGCCTTGGACGTAGTTGTCCTCCGAAAGGTGGCGGTAGAACCCACCTCTGACGAGCTGGAGCCAGCCGAGCCTGGCTATGATCAGGATGAACACCGCGAGAGCGATGCGCCGCATCACGCGAGAGCGGGAGCGGGCGTCGCCGAGGGCCGAGCGATCGCTACGCGTTGTGGCCACCGGCGATCGCCCTCCATCCGCGGGCACGCGCGACCGCGAAGACCAGCGCGCCCAGCGCTGCCGTGTAGAGCCCGCCCATGAGGCCGTAGCGGCCGATGAAGCGGGTGAACATGTCGAGGTGGTTGCGGTAATAGACGAGGTAGTAGATCGCGTCGTGCGCGAGGGTGGCGACGAGCAGCACCGCGCACTGGACGAACACGTTGCCGCGGACCAGGTGGTCCCACAGGCCGCCGGAGAGGTAGCCGACGACCGCGAGAGCGAGCGCGTGCAGCCCGAGGTACTCCGACATCTCAGAGTCGGCCACGAGGCCCATGACGAAGCCGGCTATCGTCGCCGGACGCGGGCCGAGCACCAGGCTTCCGTAGACCACCACGAGGACCAGGAGGTCGGGACGGGCGCCCATGATCTCCATCTCCGGTGCGACGGTCGCGTCCAGGATGACCGCGACGAACGCGAGCAGTACGAACGTCCCGGTCCGCATCTAGTTTCCGCCTCCCCCCGTGGACGTTTCGCCTTCCGCTCCGGATGCGCCATCCTGCTCTCCGGGCGTCTCGCCCCGGAGCTGCTCGATCTCTCTCAGAAGCCGTTCCTCTTCTTCCGTCCTTGCGCGAGGACCCGATCTCGTGCCGGTGATCACGAAGACATGTTCCACTTTCGAGAAGTCGACGCTGAGTCTGACCCGCACGTCCATCGTCAACGGCCCGTCTTCCACCGATACGACGGTGCCCACGGAGAGGCCGGCCGGCAGCACGCCGCCGAGTCCCGACGTCGCGACCCTGTCGCCGGGCTCGATGTCGGACCTGGCCGGAACATACTCCATCTCCCACATCGAGAGTCCGGTAGCCGCTTCGTACCTGGGCCTCACGACGCCTCTCACCCTGCTTCGTTCCACGACTACGCTCGCGGCCGCCGACGCATTGGTGAGAGGCTCGATGAGCGACCTCGTGGGGTAGACCGTCACGATCTTGCCCACCAGGCCCTCCGGCGTGACGACCGGCATCCCGGTCCTGACGCCGTCCTCGCTCCCACGGTCTATCTCTATGCGTTCGATCACGCGGCCGCCCGGCATGCCGATGACACGCGCGGGCAGCATCTCGAACCGCGCATCCTCCGGGAAGGTGACGAGAACGCGGAGGAGTTCGCGCAGGCGCTCGTTCTCCTGGCCGCGCTCAACCAGTGTGTTCCGCTCGTTCATGAGTTCCGCCGCGATGCGTCTGAGCGCCGCGTTCTCCTCGCGTACGTCGGACAGCTCGACGGCGCCGGCGGCGATGCGCTTGAACGGGCTCAGCACGACCCCGGACACGACGCGCGAGAACGCGTCCTTTGCGCCCGGCGGAAGGGCCATGAGCACGAACGAGCACGCTGCACAGATCAGGAAGGCCGAGAGGTCGCGGTTCCCGCGTAGGAGGCGGGTCAGTTGGGAGAGCATCCCGTTCTCCTACCTCTTCGCGGACTTCATGAGGACGGGTTCGTAGTGAGAGATGTTCTCGAGTATCTTCCCCGTGCCCAGGACGACGCACGTGAGAGGATTCTCGACGATGTTGATGGGAAGCTTCGTCTCCTCGCGCAGGAGCACGTCGAGTCCTCGCAGCAGCGACCCGCCGCCCGTCATCACGATGCCGCGGTCAACGAGGTCGGCTGCCAGCTCGGGGGGCGTCTCCTCCAGCGACAGCTTGAGCGCCTCCACGATCGAGGAGATCGGCTCCTGCAGAGCCTCACGGATCTCCTCTGACGTTATCTTGAGCGTCCTGGGCACGCCGCCGACCAGGTCGCGGCCCTTGACGCTTGTCTCCATCTCCTCTTCGAGCGGATACGCCGAACCTATCTGGATCTTGATCTGCTCCGCCGTCTGCTCTCCGATGAGCAGGTTGTAGCTGCGGCGCAGGTGGTTCATTATGGCCTCGTCCATCTCGTCACCACCGACTCTGACCGACGTGTGGTTGACGATGCCGGAGAGTGCGATGACCGCGATCTCGGTCGTGCCGCCGCCTATGTCGACGACCATGTTGCCCGAGGGCTTCTCCACGGGCAGGCCGACTCCGATGGCCGCGGCTATCGGCTCGGCCACGAGAAAGACCTCTCGCGCGCCCGCGTGTTCGGCCGAGTCCTGAACCGCCCTGCGCTCGACCTCGGTGATGCCGGACGGCACGCAGATCACCATCCGCGGTCTGACGAGCAGGCGTCGTCTCTGAACCTGGAGTATGAACTCGCGCAGGAGGTCCTCCGTGCCCTCGAAGTCGGCGATGACGCCGTCCTTCATCGGTCTGACGGCCTTGATCCCGTCGGGGGTCCTTCCCAGCATCTCCTTGGCCTTCGTTCCGACCGCGACGACCTGCCCCGTGGCCCTCTGGACCGCGATGACGGACGGCTCGTTCAGGACCACGCCTCTGCCCTTCACGTAGATGAGGGTGTTGGCCGTTCCAAGATCGATGGCAACGTCGTTGACGAGTCCGAGCACCGAGTCGAGGATCATTGTGTGATTCCCATTTCGTTTGGCCGGCGGCTAGCGCCGCAGCCCCTGCCTTCGTCACATGTGCCCGAGTTCTCTCAGGCTGACGAACCCTTGAGTGCCCACGATGACGTGGTCGAGGACCTCGATCCCGAGTATCCTGCCGGCGTCCGCGAGCCTTCGTGTGACCGCCAGGTCCTCGCTGCTGGGCTCGGGTAGTCCGGACGGATGATTGTGAATGAGTACGATCGCCTGCGCGCTCTCGAAGACCGCCGCCTTGAACACCTCTCTGGCGTGGACGACCGAGGAGTTCAGCGAGCCTATCGAGATGGTCCGGATCCCCAATATCCTGTTCTTCGTGTCCAGCAGGACCGCGCGGAAGTGCTCACGGTCGAGTCCGCCCATCTCGCGCATGAAGAGGTCCGCGACGTCAGAGGGGCCGGACACGTACAGCTTGGGAGAAGTGCGCTCCCTGGCCCAGAATCTGAGTCCCAGCTCTCTCGCGGCCCTGATGCGGTCGGCGGCCCTCCTTCCGACACCGCGCACGCGCATCAGGTTCGACGGCGGCTCTCTCAGCACGCCGCGAAGCGATCCGAACCGTCCGAGCAGAGCCGCGACGACCTCCGCCACCGGCAGTGAGCCCGTCCCTCCCGACAGGAGGACGCAGAGCAGCTCAGGATCCGAAGGCTCCACCGGAGGCATCGTTCCGGCGCCGACGCCGCCCACACCCGTCATGTCTCTTCTCCCTTCCCATCCTCCCCACCCCCGGAGACACGCGCTACGCTAGCACAGGGTCGCAGCACCCTCAAGCGGTTTTATGCCCGGGAACCGCCTGTGCACCTGACATTCCGCGGCCGCTGCCGGTCACCCGCCGGGTTCCTCGTGCAACGCGACCAGGTCGAAGTCGCACCACTCTTGTATGCGCATCTCCGCGAACCGGCCCGGCTCGGGAGCATCCGTCGCGTTCGTCTCCCAGATCACGTTGCCGTCCAGCTCCCATGCCTGGGTCGCCATCCTCCCCACGCCGGGCTCGTCCACGAGCACGCGGACGGTAGAGCCCGCGAGCGCGGCGCCCGCGGCGGCGGCCACCCGTGCGGCCTCCTCGTGCACAGCGGCTGCCCTGGCGGCGGCTACTCCAGCCGGGACACGGTCGACCATCGCGGCGGCCGCCGTACCAGGCTCGGGTGAGAACGCGAACACGCCCAGGTGGTCGACGTAGCCATCAGCCACGAAGCGCAGGAGTTCGAGGAAGTCGTCCTCCGTCTCGCCGGGGAACCCGACCATCACGGAGCTGCGCACGGCGAGCCCCGGGACTAGCGCGCGTGCCTTCTCGATGATCGAACGTATGCGGCCGCCCGTGACGCCGCGCCCCATCGCACGGAGCACGCCGTCGGCCACGTGCTGGATGGGCATGTCGAGGTAAGGCATTACGGAGTCCGACTCGCTCATCGCGCGCAGCAGCTCGTCCGTCACATGCGCGGGGTGGGTGTAGAGCAGTCGGACCCACTCCGCGCCGACGCGGTCGATCCGGCGAACGAGGTCGTCCAATCCGGTTCCGGAAGCAATGTCCGTGCCGTAGGCGGTCGTGTCCTGGGCGATGATGTTGAGTTCCACCACCCCGGCCTGAACGAGCGCCGCGGCCTCACGGACTATCGAGTCCGGCGGCCTGCTCCGGAGCCTTCCACGGATCGATGGTATCGTGCAGTAGCTGCAGCGGTTGTCGCACCCTTCCGCGATCTTCACGTACGCGATGTGCGAGGGCGTGCCCAGGATGCGCGGCGACAAGTCGTCGTAGACGACAACGGGCTCCTCGACGAGCACGGGTCTCCCGCCCTCAGCCGCGGCCTCCACGACCTCGACTATCCTGTGGAACGACGAACAGCCGACAACGCCGTCCACATCCGGGAACTTCTGGAGCGTCTCTTCTCCGTAGCGCTGCGGCAGGCAGCCTGCGATCACCACGGCACCGAGGCGGCCCGAGCGCTTGAGGCCGAGGCAATCTTCGATGACGGCTCTCGACTCCTCGACCGCCGGGGCTATGAATGAGCACGTGTTGACGATCGTTACATCGGCGCCATCGGGCTCGCCCGTAAGCCGGTGCCCCGCCCGGTCGAGTAGACCGAGCATGACCTCGGCGTCAACCAGGTTCTTGGGGCATCCCAGTGTGATCAGGGCTACCTTCATAGGGGCGTGTCCAGAGGCCGCGCCGGGTGGGCGAACCCGGGGGCCGTCAGGGAGAGTCGTGCGTTTCTCGGCGCGGGGGCTCGGTCTCCGCCGGGCGCGGGGGCTCGAACGCGCCGTCGGGGACGACGACGTCGAATTCCGTGTTGCTCATCCTGTACGTGGTCCTGTCGCCCGAGGTCGCGTAGGCGGTGATGCCGGTCACTATCGAACGTCCCTCGTCGATCGTGATCGTGATCCTGTTGGGCTCGGGTATCGAGCCGGTAGGCCGCAGCTGTACCGTGCGGTATCCTTCGGCGGCATCGAGGAATGGGTGCTCACGGTCCGGCCTGTATGCTCTCAGAATGCCGGCCGGATCGAGTGCCACGTCGACCGTGTCGATCGCCGAACTCCAGAACTGGTTCGTCGCCGGAACGTAGACCCAGAGGCTTCCTCCGGCCGTGACGACCCTTCCCCCATCCTCGTAGTCGATCGCGAAGAACGAAGGGGGCTCGGCCAGCAGTGTGCCCTTGGACACGGCGGTGGTGTCCGCGAGGGCCCAGTAGCTCTCCTGCGTGAACTCGATGCGGTAGGAGGACGAGGCGTCGTACCGCGCGGCGACCTTCTCCGTCACGGCCAGGGCGTCCTCGTAGCTGTCTCCCGCCGCCGCTCGCGCCGGCCCTGCCGCCAGGGCAAGCATGGCGCAGGCCGCCGCCAGCAGGGAAGCGGCCCCGCGGGATCCGCAGGGCCAGCCGCCACCCCTGGTTCTGCGACGTGACGCGTCAGTCGTCCTCGTCTTCGTCCTCCTCCCCGTCGTCCTCGGCGTCGTAGTCCTCGTCGTCCTCGGCGCCGGCTTCGTAGTCGTCCTCTTCTTCTTCCTCTTCGTCTTCTTCGTCCTCGTCCTCTGCGTCGACATCTTCTTCGTCGTCGTCCAGCTCTTCTTCTTCATCCGGATCGAAGTCCTGCACCGGCTCCTCGAAGACGGCAACACCGCCGTGCGACGACTCGCTCTCCTCGTCCTGCCAGTCGGTAGCGACCGCCACGCCGGCGGCCAGCGTCTCCAGGTACTCGGGACCGACCAGCACATCCCGAGCCTTGCTTCCTTTGAACGGTCCCACGATCCCATTCGCCTCCAACAGGTCCATCAGCCGTCCCGCTCTCGCGTAGCCCACCGAGAGCCGTCGCTGCAAGAGCGACGTCGAACCCATCTGCGTGCCAACAACTACCTCGAGGGCCCGCTCGTACATCTCATCCTGCTGTGTTGCCGCGAGCTTGCCCATCGTCTTGTCGTCTTTTATGTCGAACTCGTATACGGGCGGGCCCTGCTTCTTGAGGAAGGCCACCACTCGCGCCGTCTCCTCCGGAGACATGTACGCGCCGTGCAGTCTGATGGGCTCGGGCTTGCCGGTCGGCAGGAAGAGCATGTCCCCGTTCCCCAGCAGCGTCTCCGCCCCGTTGCGGTCGAGGACCGTCCGCGAGTCGATCATCGAAATGACGCGGAACGCGATCCTGGACGCGAAGTTCGCCTTGATGACTCCCGTGATGACGTCGACCGACGGTCTCTGTGTGGCGAACACGAGGTGTATGCCGACCGCCCTCGCCATCTGCGCAAGTCTCTGGACGGGAGCTTCCACCTCGCGCGGAGCGCGGACCATGAGGTCCGCGAACTCATCCACGATGACCACGACGTGCGGAAGCCTGTGCCGGTCGCCCGGCTGCAGGGCATCGAGCTCTTCACCCTCCGCGATGCGCCTGTTGAACCCGTATATGTCGCGGACCGTGAGAGCTGAGAGAATGTCGTAACGCCTGTCCATTTCACTCACGAGCCACTGGAGCGCCATGGCGGCGTCCTTGGCCTCGGTGACCACGGGGGACAGAAGGTGCGGGATTCCCGCATAGCGCGGGAGCTCGAGGCGCTTCGGGTCGATCATCATGAAGCGGACCTCGTCCGGCGTCGAGCGGAACATGATGCCCGTCAGAAGGGCGTTCAGGCAGATGCTCTTGCCCGAGCCGGTCGCGCCGGCGACCAGTAGGTGCGGCATCTTGGCCAGGTCGGCGCAGAAGACGCGTCCGGTCGTGTCCTTGCCGAGGGCGAGAGGGATCTCGGTCTTCATTTGCTGAAAAGCATCCGAGGCGAGCGTGTCCTTCAGGCAGACGACCGCTGGATGCTCGTTCGGGATCTCGATGCCGACCGCGCCCTTGCCGGGGATCGGTGCGATGATCCGGATCGCTGTCGCCTTCATGGCTAGCGCCAGGTCGTCCTGCAGGTTTGCTATCTGGCTTACCTTCACGCCTCTCGCCGGCTCTATCTCGAACCGCGTGATGATCGGTCCCGGATGCACGTGGACGACCGACGCCTCGACGCCGAAATCGGCGAGCTTCTCTTCGAGCAGCCTGGAGCGAGCCAACAGCTCCTCGCGCGTGACCTGTCCGTGCGGGTTGGGCACCGGGTCGTCAAGCAGTGAAAGCGGCGGTATCCGGAATGGGCCCGCCTGGACGGGCCTCTTGGGCGCCGGCCTGGCCTTGGGCTGTCTGGCCGATTCCACGATGGTGGGTTTCTTGACGACCGGACGGTCTTGGTGGGCGTGAAGTCGGCCAAGGACTTGC
>CAYNQF010000011.1:0-47073 GCA_964399265.1 uncultured bacterium | reverse complement strand
TCGTTTGAGGGTGCAGCGCCGGATCGAGCGGCTTCGGCAGGTCGGGAAGCACGTTGTACCAGGCTCTGGGCATGTCCTTCTCGGGAAGGAAGATCTTGACCGGATCCACGAGCACCTCCTTGCTTCGAACGTCCGTCGGGCGCGTCATCCGCCGCGCCGCGTTCACGTGCGGCGCCGCGCGCCCTCTCAGTTACCGTTCCCGGCGGCGGGCTGAAGACTGAGCAGCCTCACTGCCGCCACGCCGTTCTGCCGCTCCAGAAGTTCCACCGCACTCTGCGGCACCCGGCCGCTCGGCGATATGACCATTATGGCTCGGCCGTCCAGGACCTCGCGCCCCACCTCCATCCTGCTGATGTTGACGCCGGCCAGTCCGAGCATGGTGCCGACGCGACCCACGATGCCCGGTTCGTCGACCGCCGCGCCGTCGAACCAACACACGATCACGTTGCCCGAAGGGGCCACGTCCACTTCGAACCCGTCTATCTCCGTGATGCGCATCGATCCCGGCGACATCAGAGTCGCGGACAGCGTCTTGCTCCCCTGGCCTTCGCTCCTCACGGTGACGAGGCTCGCGAAGTTCCCCGCGTCCGTCGACCTGGACTCGGTCACCTCGATGCCTCTCTCCTGCGCGAGATGCATGCCGTTCACCAGGTTGACCTGGTCACCCTCGATAGGGTGCAACATTCCCTTCAGGAACGCGAGCGTCAGGAGTTCCGTTCGGTAGCGACCCGCCTCGCCCGCGTAGAGAATCTCGACGCCGTCCGTGGGCAGCCCGTAGAGCCGCGTGAAGGCGCCACCCAGCGTCTCCGCGAGGGGCATGTACTGAGTCACGTGCGACAGCGTCTCCGCGTCCGCGAGAGGGATGTTCAGCGCGTACCGCGGGAGCCTCCCCGACAGCGCCTCGAGCACCTGCTCCGCGACGGTCTCTCCGACCCTCGTCTGCGCCTCCTCGGTCGAGCCGCCCAGATGTGGTGTCACCAGGACCTGGTCGAACGCGAAGAGAGGGTGTTCGGTCACCGGCTCTCCGTCAAACACGTCGATCCCTGCGGCCGCGACGCGGCCATCCTCCAGCGCCTCCACGAGTGCGGCCTCGTCGATGATGCCGCCGCGCGCGCAGTTTATGACTCTCACACCTTCGCGCGCGAGCGACAGCTCGCGGCGGCCGACCATGCCGGTCGTCTCGTCGGTCTTCGGTGTATGGAGCGTGACGTAGTCGGCCTCTCCCATCAGGCGGTCGAGGCTCTCCATCCGCTCGGCGCCGAAGGTCCGGAAGCGCTCGTCCGACACGTACGGGTCGTACGCGATGACCCGCATGCCGAACGCGCCCGCCCTCACAGCCACGGCCGAGCCCACGCGGCCAAGCCCGACGATCCCGAGCGTCTTTCCGAGCAGTTCCACGCCGCGCGGCTTCGCCTCGGGCCACGTCCCCGCCTTCAGCTCCCTGTCGGCGACCGGGAGGTTCCTCGCCAGAGTGAGCATGAACGCCATCGTGTGCTCCGCCGCCGAGACGACGTTCGACTCCGGCGCGTTCACCACCATGACGCCACGTTCAGTCGCCAGTTCAACGTCTATGTTGTCGACCCCGACGCCGGCGCGCCCGACGACGCGCAATCTCCGCGCCCTATCGAGGAGCTCGGCGTCGACCCTCGTGTGGCTGCGCACGACGAGCGCGTCGCTCTCGACGACCGCGTCCAGCAGACGGGCACGGTCGAAACCGATAGCGGAAGCGACGTCGGCCGACGCCGCCAGTCTGCGCATCCCCTCGTCAGAAATGCGCTCGGCGACGAGAACCCGAGGTTCCACGCGTCCCCCTAGGCGCCCCGCCTGAACCGCCTGGCCGTCATGAGATCACACACCTCACCTATGCCAAGCAGCCGCGAGACAAGAAGGTAGGCCGCGCCGCCGGCGCCGCCGGCGAGCACAAGCCGTAGGACCCTTCCCACTGAAAGAAGTCCAGCAAATCGCATGCCAAGCCACCAGTCGAGGGGCAGCAGTACGGCAAGCAGGGCCGAGCTGGACACGACGATGCGCCATCCCAGCGAAACCAGCTGCCGCGGAGGGATAGCGGCGCCCCGGTCCGCAAGCTGCCTGTTGAGTATGACGTAGAGAATGATCGCGTGTGCCGTGTAGGCGATCGAACTCGCCAGCGCGAGGCCGGCGTGCTTGAGGGGCGTCTGGACGAGGAGGAGGTTGAGTCCCGCATTCATGAAGAACGTGACGACGGACACCTTGACGGGCGTCTTCGTGTTCAGCCGCGCGGCGAACGCCCTGACGAGAAGGAACGTGACGCCCATTCCTATGAGACCCAGGGAGTACATCGCGAAGGCCGACGCGGTCATCGCGAGGTCGGTCTGGTCGAAGGCGCCTCTCTCGTAGACGAGACCGACGACGGGCCGCGCGAGTGCGATGGACAGCACGACGGCGGGCGCCAGGAACGCGACGTTCATCCTGATTCCGGTGAGGAGCGAATTCGCGAACCCGGCGTCGTCACCTAGAGCGTGCCGCTCCGCAAGGACGGGCGCGGCCGACCGGCCGGCCGCGAGCGCCAGGATCGCGTACGGCAGATGGACGAGCCTGAACGAGTAGTAGAGGGCCGATATGCTGCCCGGCACGAGATACGAGGCGATGGTCCTGTCCACGATGACGCCGACGCGCTGTATGAGGGACTCCACTATCACCGGCACCGTCAGGCCGGCCACTCTCCTGACATCGGGATCTCTGCCGCCCAGCTCCGGCGAGAACAGCCTCTGACCGTCTCTCTTCGCGAGCGCCCTCGCGAATGGAACCTGGATGAGGAACTGCAGCACGCCGCCCACAAGCACGCCGATGCCGAGGCTCACGTAGCCGACCTGCCCGCGCAGGGCGAGGACCGAGCCAACGATGCCGACGTTCAGAAGCACCGGTGCCATGCTGTAGACCCGGTACCTTCCGAACGCCAGCAGGATGGCCCCCATGAGCGCGGCCAGGCCGATCGCGACTCCGAAGGGAAACATGAGGCGTGTCATCGAGATGGCCGCCTGCGCCTCTCCCGGCTTGAACCCGTGCGCCACAACGGACACGAGGAACGGTGCGCCTATCATCCCGACGACCACGAGCGCTCCGAGCGCCAGCGCCAGCCAGTTGGTCGTCCGGGCGGCGAGCCTCCAAGCGCGGGCGTTGTCGCCAGATGAGTGTATCGACTTGAAGAGCGGCATGAAGCCCGCCTCGACGGAACTCTCGCCGAGGACGCGGCACAAGAGGTTGGGTATCGTGAACGCCGCGACGAAGATGTCCATCTCGATGCCGGCGCCGAATATGGCGGCGGTGACGACCTCGCGCACGAACCCGGAGACGCGCGACACGAGCGTCCCGACGCCGATGCTCGCGAATCCCCCCACCACAACCCGGTCGTGTGTCGACGTTCGCCCCTGCAGTCCCATCATCTGTCTCCGCCACTCCTCGTACTGCGGTCGTCGGACCGCTCCGCACAAAGCGGCAGTGGACGCTCACTGCGCTGCCACCGTTGCGGCCCGTTTGACGCCCCGACGGGGGCGCCTGCTTCGACGCGTGAGGCTAGCAGTCGGGCTTCCGCGGTGTCAATGAATGAGGGACGGCCCGTGGGACCGTCCCCCTTGTGCGGCCGGGCGCAGCGGTGCCGGCCTGTCGTCCGCGCCCCCGATCGTCGCGGCGTCAGCATGTCGCCGGGCGCCGCGCACGGTTCAGCTGATCGCCCCGCTTATGTAGTCGCGCGTGAGTCTCTCCCGCGGATTCTGGAAGAACTCCTCGGCCGGGCCGTCCTCCACCAGCTCTCCCAGATAGAGGAAGACCACGCGGTCCGCGAGCCTGCGAGCCTGCCTCAGGATGTGCGTCACTATGACGATCGTGTATGTCTCCTTGAGTTCCATGAACCTCTTCTCGATGCGCTGGCTCGAGGCCGGGTCGAGTGCCGAGCTGGGCTCGTCCGCGAGGATGATCGCGGGCTCCACGGCCAGGCCGCGTGCCAGACAGAGCCTCTGCTGCTGGCCTATGGAGAGACGCGACGCGGGCTCGCGCAGCCTGTCCTTGACCTCCTCCCAGAGGCTGGACTCCCTGAGACGCCGCTCGACGATCTCGTCGAGGCGCGCCCGGTCGCGGATGCCGTGGACCCTGGGCCCGTACGCGACGTTGTCGTAGATCGACATCGGAAGCGGATACGGTCGCTGTGAAAGGAGCCCCATCTTCCTGCGAACGCTGGTGACATCGGTGCCGGGGGCCATGACGTTCTCGCCGTCGACCAGCACGGACCCCTCGACCCTCACTTCCTCGTTCGTGTCTATCAGTCTGTTGAAGCACTTGAGAAGGGTCGACTTGCCGCATCCCGACGGCCCGATGATCGCCGTGATCTGACGGTCCGGGATGTCAACGCTGATGCCCTTGAGCGCCTGCACGCTGCCGTACCACAGGTTCAGATCTCTGACGCAGATATGTCCGTTGCAGGTCATCGGTGTGCCTCCTATCGGACGGTGTGGCGCGCGTACCTTCTCGATAGAAGGCGCGCGGCAACGCTTATGAGGAGTATCGCCACGGTGAGTATCAGCGCGGATGCGTATGCCCTCTCTTGGACCTCCGGCACCGGCGTGCCGAGCTGGAAGAAGATCGCCAGGGGCAGCGTCGCGGCCGGCTCGAAGAGCGACGTCGGAATGCGGTCGGTGAACCCGGCCGTGAAGAGGACGGACGCCGCGTCTCCCATCCCCCTCCCGAACGCGATCAGGAACGCGGTCACCATTCCGGGGAGGGCCTGCCTCAGGAGAACGCGGGTGGCCGCCTCCAGCCTGGTCGTGCCGAGCGCGTACGATGCGTCCAGAAGCTCGCGGGGCACCATTCTCACGACCTCGTCCATGGCCCGGCTCATGATCGGCAGGACGAGCAGCGAGACGGCCACGATCCCGCCCAGGAGCGAGGCTCGGACACCCAGCAGGAGCATCAGAGTGAACCCGAAGACACCGTAGACGATCGACGGGACACCCCACAGGACGTCGAACGAGAACCTCGTGAACGACGCGAGCCAGGAGGTGCGTTTCGCGTAGACGTTCATGTAGATGACGATTGGCACGCTCACGAGGAGTGCCACGATCGATGCGCCGCCGGCGAGGTAGAGCGAGCCGACGATCGCGTTCAGGACGCCGCCCTCCTTGCCAAGGTAGAAGCCACCCTTGGGGGTCTGCGTGATCATGGCGAGGTCGATCGCGGGCGCTCCCTTGACGACGATCGTCGCTACGATGAGCACCAGACCGCCCAGAATGGTCGCCGCCGACATCACCATCAGCGTCTTGAAGAACGTCTCTTCGGCACGTCTCATGTTCATGTCGTCACCCGTTCCGTTCACCTTGCGGTGGCCGCTACTGCGTCCGTCTCTCTACCCGCACGAGCACGAGTCTCGATACGACGTTGAACGCCAGCACGACCACCAGAAGCACAAGGCACGCCAGGAGCAGGGCAGAGTCGTAGAGCGGCACCGACATCATCTCTCCGTAGTTGTTCGCGATCAGCGCGGGGAGCGGAAGCGCCGGGTCCAGCACGGACGACGGAACCCTGGGAACGTTGCCGACGACCATGAGCACGGCCATCGTCTCCCCGAAGGCGCGCGACAGGCCGAGCACCACCGCCGCCACAACCCCCGGCAGCGACTTCCTGAGCACCACACCCTTCGCCGCCTGCCACCTCGTGGCCCCGACCGCGAGGGACGCGTGCCTCATCTCCGAAGGCACGGTGCCGAAGACCTCGAGGCAGACGTGCATGATGACGGGGACGATCATCACCGCCAGCACGACGCCGCCCGAGAGAACGCTGTAGCCGGTCGAGAAGCTGCCGAAGACGGGCGCCACGTAGTCCTTCACCAGCGGAACCACGACGAGCACTCCCCACACCCCGTAGACGACGGACGGTATGCCGGCAAGTACGTCGATGAGCGGCTTGGTCCACTCTCGCACGAGCTTGTGCGCGTACTCCGAGAGGTAGAGAGCGGTCAGGATCGACAGGGGCACGGCCACCACGACCGCCACGGCCGTGACCCAGAGCGTTCCCATGATGAACGGGAAGAGGCCGAACTCCCCGGACATAGGGCGCCACACGGACGAGGTGAGCAGCTCCCATGCGGGCTGAAGCCGCAGTATCGGCCGGGCTCTCATGTAGAGACCGAAGATCATGATGAAGACGATCGAACCCGCCGAGATCGTCATGAGCCGCGTCGTCCGCGCGGCCAGTCTGTCCAGGAGCAGCCTCATTCTCCCAGCTTCTCCAGTTCGTGGGCCAGCTTCTCCTGGCCCAGTCCGATGTACCCGGCCTCGGGCACGAACTGCTGCCCGGAGGTCAGCACCCACTTCAGGAACTCGACGACCACCCTGGACTGCGGCCTCCCCGCCGACACTAAGTGCAGGTCGCGCGCGGGGGGCGACGGATAGATGCCCTCGGATATCGCGCGGACGACGTCATCGCGCGTCTCGTAGAAACTCTCGTCCTCGTCGATGCGGCCGTCTCCATTCAGGTCGAGCGGCAGGACCCTGAGGCCTGGAACCGGCCGCCTGGTCGACGCGTCGTAGACGTAGTTCAGGTTGTTGAACCCCACGCCCAGCGCATCGCGCCTGACCGCATCGGCCAGTCCGGGGTCGCCGTACACGCCGACCCCGAACAACTCTTCCTGTGTCGCGCCGAGATAGCCGGCCCACGTCTGCGCGGCGCCGCACGCGTCCGAGCGCGTGTATACCCTCACGGGGCTCGCGTTCTCCGACCAGACGACGTCGCCCCACGACACCGGACGGTCCTCGAGCCAGATGCGCTTACACATCTCCGTCGTGACGCCCCGGGCCAGGAGGGGTTCGAGCACCGGGTTCGACTCGCTCACCACCGGGACGACCGCGTCCTTCGTGACCGACACCCACCATGCACCCTTGTCGACCTCGGCGGGATAGACCTGACGCGACACCATTCCTAGATCGACTACGCCGGCGAGAGCGTCCGCCATCCCCTTGCCGGCGCCTCCAGCGCCGATGTCGATTCGAACGTCCGGGTGCAGCTTCCGGAACTCTTCGGCCCATCGGACCGCCATCGGGTAGAGGGCCCACGCCCCGGAGAGGGTCACCGTTCCGGAGAGCCGCTCCTCCACACCCGCGCCGGGTCCCGGCGATGCGGCCGAGCGCGCCCGGGTCACGTCCGCGGACGACTGACCCGCCGCCATGCTCGTGGAACAGGTCGAGAGTGCGAGAGCAACCGCGACCGCCGTCAGGGTTCTCATCTTGCGCTACCTCCTCTTGTCGCCCGGGGCCCCATGAGATTGCCCCTCGTTCCTGTGCCGTGACGCGCCCGTGCGCGGCGCCGGCGAGCACGGACCGTTCAGAAGGTGTACGAAAGCGTCGCCCCCGCAACCGGGACGCCCTTCCACGCTCCGTCCTTCTTCCGGCTCTCGTACATGTAGTAGAGGTCGGCGCCGAGTCCTCCAGGCAGCGATAGACCGGTACCGACGTAGGCTCGGTTCTTGTTCAGCTCGTCCGCGTCGAAGTCGTAGAACGGCTCGACCGCCACGTAGGGCCGGACCGGCGTCGAATCGAATCGCACGAGGAACAGGGAGAGCCGGTTACGGTAGCGAACGCTCGACTCGGCCTCGATCGTGCGGAGTTCCAGCCGGTTTCTGTCCGACGCCCTGAACGGCCCGAGGCCCGCCGCGACCGTCACGTTCAGGTGCGGCCTGTACTCCACCAGCCACACGTCTCCCCTCCGCTGGTTGACGTGCGAGTAGTAGACGCCGACGGCAACGTGGGAGCCGAGCTTCCTGTCCAGACCCAGCTCGACCATGGAGAAGTAGAGCGACTCCAGACCCTCGTTGCGCCTGAACGACGTGGAGCACCTGAAGCTCGTCGACTCGTCGATCGCTCCCCTGACCGACGTCCCGCTCCAGGCTTCCCAGTCCGCAAGCGCAGTCCCGGCCGCGAGCCAGACCGCCAGCGTGAGCGCGACGCCAACCGAACACCTCGTGAGCACCGTGAGCCTCATCGTTCTCTCCTCATCAGGAAACCGGGGTACGTCTCACTAATTACTTCTATCTAGATAGACTTAGTAGTGTTTAGAGCAAAAAGAGAGAAGACCTCTTCATCGTCCCCTGCTCACTCCTGAGCGGGCCGGCGTGTCTGCTCTCGCGCAGATGTCAGCGACGGTCACGTTCTCGAGCACGTCCGCGATCGCGTCTCTCACGTCCTTCATCACCTTGTAGAGCCCGCACCCGTCCTGCTCGGGGCACTTCACGTGCGCGAGGCGGCTCACGCAGCTCAGCGGCGCCAGGGGCCCGTCGATGATGCGTACGATCTGCGCCACGGTCACCTCTTCCGGAGGCTTGATCAGCCGGTAGCCGCCCCCCACTCCCCTGGTGCTCTCGAGCAGTCCGGCGCGCTTGAGCTCCAGGAGGATCTGCTCCAGGAACTTCTTCGGAATACGCTCCCGGTCAGCGATCTCCTGGATCTGTGTCGGGCCGCCCCCGTACTCCACCCCCAACACGATCATGGCCCTGAGCGCGTACTCACCCTTCCTCGACAGCTTCATGCAGGAACCGCTCCAATTCCAGAGTAATACGACCGACTAGGTATAGAATACCATGTGGACGTCCCCGGCGTCAAGCCCTTTTTCCGCCCGTCGCGCGCTCGGGCATGGGCCTCATTCACCATGAACCGTGGCACGGCTTGTGCATGACACAATGGCCAGACTGAGCGCGCAGGCAGGCACGAGCGCCCGCCTGGCGCGCTGACTGGTGCAGGGGCCCGGCACTCCCCCGAAAGCCGGGCGAGGCGGGCATTGGCCCGCGCGGCGGCGACGGCGGCCGACCTCACTCACGGGAAGATCGCGTGCTGAGACGCATACCGAACATCGTAGCCGCAGTCGCCGTGCTGGCGGCCGCACCCCACCTGGCGCACGCCCAGACGCGAGACGGGACCCTCGAGTACTTTGACGGTGGCAGCATCCGGTCGGACGTCCGTCTGTCGCTCGGCTTCCTCTACGGGGCCGGAGCCGCTCCCGACGGACTCGGCGCGCCCATCTCGACCGTCCACTCCGGCGTAGCGTCGATCTCGGGAAATCCGTCCGGGCTCGCGTATCTGGCGGCGGGCGGCGTCCTCGTCGACGTCCTGCCTCCGGTGGGAGCGTCCGTCTCCGACATCGCCGACCTCGAAGAGAGGGCCGCACGGTCGATCGACGACGCCATCGAGGACGTCACAGCACACGGCATGATCCCAGACTACCCGGAAGTCGCGGCGCAGGCCGGGCAACAGGCCGGTCTGGTCTCCGGCGCGCTCGCCTTCAGAGTCGGCCCGGCCGTGATGGGCGCGTCGCTGGATGAACCGATGGTGCTCGAGCTGGAGCTGGTCGGGAACGGGATCGAGACGTTCGCCGGGGGCGTAAAGAGCGACGGTTCCGACGACGTCGACATCGACATGCGCGGATTCGCCGATGTCGCCTGCGACCTCTCGTTCGCGGTCGACCGCGTGACCGGTGCGGTGGCGACGGACCTGGGCAACGGCATCGGACTCGGTGTCTCTCTGAGCAGATACCACGCGAGCGCCACGGTTGACGGCATGCTCCGCGGCGACGGGGTGGTCGACTACGGCGGACAGGAGTACGTCTTCAATGACCCGGACGACGCCTGGGACAACGAGCTGGGCGGCTCGCTCCGGGGTTCCTACGAAGGCGACGGACTTGGCTGGAGCATCGGAGCCAGCTACCGCGCGCTCGGGTGGGTGACGCTCGACGCTCTCTACTCAAACGTGCCGCGGCTATCACTCTCCGGCTCGCTCGTAACCATCGAGAGCATGCCGCCCGCCGTGAGCGACAATGGCGTCGACCTCGACGAGGTCACTGCTTCGCAGCCGACGTACACCGAGACGGAAGTGACCGTGGAGGACGACGACGTGATGCTGAACCTCCCTTCGTACGCGGGCTTCGCGGCGACGTTCGAGGTCGTCGGCGTCGACGCTACGCTCGAGTATCGAAGGTACTCGGGAGCGCTCGGCTTCGAGCACGACGGCCACGTTGAGGGAGTAGACATGGCGAACGCGCTCGGGCTGGAACTCCGTTACAGGGGCCTGAGCCTGGGCGGCGGTTTCATCACAGGGACGCTGGTCGGTGAGTCGGCGGAGGACGCCGACAGGACCGACGTCCTGATCCCGCTCGCCAACGTTGGAATGGGCTTCGAACTCGGCGAGAGCGCGAGCGTCGACCTGCTCGTCCTCGCCCTCCCGCTCCAGGTGGCGAGGGTTTCGTTCTCGTACGAGTTCTAGCGGGAACGCATCGGGGAGAGATCATGTTGACACGACCTGACAGGCGGAGGCGAGACGGACGACGCGTGTGTCGCGCGGGGGTCGCGGCCCTCGTGATCGTCCTCGCGTTCGCGGCGTCGGCGTCGGCCTCCGTCACGCTCCTCTCCTACCCGCAGGACCTCCTTGCGTTGACCGACATGGCGAGGGTCACTTGGCAGGAGCACGTTCGCTGTTTCATTGCGTACGGACCGGCGCCCGGCGTGTACAGCTCGCGGACGGTGACCGAGGCGACGGGGGAACTCACCTTCGTGCCCGGCGACGAGGGATTCCTTCCCGGGATCCACTTCTGCGTCGTCCGCGACGTGGTGACCGGAGAGCAGTCGGAGGAGTTCCAGATCGTGGTCGAGTCACCGTTCTTCCCGGAGCCCACGGCTCCCGCGAACGGCACGGCGATCAGCGCCACGACGACCATGCTCGAGTGGGACCCCGTCGACCGCGTTCCGTATTACCACGTGGTGGTCTCCGACCACGAGATCGACATCACCGAGGAAGACGGTGAGGTGGTGCTCACGGGCGCCGACCTCATCTGGCAGGCCATCACGAGCTCGACCTCCATTCAGTATGGAAGCTCTGACCCCTCCGGTCACTTCACCTCGACCAACGGCGTGAGTCCTCCACTCATGGAGGGATTCACATACAACTGGCTCGTCTTCAACAACTACGGGAACCACCCGCTCCTGACCTCCACCGCTGGCGCTGGGCTCGCGGGCTTCACGTGCGATGTCGAAGCAGACGTCGACGCGCCCCAACTCGTCTCTCCCGCCGACGGCGTGACGATGGCCGAGGAAGTGCTCGACTTCGATTGGCAGCCGGTCGCCGCCGCGTCCGGGTACCACCTCTACATCCACGAGATGCGCGAATGGTCGGGCGGTGAAGCCAGCTACCCGGTGTGGGACGGCGCGACGACAGGCACGTCGATGGAGGTGCACGTCGGCGAGTTTCTCCCGGGTGGCGAGTACTACTGGCGCGTGATGGCGCTCGACGCGGCAGGGCGCGGTGCGTGTTCCGAGTCCAGACGCCTGAATTACGAGACCGACACCGGCGAGGCCGGAATAGTCACGACCGACGAGCTGGGCGAGCCGCTTCCGTGGGTCTTCGTCCAGACTGAGTTCACGCAGGGAGGAGTCGAGGTACTCCCCATCATCACCGACGAGCGCGGCGTCTACAACAAGGTGCTGATCCCGGGCGAGTACGACTTCCTGGCGTCCAAGGAAGGACACGTCGACACACTGCAGCAGGCGACCATCAGGGTCGGCGAGACAACCACGGTGCGACTGCAGCTGCGCCGCAGCCCGGCCCGCGTGAGAGGCGCCGTCGAGGACGAGCTGGGACGCCCCGTCTTCGACGCGACGGTCACGGCGCTCGGCCCGAACTCGACGCAGACGTCGCAGAGCGACCCGGACGGCAGGTTCGTTCTGGCGCTCGAACAGGGCCCGTGGGCGCTGTCCGCCGCGAAACAGGGCTACGAGACTTCGACCGTTGTCGACGTGGCGCTCGAGGCCGGCGACTATCTGGAGCTGAGCGCGCCCCTCACGCTCCTCGGCACGCCGGGGACCGTCTCCGGCACCGTCGTCAACTCGTACGGCAACCCGCTGGCGAACGCCGGGGTCAGGGCGTCGAGCGGTGCGTCGGTGGTGACGGTGGCGACCAACGCCGCGGGCGGTTTCAGCATGGAACTCGCACCCGGAACGTGGTGCCTGCGAGCGAGCAAGAGCGGGTTTCAGGACAGCGAGACCCGCGAGATCGAACTCGAGCCGGGCGGCGGCCTGTCCCTCGACCCGCCGATCTCGCTCTCCGCGGTAGCGGCGTCGGTGTCCGGCCGCGTGACGGACGGTGCGAACGCCATCGTCGGCGCGACGGTGGTCGCCGTGCCGCGCTCCGGTCCCGTCATGACCACGACCACCAACGGCTACGGCGAGTTCGTCCTCTTGCCGCAACAGACGTCGTACGCGCTCCGGGCATACGCCGACGGATACGCCCCGTCGGACCGGCACCAGGTGAGCATGAGCGGCAGCGACGCGTTCACCGGCGTCGAGCTGCAGGTGAGGCCGCTCGAAAGCGTCCTCGGCGGCGTGGTAATCGACGGCGACCGTCCCGTGGCGTCAGCGACCGTGACCGACGGAACGTCTGAGACGTTGTCGCTCGCCGACGGATCGTTCTCGCTCAACGTGGAGAGCGGCGTCCATGCGCTGCGGGCCGCAAAGACCGGCCACTTCTCGGTGGCGCCGGTCGTGGTCGCTGCAGATCCGGGACAGAACCTGTCGAGCTTGAGGCTCGACGTGGCCGACGGCGCCTGTTCCATATCGGGCCTCGTGGTCGGCGCCGGCGCACCCGTCGCGCGCGCCCGCCTGACCGCGTCGTCCGCGAGCGGCGGCGCGGAGGCCGTCACAGACGACGCCGGGGCGTTCGAGATCCCCGTGGAGGCCGGAGAGTGGACGCTCCGCGCGTCCAAGGACGGGTTCTCCGAGTCGCCGGAAGAGAGCGTCATCCTTGCCGACGGTCAAGACGCCGCCGGCATCCTGCTGGCCATCGACGACGAGTCGGCGCAGGTGCTTGGCTCGGTAGCGGATTCGCACGGGCCGGTCCGAAGAGCAACGGTGTTCGTGCTCGTCGACGGGGAGACGGAGCCTTCCTACCGGACGACGACCAGCTCGTCAGGAGCCTTCAGAGTACGGGTAGCGCCGCGCGTCGCATACGAGATCAGGTTCCGCGCCACCGGGCGCGGCCCGGTCGACGTCTCCGTGCCGCCGCTCGAGCCGGAGGAACAGGTCAACAAGAGCGTCTTCATGCAGCGCCGCGACGGGCTTCTGAGAGGCAGAGTGTTCGGCGTCGCGGGCCCGCTCGAGGGAGCGGTCGTCACCGCCTCGTGGGGCGACGAGGCGTCGGTCCTGACCGACAGATTCGGGGACTTCTCCATCTGGGTCGACGAAGGGCTGTACGACGTGAGCTTCGAAAGCGCCGGACACGAGGAAGCGACCGTGCGGGACGTCGAGGTAGTGGCGGGCGAGCCCGTGGAACTCGTCGTCGAGCTGGACGGCCTGCACGCTCGGCTCGCGGGTTCGGTCGTCGACACCACCACGGCACAGGCCCTCGAGGGCGCGCTCGTGACGGCAACCTGGCCGGAGGGAGGATCCTCCTGTGTGACGGGACCCGACGGCGCGTACACGCTCGCCGGCATCGTCCCGGGAAACGTCTCGCTCTCCTGCTCGGCGCACGGGTACCGCGCCGAGTCGCGCGTCGTGTCTCTCGGGGAGTCCGAGAGCGCCCAGCTCCAGCTGGACCTGCTGCGCCTCGACGGCGTCATCGCGGGCACGGTGCGCGACGGAGAGGGCCTCGGGTTGGCGCTGGCCGCCGTCCGGGCCAGGATCGGCGACTCGGTGACGGCGTCGACGGTCACGGACGCCGAAGGGCGATACGTGCTGGCCGGGCTCGACCCGGGCTCCGTGTACGAGGTGCGGGCCGGCCTCGCCGGCCATTACGCCGGTTCGGAGAATCCCCTCACCGGTATTGCCACACAGACGACGGACGCCGACTTCACTCTGCTCCCCTGCTCCGGTGTGATCGAGGGCTCCGTCGCCGACGCCGTTTCCGGCGAACCGGTCGAAGGAGCGCTCGTGTCGGCAAGGGACGGCGGCGGGCACTTCGGCGAGGACCTCACGAACGAACTGGGTCTCTTCTCCATCGACGGTCTCGTCCCCGTCGAGCTGTACGCCGTCACCGCGTCGTTCTTCGGGTACCACGACGCGGCGGCCGACAGCGTAGCGCCGGGCGAGCAGGCACTGACCTTGGGCCTGCCGCGGAACTTCGCGCGTGTCGTGGGGACGATAACGAGCGAGTCCCCGGAGTCGCTGAGCCCCGACGAGGTAGAGGTCGTGACCACGAACACGACCTACGGAGGGGAGTCGCGTCAGGCCGTGCCCGATCCGGCGGGAACGTACGAGATCGCGGAACTCCGACCGGGCACCTACGTTGCCACAGTGTCTGCCGACGGCTGTCTCAGCGAACCGCAGCAGGTGCTCCTGACGATCGGCGAGGGCGAGGTGATAACGGGCCTCGACTTCCGCGTGGACCGTCCGGCCGTGGTCCGCGTCGATGTGGGAGGACCCCCGACGGTGGCAGCCGGAGCGTCCGCGGTCTTCTCAGGTGACGCGTTCGCCAGCGGAGAGAGGCTGGTCGAAGCGGAACTCGAGTGGTCGGTCTCGCCGTCGGAGGCGGGGTCGGTCGACCGTGGCAGCGGCAGGTTCACGGGAGACGCGGGGTACATCGGCGAGGCGACGATCGCCGCCCGCGAGCCGCGCTCCGGCGCCGTGGGCACGATGTCGGTAGACGTGTACGCGCCGGTCGACGCGACGACATGGGCGACGTACCTCGACTCCACCGGCATGAGCCTCGAGATACGTCCGGGAGCGGTCCAGGGCGCGAGGTCGATCTATCTCTCGCACCAGCTCGTGCCTGACGGCCGCAGGTACAGAAAGGGGTTCGAGGTCGCGGAGTCCAGCTACGAACTCAAGCCGACCGGCCTCACGTTCTCCTCGGGCAGCCTTCCCACGCTCTCGGTCCCGGCCCCGTCGCGGGGCGCGCGTCTGCTGCTCTGGGACGAGGACCAGCTCGCCTGGACGAGAGTGGAGCACTCGGCGCGCTCGACCGCGCTCGAGGCCGGCATCGAGCGCCTGGGCGACTACGCCGCTGCAATCGATTCCGGGCCACTCGGCGTGAGCGACCCGTCCGCGACCCCCAACCCGTTCTCGCCGAACGACGGACCGGTCACGGTCTCTTACGACCTGTCGTCGCGCGACTCGCGGATGCCCTTCGTGACCGTCCGCATCTTCAACATGGCCTCGCGTCTCGTGAGGACCGTCATTGAGAACGAACCTCAGGGCAAGGGCCGCGCGTCGGTACAGTGGGACGGGTTGACCGACGATGGAAGCCTTGCAAGGAACGGAAGATACGTAGTCGAGATCGAGGCAGAAGACGCGTCCGGCGTCCAGAGCGCTCTGACGACGCTGGTCCTGGTCAAGTAGACGGCATGAGGACGAAGGCCCGATGAGAGCGAGAGGCGACATGGGAGCGAGATGGAGAGAGAGGACGGCGCGGGCACTCGTTTGCGCCGTGCTCGCCGCGCTCACCCTCGCGCATGCGTCTCCGTCGGACGCCCAGGATCTCTCTCACATCCCCGCCGCGTTCGTGGACGTTGGCGTCGGTCCACGGGAGATGGGCATGGGAGGCGCGGCCGTCGCGGTCGCCCACGGACCGTCCGCCGTCTTCTGGAATCCGGCGTGCCTCGCGACGCAGACCTCTAGCGGAACCGCGATGGTGACCTACGGCGACCAGATGGGGCTTGTCCCCTACTCGGCGGCCGCGGGCGCGTGGCGACTGGGCGACAGATGGGTCGCGGGAGTCGGCCTCATCTACTCCGGCGACGACGCGCTCTCCGAGACGACCGTGCTCCTGAGCGGCGCCGCCGACCTGGGCACACCCTCGTGGACGGACTCGGGACGGCTGCTGGCCGGAGCAACGATCCGCGTGAGAAGGGCATCCTACGGCGACAACGAGAGTGAGGGACAACAGGTCACCGGCGACGCGTCGGGCGCGGCGCTGGACGCCGGTGCCGTCGTCCCCCTGGGAACATCATCGAGGGCAGCCGTGTCTCTGCGCGACGTCGCCGGGGTGCTCGAGTGGAACAGCTCGTCTTCCGGCTCGTACGAAGAGGGAGTGCCTCCCGCCGTCGTCTTCGGCGTGGCGCAGGAAGTGGGCGGCATGGCCGTGATTGAGGTAGACCTCGACAAGTCGCTCTGGAGCGACGGCCGCGATGTCGTCTCGGCCGGCTGCGAGGTCAGGCTGTTCGGGATGGCCGCGCTCAGAGCGGGCTACAGAAGAGGACTGGCGCCCGACGAACTCGAGGAGGCGTCGATCGGAGGCGGGGCGACGGTCACGTCGGACCGATACGTCGCCACACTCGACCTGGCCTACGTCTTCGGCCGGCTCGAGAATACGCTGAGGATGGGCCTCACGTTCGAATTCGGCCCCGCCTCGACCGATGAATGAGAGACCGGCCGGTCGGCAGGTCTCGAGGTTACCAGCGCAGTGCGCCCGGTCTCACCGTGATCCACAGGGCCTTGTTCCGACCATCGCCCGTGAACTCGGCGGAATGCTCTACCTTCGACGAGAAGTGAAGGCAGTCGCCCGCGCCGACGACGAACTCCTGGCCTCCTACCTTGACCCGCGCCTCTCCCTTGATGACGAGGATGGCCTCCTCTCCATCGTGCGCGTGCGCGGCTTTCTTTCCGCCCTTTTCGTGGTCTACCAGAACGACCTTCACCCTGCCCGCGGGGATGCCGTTGGTCAGGGCCTTCGCCGACAGGAAATCGTCGCCGACACCGGGCAGAAGCACCGCCTCGCGGTCCTCCTTCTTGACCACGGAGACCTTGGGAAGCGGCTTCTCTTCCACGAAGAACGCCGTGTCCTTTCCGAGCGCGGCCGCGATCTTGCGAAGTGCGCCAACTGTCGGAGAGGTCTTGCCGCGCTCTATCTCTGAGATGTGCGTCGGAGACATCCCGGAGGCTTCCGCGACCTCCTTGAGCGTCATCTCTTTCTGTCTTCTTACTTCCTTAAGCCGCCTGCCGACTTCCTCGACGCTCGGCATGCGTAGCTCCTTTCTGAAGCTTCGTCCGGTCTTGTGTCTCGTCCGAACGGACGCTCACGGGCGCCCGCGTGCATAATCTCCAACAAATCGTAACATCTGCATCGGGGACGGTCAAGGCAAAACAGGCGAATGCGACGCTCCACCCGCGTTGACAGCCTCACGACCCGGTGCTAGCATGCAGCGCGAAACGGGGCCCCGGGCCTCATGCCAACTCGGAAGTGACGAAGGGAGGAACGTCATGGTGAGAAGCGCTCTGCTGTTCTCTCTGGCCGTAGCTCTGGTGTTCCCGCTCTCGGCGGCGGCGCAGTCGTACGGTGACGGATTCGGAGTGGGCGGCGTGCTCCTGCCCAGCGGAAGCGCCATGATCCTCGGAACCACCCGGCTGGGCGAATCAATGGCACTCGAGGTCGGCGTGGGCCTGAACGTGTACGATGAGGGCGACTACTCGTCTACCGACATCGGGGTGAGCGGCGCTCTCAAGAAGTTCTGGAGCACGGACTCGAGCTTCCAGCCCTTCGTGGCCGGACGCGTCAGCCTGATGCACAGCTCGTTCGACTACGGCGGCGACTACGGCAGCGAGGGCGACGACACGCTGTTCGGCTTCTCCGGGACGGTCGGATGCGAGTATTTCTTGACCAGGCGTCTGAGCGTGGAAGGCGAGGTTGGCGCCGGCATGTACTTCGGCTCCTTCCAGATCAGCACCGGCTCGCGGCTTGCGGGCTTCATCTACCTCTAGGAACATTCTTGAGGAATCCATCAGTCATCACGCTCGTGCTCATCTGCGTCCTGTGCGCGTCGTGTGACAGAGCGGGGCCGGAACCGGAAGCGGTTCCCGGCCCCGTCTCCTTCTGGCGCGAGTATGTGGTCGTGGAACCGTCCGACGGGCGCACGCGTGTGGTCGGCGACTACTACTTCAGAAACACGACCGACGACACGGTGGCCATCGGGGTCAGCTACCCCTTCCCGGTCGACGCGTATCACGCGATCCCCTCGAAGGTCCGTGCGTGGTCGCTCGACGGCGAGCAACCGGCGCCGTTCGGGTTCGTGAACGACGGCAACGCCATCCGGTGGAGAATGGAGTTCGAGCCGCGCGAAGAGCGCCGCTTCCGTGTGGAGTACGTCCAGGCGACTCCGAGAGGGCGTGCCAGGTACATAGTCATGACCACGAGACTGTGGGGCAAGCCCATCGAACTGGCCGAGTTCGAGTTCCGCGTGCCGGCATCGCTCGGCAACGTGGAGCTGTCCTTCGAGCCGGACAGAGTCGAGATGCGAGGCGACACGACCTTCTACTACATGAAGCGCTCGCCGTTCATGCCCGACAGAGACCTCGAGGTCCGATGGTAGGTCTGATGTCTGGTCCGATGGTTGGTCCGATGGTTGGTCTAATGCAGGGCCCAGTGCCGGTTCTGGTGGTGGTCTGGTTGTAGGTCTGATGGTGGGCCCACCCGCATGAAGCCCGCGGGGACATCCCCGCGGGCTTCGTCGTTCCGCCGCGCTCGTGCGCGGGAACGGGTTCTCCAGAGGGCCTCCAGTCAGATCACATTGCTGTCCTTCTGATGCTTCTTATCGCGCTTCTTCTGCCTCTTCTCCTTCTTGGACAGGAGAGCCTTCTTCTTGGTCTCGTGTCCGACCTTCTCCTTGCGGTACATACGTCCTCCCCCGTTCTCCTAGAGGGTAAGCACCGGTCTCGTCTTTACGGTCCCTGTTGGGACGCCGTCGACGTCCAGCTGATAGCGTTGGTCCTTCAGAGCTTCTCCGTCCTCGCTGTAGACTATGACCCTGAGCGTATCGTAGTACCCCTCGCGATCCCTGTACGGGATGAAGCACTTCAGAGTGTGGTCCTTGCGGTACACGATGTGCGTACCCTTGGTATAGTCCACGGGTTCATTGCCATCGAAGTCGACTCCCCACGGGAACGTCCCGCGGCTCGAACCCTCCCGGGCCGAGTACCAGGCGACGATGAACACATAGGCGCGCGCACGCTCGAACACCTCGTTCTCGTTCCCGAACTCGATAGTCACGAGCAGGCCCTTCTCGGGCTCGAGTCGCCAGTCGTAGGTCAGTCCCTCCATCGTGACTACCGGCCCAGCCTCCGGCTCCTCGCCTCCCACGGGCACGCCGCGTGCCTTGGCCGCGCGCGATGCCTCCGCCGTCTGCGTCTCTTCCTGGTTCCCGGACTCGACCTCCCCCGCTTCGGTCCGGGGAGTTGCCTCCTCCTTGCCGGAGCAGCCGGGCAGAGCGATGACGGCCATGACACCCACGAGCAGAAATGCCACGAGTCTGATCATGATAGACACCGCCTTCCGTCGTTACGCCGGCGCATCAGTCAATGCCGGTCCACGGTGGTAGTAACCCCGGCCGTCGTGTACTCGACGACTCTGATCCCCAGCCTGTTCACGGTCTCGAGTATGGGCAGGGAGAGTTCTCCGATACTCCCTCCGGCGAGAGCGCTCGTTCCGAGCCGGATGTGCGTGGCGTCCACGCGCCCCAGCCCCATCGTCGGGTCCAGAGCATACCACCCATCTCCCACGCGGACCTCCACCCACATATGGTATGCGAAACCGCCACGGAAGTGAACCACACCCGTGACCACACGCGAGGGGATGCCGAGTGCTCTCTCCATCGCGACGGCGAGGACCGCGTGCTCACTGCAGTCACCGCTGCCCGTCCTGAGCGCCTCCGCCGCCGACCCGAAACCGGTCCCGAACCCTCGGTCACGAACGAGCTTGTGAACCGCAGCCTCTATCGCGACCGACCTCTCCCACGCGCCCGCTCCGGACTCATCCGCCGCCCGCCGCGCGGCGTCGACCACGGCCGGGTCGTCCTTCTGGAGCAGCGCGTTGTCTTCCAGGTACTCGGGCGCGGCTGTCCCCACCTCCGCCGCCGCGTCGGGCACCAGCCTACGTACGCGCAACATCACTCCACGCCCGGTCCGCCCCTCGACCACCTGCCGCGGCGGGTCTTCCACGAAGGGCGCTACATCTCCGTCCTCGACCCACACCTCGTAGAGAGCTTGCTCCACCCACTGGGAGTTCGGGATGACCGCGTTCGAGCGCACGAACGTCGACGACATGATGTCCGGTGGCTCAACCTCCTCGAGGGCCTCCCGCTCAGTCGTCCTGCGCGTCTCGGTCGCCAGTCCCCCGGCGCTCTGCGCCCAGAGACGTCCCGCGTCGTCCCTCCACTCCCTGAGCACGACGCCTCCGTAGAGGTCGGGCGTAACATCCACCACGTGGAGTTCGAGCAATTGCCCGGCCAACTCGAGCGTTTCAACGCCGGTCACGGACACCGAGCAGGACGCCACGGCCTCGAAGTCTGGGTCGAAGGTCCGGTAGGAGTAGGTGTCACCGGGTGTGAAGCCGCGTTCCGCGTGCAGGCCGTCGATGCCGCGCGGGAACAGCAGACGACCATGCATCCCGACGAAGGACGAGTCGGCCCTGGCGCCCGAGCGCCTGGTCACCGACAGACCGCCCGGCGCGGGGCGAACTGCTAAGGACGTCTCCTCGCCGGACATGTCGACGGTCGCATGGTAGGAGACGGGACGCCCGTCCCGGGTCTCCACCCATCTGTCGTCGCGCTCCATCTCGGTGCGCTCCGAGAAGCGCTCGACCACCACGCGGGACTCGACCGTCGTCACGAGAAGCGAATCACGCTCCTCTGCGACGGTCTCGTGGGACGTCCCGACGCGCACGCCACCCAACAGGGTCTCGTACCAGACGCTGCGCTGGTTCGTTCCCGAGGCGAGGGCAGAGACGGCCGACAGGACAGCGACCAGCACCACGCCGGCCGCTGTCAGAGGTACGCCTCGACGCCTCGCGGCTTTGCCGGAAGGGAAACACATGATGCAGAGTAGACCTACGACTCCTCAGCGGTCTCGAGTTCCTGAAGCCTCTCCTCGAGAGCGCGCTTCTGGCTCTCCAGGTGTATGAGGTCCATCTCGAGTGAGCGGATCTCGTCACGAAGCTGCTGGTTGTCGTCCATCTGGAGCTGGGCCTTGCTGCCCTTGATCATTTCCTCGGTGTTCTTCATGTCCAGGTCTATCTCGACCAGCTCCTTGCGGATCAGCGCGGGGTCATCCGGAACATCTCCTCCGGCCTGGGTCCCGGCGCAGCCCACGGCCAGCAGGGACACAAACGCGGTCAGGACCAGGAGCTGGACGAACTGTCTGCGGTGCATCATCACTCCTCCAGTTTCCGAGGGGCGGACCCCATCTCGAGACGTTCGATCGTCGAAGCGGGGGGACGCAAGCGGAGTCAGGCACGGAACTTGAAACGTCATTCTGTCAGCCGGACGCCGGGGTGTCAACGACTTTGCAATTCGCGGAGAGCCCAACGCCGGTGGCCTTCTTGACATCCGTAGGTCCGCGTGTCAGAATCATGGATGTGCGGGCGGCGCGTGGTTCTCAAGGAACTGGTGAGACGGACCCCGCGCGACCGCCCCTGTTCGGGAGTCGAGGTGCAAGGTGCAGAAATGGGCTGAGTTCGAGACTGAGATAGCGCGAATCGCGGCCAGGCTGACGCCTGACGAGATGCTCCAGCAGGATCTCGCCCAGGAGATGCGCCTGGACATCTGGCAGGCCCCGGAGGGCAAGCCGCATGGCTGGTACCTCTCGAGCGCGCGTTGGAAGGCGCTCAAGTTCATGACCCGCACCGCCATCGACTGCCCCGACGGCGATCTCGACCGGCAGATGGTGTTCTACGGCGTTCTCGGCGATGTCGACCCAGAGGTAATGAGGTACATCCCGAGCGAGTGGCACGACATCCTGATGACCTCTCCCATCAACATGGTAGAGGAGGCGCTCGCCATCTCGGTGGAGGTCGGAGACACGCTGTCACAGCTGACTCAGCGGCAGCAGCAGATTGCCTACGCTTTAGCGCAAGGATTCACACAAATAGAAATAGCGGAGGCACTCTCGATCTCGCGGCGGACGGTCGCCAACGAGTTGGCGAGAATCAGGGCGGCGTTTCGCGACATCAGAGAATCGCCCTATTATAGGGCCTCCTGAGGAGCCCGGCTCAGCCGGCGCGGGTGACCCACCGGCCCGGGCGAGAAAACCGAGGGTCCGACCAGATTTCGTTGCACACTTCGAGGTGGTTCCCGGTATTAACATTATGAAGGGGCCAAACGGCCCCTCTTTTTGTGCCCGGCCGCCCTGCGTGGTCCGGGCAACCCTGCACCGCCCTCGACGGGACCCCGTCTGCCACCACTCACGCGGGCCGTACGGACCGACTGCAAGCCCCGGAGGAACCGGTCCTCTCGCGACTAGTGCTCTCCTCCCGAGAGCCCGTTACCCCATATGCCCACCAGCTCCGCGCGCTCCTCGTCATCGAGCCCCTCGCCCTCACCCTCGGTCCGGGCCCTGTGCTCCGGCCCCTCCTCGCGGACGAACAGGGAGACGACCGCGTTCAGCGCCCTTTCGAGCGACACGCGATCGGACACGACGATCGGGTTCGCGACGTGATCGCCCGGCGTGACCGTGAAGCTGCCCGGAGAGACCGAGACGCGGGCGAGCGGCCTGCCCGACAGCTCGAACGCGACGTCGCCGTTCGACTCCCTCTCTACGATCCTCCCGTCGAGTCCGTCGACGCCGGAGCGGAACAGCTTGAGGAGCGTGAGCGCCGACTCCGACTCGATCCTGTCCTCGAGGCTGGACGGACCCTCCGTCGCGAGGTCCGGCTCCTCGCCATGGTCGCTCCCCGCAATGTGAGCACCTTGCGGCCGCTCGGGCGCAGCGGACGCGGGCCACGTCTCGGCGCCCGCGGGAGCCGACGGAGACGGACGGTCACGGGTCGCGTCCGCGCGCGTCGCCGACGCGACCTCCAAGCCGAACCGGGGGATCGTCGATGCCACTTCCTCCAGCATCAGCTCACTCTCGCCGTCGATGACGAAGTGCTCCGCGCGAACCAGCCTCACCCGCGCCCCGCTGAGCGCGGGCATCGCGCGCATCACGCCTCTCGGGAATCGACCGGCCACGAAGACGATCTCGGGGCCCTCGGTCTCCTGAATACCGTCTCGCGCGTACGCGCGCATGAAGAGCCTGCCGTTCTCCTCGATCCACGCCAGGTGCTCGAAGACGCGCGCGGGAACGCTCTCCACGTCATCGGAAACGACGTCCACGAACACGGGCCGGCCACCCTCCCCCACCAACAGCACGTCCACTCCGGTGGCGCCCTGTGCGTCACCGTCGATGAGCACGGCGCCGGGACTCAGTTCCTCCGCCCTCCCGGCGACGAGTTCCTTCATCGACGCGGCATCCGGCAGTGGGGCCTTCTCTATTCGTCTCTTCATAGTCCGTCTCCGTCCGGGCCGACTACTCCGGCCCCTCTGCGAGGGGGACGTCCGTTCCCCTCAGTGTCAGCGCGTTCGATGCTATCTCTCTCAGAAGGAGCGCGGACGTTGCGTCCGGCCGCGACTTCACCATCACTCCACGTTCTCTCTGCAGCGCCCCGAGCGAAGGTTCCCGCACGACGCCACCCAGGAACCGCAGGTCCATTGACAACAGACGCTGGGTGGCCAGCCTCATCTTCGCGTAGAACGCGCGGGCGTACGACGTGCTCGGCGCACGGTTGACGACGAGTCCGGCGCATCTCGCTCCACCCTCCCGGGACAGCCGCGCCAGGGCGGCGTAGGCCTCGATGAACCCGGCCCGGCCCGGCCCCGCGACCACCATGAAGTGAACGCCCGGTGAGCGGCCGTCCAGGAGGCACGGCGCCTTGCCCAGCGGCGCATCGACCACGGCGTAGTCGAGGGGATGCTCGCCTCCGTCCGGCAGGGCCGCGTAGACGCCGAAGCCTGATCCCTCGTCGACAGCGAGCGACGTCTCCGGAGGACCGTCCACGACCACGAGTCCAGAGTCGGTGAGCACGTTGGGCGCCCGCGTGCCGTCGCCGGTCAGGGGCGACAGGTAGTGCCACGAGGGCAACCCGAGGTAGAAGCGGGCGTTGGGGATGCTGGGGTCAGCGTCATACAGGCCCACCCTGCCGTGGGCCAGGAGGGCCTGGGCAACGTTGACGGCGACCGTCGACTTGCCGGGCGCCGCGTCGCCGCCGGTCACCACAAACACGCGCGTGACGTGCAACGGCTCCGCGCGCTCCGTGGCTCGCGGCCCATCGCCGCTGTCGACCATCGTCTCTGATGTCTGCACGGCGGAGGTGTCCGACCCGGTGCTGCTTCCGGGCGCCGTGCCCGAGAAGAACAGGTGGGAAACGTCAGCCAGCGTCTTCGGAGCCCTGTTGCTCGAACCCTCGCTCATGTTGTCCCGTCCGAAGATTGTATGTCCCGATCTCACCGCCCCATCGGGCGGGCGCTAGTCCCTCCGATACACCTCTACCACGCAGTCGTCGTTAGGCGCGGTCCTGTTCTCGTTCGCCGGGTCCGGCCTCCACACGCCGTCGATGATGTACTTGTACAGGTGGCGTCCCGGAGGCAGGTCCAGCGTGGCGTGCCATACGCCGTTCGCGCTGCGGGTGAGCGCAACGCCATGCTCGCGGTCCCATCCGTTGAAGCTCCCGATGATGGCCACGTAGTTCGCCTCGGGGGCAACGAGCGAGAAAAGCACGCCGCCCTCGACGAAGTGCGGCCCCGGCTGGGAGAGGATCCAATCGTCCATACCGGGCTCCAACCTCGGCTCGCCGGCGACGGCCTCGGTCACCGGATCCTCGGTCTCGACGCTGTCCGCCGAATCGAGGACCTCGTGCGCGAGGTCTCGGTAGTCCCTCGCGCCGGTGCAGCTCTTGGCGTAGTGAGAGATCGCGACCCCCCAGTTCGCCGCCTCCCTGAACCGGACGGTGTTTCGGACCACGGTATCGAACATCTCGCGTCCGAACCGGGTCTGAACCTCGCGAAGGAACTCGCGCGCGAAGCGCGTGCGTCTGTCGAACATCGTGAGGAGCACGCGGACTCGCTTGCGCAAGCCGAGCCGGCTCCGCACGAGGTCGATCGTCTCCATCACCTTCATCGCGCCCTGCAGCGAGAAGTACGAGGGCTCCATTATGACGAAGGCCTCTCTGCAAGCCACGATGGCGTTGAACGTGAGCAGTCCGACGCTCGGTGGGCAGTCGACGATGACGTAGTCGTAGTCGGACGTGCAGCCGTCGAGCTTCCTCCTGAGCCTGTTCTCCCTGTCCGGCTGCCCGGAGAGCTGCTGCTCGACCGCCGACAGGACAACGTTGGAGGGAACCACGTCGAGGCGCTCGCTCACCGTGACCGCGGCGTCGCGTATGTGGAGAGCGGGGTCCATCAAGACATCGTATGTCGTCCTGTCGAGGTCAGCGGTGTCGATCCCCAACCCCATGGAAGCGTGCGACTGGGGGTCGCAGTCGACCAGGAGGACCCGCTTCCCGGAGTCGGCGATGTAAGAGGCGAGGTTGATGGAGGTGGTGGTCTTCCCACATCCACCCTTCTGGTTCACTATCGCGATCGTCCTCATGGTTTCCCTCGGGTTTGCGGCGGGGATCGCCGCGGTCCGGGCGCGCAGACGCCGCGACGCGGGCTCGGGGGCGACCTTTCGGACCCTCGATCCGCGCCTCATGTGCCAAGCGCTCGATGTGGGATCGGCACCGATACGGTATCCAACAGTGACCCGATTGTCAAGCAGCTTCTACCCGATATACCCCTGCCCGAGGGCCTTTTCCTGTTGACTAACGGAGTGACTGGTAGTTAGCTACCTTGGGACGGAGGCAGTCGGGCAGTCTGGCACCGAAAGAGGGGGAGGAAGAGATGGTGGCTCCAGCTCGTTTCCTCGCGATCGCAGCGCTCGCCGGCGCTGTGCTGTTCGGCGCAGTGTCGGCCAGCGCTCAGATCGAGGAACAGGTATCGGCCTACACGGGCGACAACGCGAAGAGCTATCTCGAGCCGCTCTCGCAGGCGATCGGAGCGGACCTGACAAGCGCCATCTGGACGTCGGCGTACATACCGGAGGACGACGCGTTTCACCTGAGCGTCGAGACGCGCATCGTCGGACTCATCTTCAGCGACGACATGAAGACGTTCACGGCCACCACGGAGGCAGGCTTCTCCCCGGAAACGTCGCAGGAGGTCGCGACCGTGATCGGCAGCGGCGAGGCCATCGTCATCACGGGTGATGAGGACGCGAGCTTCGCCTTCCCCGGTGGTTTCGACGTCAACTCGTTCGCCATCGCCGTACCGCAGTTCAAGATCGGCGCCTACCGAGGCACCGAGATAATGATCCGCTACTTCGCCATGAACACGGGAGACCTCGAGGTCGGCGACATCTCGCTGTACGGCTTCGGCGTCCACCACAGCATATCCCAGTACATGAGGCCGGACTTCCCCGTGGACCTGGCCGCCGGCGTCTTCTTCCAGAAGATGAAGATCGGCGAGGAGCTCATGGACGCCACGGCCTACTCGTTTGGAGTGCAGGCCAGCAGGCGCTATCCGGCGGGCTTCGCCATCGTCGAGCCGTACGCGAGTCTCGGCCTCGACATGTTCTCCAACAACGTCAAGTACAAGAGCAACGGTGAGAACGTCGAGCTGAAGTACGAGACGGACACGTCGCTCGACTTCACCGTCGGCCTCAACCTCCACGCGGCTTTCCTGACCCTGAACGGTGAGTACAGCATCTCGGGCCAGAACACGTTCGCCTTCGGCTTCGGCCTCGGCTTCTAGCCCAACTGGTGAAAGGAGCGTGACAATGAAGAAGCTCACCTGGATCGTCGCTCTGCTCCTGGTCGGGCTGGCCCTGGGCGGCAGCGACTGCATCCTCGATGAGAAGGTGGTACAGCTCGTCATACTGGGTGAAGCCTGCACCGACGAGTTCGACGAGTACCACACGACCGCCAACTGGACGACGCCGGACACGTACGACGTATCGGACGATCTCGACCGGATACTGGCCGAGAACGACATCGACAAGGGCAAGATCATAAGCGCGCAGCTGATCAGCGCGACGTACGAGGTCACGGATCCGCCGGAGCACAACTGGACGCTCTCCGGAACGATAACGGTCCAGTACGACTCCAGCCCGGAGGTCATCGTCAACTACACGGACCAGTCGCTCTCCGAGATCGACGGCGTGCCGAAGTACGCCGACCTCAATTCGGCGGGCGTCAACGTGTTCAACGACGCGATCGATGACTACCTGAACGGCCTCTCTCCCGTGTTGACGTTCAGGGTGGAGAACGGGAGCGTGACTCCCGACCCGCTGCTCTCGGACCCTGTCGACTTCAAGTGGGTCGCGTGTCTCAAGATCTACGTAGTAGTCGAAGAGAACTACGAGTGGCCTGACATCTTCCGTTGATGGCGGGGAGCCGCGCCGGCGCCCACCACGCGCGCGCGGCGATGCGCGGAACGTGCTCGGCAACATGCAAGAGTGCAGACCGAACGAAAGACCGCCGGGGGCTCAGGCCTCCGGCGGTCTCGCTCGTGGGTCAGGGTCGGACGGGGCCGGTCACAAGATACCGGGTCTCACATCGCGAAGTGGTACGCGAGAGCCCCGATCGCCGCTCCGGCCATCGTCTGGGCGAAGGTGTGACGGTCGAGCCTCAGCCGCGACCATATCATCGCGGGAGCGCCGACCAAGAGCGGCAGCGCGTCGCCGGAGGTCATCCAGATGAGCATGCCCACGCCGGCAGCCGTTGCGCAGTGTACGCTGATCTTCCAGCGGAGCGTGATGCCGAAGATCACGACCGACTGGATGAAGAAGAACCAGCCGAGGCTGGCCATCCTTGCGGGCGCCGGCCCCAGTCTGAGCAGCATCCACGCCACCAGCATGCACGCCACGGTGAAGACCTGAGGCAGAATGCGCTGCTTTCGGTCCGGAATGTCGAGATCGCTGACCAGTCCCCTTTGGTACTCCCAGAGGAGGTAGCCAAGCGGCACCAGCACGGCGATGACGACGTACGCCGAGGCCCACTTCCAGGCTCCGGGCTCAGGTGCGGCTACGGCGACGACGATGGCGGCCAGCGAGACGAGCGTGGGAGGGCTCGCGGCTAACGACACCGCCATGGCAAGCCTGCGGTCCCAGTTCCTCGAGGTCCCGTGCGCGGCCGCCTGGGTCATTTCAGGTTGCACATCCGGCAATTGGACCACCGTTCTCTCGCGCCTTCAGATGCTGTCGCAACCGAGTATAGCCCAAGGTGTGACACCATACAACGCCGTCGGCCTACCCCGTCGACACGCTGACGCCTTCGAGCACGATGTGCGGGATCGTCTCGTCGAAGAGAACCTCTCTTTCGACCGACACCGCCGAGGCCCCGAGCATCAGGTCGAAGACGTTGCCCGCGATCATCGTGCCGCACAGGGGCTCGGCCAGGCGTCCTCCGCGGATCATGTGCCCGCCCTTGACGGAGCCGGAGAAGTCTCCGCTCACGGGATCCACGTTGCCCGAGAACCTGTTGACGGCGATGCCCTTGTCGATGCCGGAGATGATGTCGGCAAGAGGTGTCGCGCCTTCGCTCCACACGACGTTCGTCGTGCCGACGGTCGGCACGCTGCTCGCGCCGCCCCCCGCGTGCCCGGTGCTGACGCGGCCCTCCCGCCTTGCCGTGTAGGTGTCGTAGAGGAAGCTCCGGAGCACGCCGTTCTCGATGAGAGGAAGCACCTTAGGGGGCAGTCCCTCCCTGTCGAACGCTGTGGTGCTCATGCCCCCGGGCAGCGTGGAGTCGTCGACCACCGTCAGAAGCGGCGACGCGACGCGTTCCCCGATGCGCCCCGAGAACTTGCTCATGTCCTTCTGAACGGACGACGCACGCGCTGCGTACGTCACGGGATAAGAGACGATCTCGGCCGCGGCCTTGGGCGCCAGGAGGATCGGGCCCACGAAGTTCTCGCCCTTGACGGCACCCAGCGTCGACACGACGTTGCCGGCGAACTTGGAGGCCACCGCGACCGGGTCTATTCCGGAGGCCTTCCGGGAGCAGTCGAACTGGTAATCGAACGACGACACGCGCTTGTCGTCGCGCGCCATCCCCATTATGACGCAGTGAAACCCGCTGGCCTCCTCGACGGCGCGCACACCCCTGGACGAGGCGATCGCCTTCGTGCCCCTCCTGCCGGACAGCTCCCCGGAGTCCACGGTCACCCTGGGATCGGTGCCGCGCGCCGCGCTCAGCATCTCAAGCGCGAGCCTGACGGCCTCGTCGACCCCGAAGGCCGTGCGATCCATTATCCCCTCGCGCGGCGCCAGCGGCGAGGGGTCCGGCAGGCCGTTGTCGGAGTCGCGCGGCGAGGCGTGCGCGATACCCAGCGCGAGTTCGACCGACTCTCTCACGTCCTGCTCCGTGAAGCTGTTCACGTAGGCGAAGCCCAGCCCGGTGTTCTTGAAGAGCCGTACCCCGAGCCCGTCGCTCCTCGTGCTACGTGCGATCTGCAGGTCGTTCTTCTGCAGCTGCACGTTAACGCTGTCGCCGGTGACGGCGAACGCCTCGGCCTCGTCCGCGCCCAGGTCGAGCGCCATCTCGACCGTTCGCTCGCACAAGTTCAGCAGTTTCTCCACCGGGACCTCCAGAAGTTGTCCAGTGTCTCTCGCGCGGGAAGCCGCGCTTCTCGGCTACCGGGGCGACGCCGAGCGCACGCTCGCCCCGTCTCTCAGCGTCCTCCGACAACGACGTTGCAGCGCACGTGAGCGCCGCCGCCGTCGACCTTGGCCAGCTGTCCCTTGCCGCAGTGGCCGCTTCCCATCGCCCACTCGAAGTCTCGCCCCACCATGTCGATGCTCGACAGCACGTCGAAGGCGTCACCCGAGATAGTCGCTCCACGCATCAGCCGCCCGACCCTGCCCTTCCTGATCTCGCGGGCCTCCAAGACGCCGAACATGAACTCGGCGTTGGCGTCGGCCTGTCCGCTCCCGACCCCTTCCATGAGGTAGCCTTCGTCGATGCCGGCTATCATCTCATCCAGTTCGTTCTCGCCCGGCTCGATGTATGTGTTGCGCATCCTGATGATCGGCTCGTCGTCGTACAGCCACGCCCTGGCGTTCCCGGTGGGCGCAACACCGAAGAGCGCCGCCGTCTCGCGGTCGTGAAGGAACGAGGTCAGCACGCCTCTGTCGATGACTACCGTCCTGCCGGCCGGCACGCCCTCGTCGTCGACGAGAACCACTCCACCGGCCGACTTCCGCCCGATGAGGGCCGGACCGCTGTCCACGAGCGTTACGAGTTCGCTCGCCACTTTCTGGCCGAGTCTGCCGCTGGCCGCCGAGCCCGAGAGGACGAAGTCCGCCTCCACGGTGTGGCCGACGGCCTCGTGCGCGAGTATCCCCACGAGTTCGGGATTCAGAACGACCGTGGCCGGTCCGCCCGGAGCGTACGGCGCCGAGAGGAGGTCGACGGCGCTGCTGGCCGCCCGCTCGGCCACGCGTTCGGGGGTCCACACCGAGAAGAGGTCCGACCATCCCCCCGTGACACCATTCCCCTTCCAGCCGACGGTCATGTCACCGTCCTTCTCGGCAACGCCGCTGGCCTGGAACTCGAGCTTCGAGTCCTCGATGTGCGCGTCCGCACCGTCGCTCGAGACGATCCACTTCTCGTCCATGACCTCGGTGTACCTGCACATTGCGGAGCAGATGGACGGCGACGCGTGCCTGACGCGCGCCTCCGTGTCCACGACGAGCGAGGTCTTCTCCTCCGTCGACCGCGCGATCACATCGCTCGGGTCGCCCGTACGAAAGTCGCCGACCGCGAGCGTGCACTCGGCCAATCTTTCCACTCTGTTCACCTTGCCGACGGACGACTCAAGCGCCGCCGCCTCCGCGGCCGCGACCGCCTTCTCCACGCTCTCCCGGTCGAGTCGCGTCGTCGCCGAGAAACCCCAGCAGCCGTCGACGAGCACGCGGACACCTACTCCCCTCACACGGCGGGAGGCCGCGGACTCTACCACGCCCTTGCGAACCACGATCTGCAGCGAGCGCCTGTCGTGCAGGCGCAGCTCCACCCAGCGCTCCGAGTTGCGGGCTATCTCCCTGAGCGTTTCGCGCATCACTGCTTCTCCATTCAGTTGTCGGTCGCGCCCGGACCCACTGTTCTCAGGCGCGGCGTGTAGAGCGAGCCGGTCAGCGGCGGCAGCGTGACGGTGAACGACAGGCCGTTCTCGTCTCCACCCAGCGCGGCCACGGACCCGTCCAGCAGGTCGTTCATCCCGACGAACTGCCGTGTGCCCTCTCCTATCGGGTCGCTGTAGGCGTCCGGCCCCAGAGGCACCGTCACGGTCGCCTCCTCGGTTCCCGCATTCATGACCACCACGAACTCCGTATTCATGTCCTTACGCCTGTATGCGTAGACCCGGCCGTCCGCGACGAGTCTCTCAAAGCTCCCGCGCACGAGCGTCGGGAAGCGCTTCCGGAGCATCGCAAGCCGCGAGTACATGTTGTGTAACCGGGCCTTCTCGCCGTCCGCGCTCCAGTGCCAGTCGAAGGGCCTCCTGCAGTCGGGATCGTGGCCGCCCTCCATGCCTACCTCATCGCCGTAGTAGATGGTGGGCGCGCCAACGTAGGTCATCGCGAAGAGCGCCGCGAGCTTGAGCCTCCTCATGTCGCCCCCGGCGGCGGTCAGGTAGCGCTCGGTGTCGTGACTTCCTATGAGGTTCATCTGCGCGAGCACGCCCTCCTCCGGGTATATGAGCCGCCCCGGCGCCAGCTCGCGGTCGAACTGCTCCGCTGTCGACTCGCCGCGACACAGGAACCGCATGACCGGGTCCCTGAAGAACTTGTAGTTCATGACCGCATCGAAATAGTCACCGTTCACCCAGTCCGGAGACGCCCCCCACAGCTCGCCCACGATGTAGGCATCCGGCTTGGTCGAGCGCACGCGCTCCCTGAAGAGCTTCCAGAACCAGAAAGGCACCTCGCCCGCGACGTCCAGCCGGTATCCGTCCACTCCCTCGTCCGCGAGCCAGAACTCGGCCACGTCCAGCAGGTGGTCGACCAGCGGCATGTTCGGCTCGGCGTCGGAGATGTCCTTGACCGATTGCTCCTCCGGGTTCGGCCGGGAGAGGTCGAAGTTCAGATCGGGCATCTGACCGAATCCCCACCAGCAGTCGTAGTAGTCGAGAGGTTTGGCCGGGGTCGTGGCTATGTCTCCCGGCACCGGCCACTCCTTCCATTCGTACCAGTTCCAGTACTCGGACTGCGGACCCCTCTCGCGTCCGTCGACGAACGCCCAGTACGTGTGACCGGTGTGGTTGATCGCGAGGTCCAGGATGACCTTGATGCCTTTCTCGTGGCAGTCGTCGACGAAGGCCTTGAAGCTCTCGTTGGTCGCGAAGTGAGGGTCGACCTCCATGTAGGTGGCTGCGTCATACTTGTGGTTGCTCTTGGACGTGAAGATCGGATTCAGGTAGATGATGGTGATGCCGAGGTCATCGAGGTAGTCGAGGTTCTCGCGGATGCCCTCTATGTCGCCGCCGTAGAACGAGTTCCAGTCCGGCTTGCCGTCGGTCTTGTACGGGCTGCGGGTCAGACCCGACACGTCGTACCAGTCGTCCACGAGGTGGAAGTACTCGCCGTTCGTCTTGCCCGAAGGCGGCAGCTCCCGCACGCCGTCGTAGTACCACTCCGAGAAGTCGGGGTCGTTCTCACGGTCGCCGTTGGCGAACCGCTCGGGGAATATCTGGTAGATGATGCCGTCCTTGACCCAGTCGGGCGTCGAGAACGACATGAGAGAGGCCACATCCAGGGCGAACCAGCCCGCGCCGTCGGCCGTGGCGGAGACGCCGTTCGAGCCCAGCCACAGGCTCGCATTGCCGTCGATGAAGTGGAAGGCGTAGCCGGTCGCCCGTGCCGCCGCCGTCGAGTCCACCGTCACCTCGAAGTAGTCTCGCGTTCCGTCCGTGTCCGACGGGCCGACGGGAGGCAGAGAATAGGCCGTGGCCCCCTTCAGCACGACCTCGACCTCCTGCACGTCTCCCGCCCACGCGCGCGCTCTAAGGGTCACGCTGCCGTCGGCGTTGAGCGATCTCTCCGACGCGTTCTGTTCGTGCGACAGGCCGTCCCGCAGGATGCGGCCGTCGCCTCTGGCTATGTCCATCGCCGGATAGGAGTCGTCGACGACGATGACCGAATTCTGCCCACCGTAGCCGTCCGGGTGGAAGGAAGCGGCCTTCTCGTCGGTGATCCACTGGCCATCCGCAACGAACTTGTACTGGTACGGGCCCTCGGTGAGCGGGAGCGTCACGACGAACTTATCTCCGTCGCGGCGCATCTCCGTCGCCTCGGTGCTCCACTCGTTGAAGGTGCCCGCGAGGAAGACCCGGTCGTAGTGCCCCTGGGGGGTGAACGTGAAGGTCACCTGCTTGAGAGGAGACTTGTCGACGGGGCCGGGCTGCGACGTGGAGTCGTCCGAGGAGGGAAGGTCCGCCGCGCAGCCGCACGACGACGCCAGTACCACCGCAAGCACGATCGCTGCGACAGCTGCGTATCGCTTCATGGCCGTTCCTCCGTTGTCGAAATCAGGAGATCGAACTGAAGTCGAAGTCCTCGCGGGCGATCGAGTCGCTCCAGCGCCCGATGTCCGCCCTGGACTGCACGAGAGTATTCAGCCGGCTGACACCGGTTCGGGAGCCCACGACCATCGCTCCGCTGATGACGCCGTCCTGAAGGACGACCTTCCGGTAGATGCCCGCATCGCGGTCCTCGTAGACGCGCTCCACGCATGACGTGTCATGACACTCGGTGGCCCCGGCCGAGAAGACATCGATGCCCACGATCTTGAGAGTGTTGTAGGAGACGGCTCTGGCGGGCTTCGCATCGGCCGACTTCGTGATGCTTCCGGCGGCAGCCTCCGCCTGCGAGATAGCAACGGGTATGTTGCCGCCGACCATGCCCTCGAGCGTCGCCACGTCACCCGCGGCGTAGACGTCGGGGACGTTGGTCTTCATCCTGGGGTCGACCACGACGCCGCGACCGACCTCGAGACCGCTGCCGTCAAGGAATCCGACCGTCGACCGGACGCCGGTCGAGCAGAGCACGATGCCGGCAGGGTAGCTCGTCCCGTCGGCCAGCGTGACCCCGGTCACGTGTCCCTGTCCCTCGATGCGAGACACGCTCGCGCCGGTCTTGACCTTGATGCCAAGACGGTCCACGTCCTGCAGCAACACGCTCGCCGCGGCCGCGTCGAGCTGGCGCGGCAGGAGCCAGTCGGCCCCCTCGAGAACGGTCACGTCAAGGCCGGCCCGCTGCAGACCGCGGCCGGCCTCGAGTCCGAGAAGACCTCCACCGATCACCACGGCTTCCTTCGCGTTCGCGGCCCGCTCTCTTATCGCCAACGCGTCGTCGATCGTGCGAAGCGAAAGGAACCCGGAGTTGCCCGCTCCATCGATGGGCGGGATGAACGGGTCCGCGCCGGTGGCCACCAGAAGCGAGCCGTACTCGACTCGTCTCCCCCCGTCCAGGAGCACCGCTCCGGCGCTGGTGTCGACGGAGACGACCTCCTCCGAGAGGTGGACGCGTATGTGCTGGGAGTCGTACCAGTCCTGCGGGTAGGCCACGATCTCGTCGGGCTCGACCTCTCCTGCGACGACATCGGGAAGCCGCGGCCTGTAATAGTAGAGGTAGGGTTCACGCGCGAATAGGTCGATCTCGACGTCCGGATCGGCCTGACGAACGGCGCGGGCAGCCGTCACTCCGGCAACGCCCGCGCCGACTATGACCACTCTCGAAGCCAGTGGCTACGCCTCCTCGAACTGGTCCTTCGTCGCTCCGCACACCGGACATACCCAGTCGTCCGGGAGATCTTCGAAGGCGGTGTTCGGCTCCACCCCGTTGTCGGGATCGCCCGCCGCCGGGTCGTAGATGTAGCCGCAAACGGTGCACCTGTAGCTACTCAAACCGCACCTCCGTTCACTTCTTCTTGGCCTTGCGCTTCCTGAGGTTGTTGAGCCTGTTGGTTATCTGGACAACGTGGCCCTTCTCCTCCTCGACCAGCCGCTTGAGCGCTTCCTTGGTCTTCTTCTTCCTGGACGACGCAACGGCCTCCATGTAGTAGAGCACCGCGTCCTTCTCCACCTGCAGGGCCAGCTCGAGCGCCCTCTCAGCGTCGTACTTGCCCTTCTCGAAGCTCTCCATCTCCTCGATACCGCGGAAGATGCCGCCGTCGACGAGCGAGCACACGTATTTGGAGACGTCCTTGTCCTGCTCGACCGGCCGCGTGCCCATGCCGCCCGCCGTCGCAAGCTCCAGGGACTCGAAGAAGGCGAGATGGTTCTGTTCGTCGCGAGCGAGTCTCTTGAAGACTCGCTTGGTTGTTGTGTCTTTCGCCCTCTCTGCCATTTTCGTGTAGAACTCGAGCCCCGCCTCTTCGATGCACATGCCTACTCTGTAGACCTCGTCCTCGTTGAGATACTCAATCATGAGACCTCCGTCGAGCCCCGCGCGTGCGCGGGACTCCAGCCCGTCAGTTCTCCGACAAGATATGCTCGTCGTATTCCTTCTCGAGAGCCAGCTTGTGCTTCGCCTCTTCCTGAGCGAGAAGCTCGAACAGGCGCGACAGCACCGGCTCGGTCGTATTGGATGCGAGAATCTCATACAAGTTGTGAGCAGACTCCTCGCGCTTCATCGCCACGCTCAGGACATCCTGATAGTCCATGTCCTCGGTGATCTCGATGCTGTCGCTGTAGTCCGCGATCTTGAGATCCGGGATGTTGACGACGGATGAGTCGGCCACCTTGCTCATGTCTATGGCGAGGAGCTTTTCCTTGTGCCGCCTCTCCTGCTCCGCGAATTCGAGCAGCATCGACTTGATGTGTGCGCGTCTCACGATGTTGCTCGCCGTGGTATAGGCGTCGACGGCCTCCTGTTCCTTCTCCACCGCGAAGGCGATGACCTCGTCGAACTGCCGTGTGTCCAATCAGTCCTCCTTGTGTGCCTGTGGTCCGGTCGGGGGAACGCACGCGACGAGGATAGCGACACGAGGTGCCCGGGTCAAGAAGACAGAACCGCCGCGGGCCTCACGGCCACGCGGCGGTTCTCGTTTTAGCGGCCTCCGGAGAAACGGTCAAGGGTAGGAGCAGGGCTGCGGCTGACGCTAGTCTTGGCACTCAATTCTAGCCCGTCTTCTCTCGACGTACCTCCAGAGGCCAATCTCTCTCTTCACTTCTCTTTTGATTCACAAGGCGGTGTGGGGGATTCAGGCTGCCCGCCTCTGAAGCTCAACGCGAACAACCCCGGTGCCGACACCGGAGCGTCACTACTGGAAGCGAGTGTGGAGTGCGGAACGGACAGCGAGATCGGTTGCGCAGCAACACGTTCGCTGACACGCGACTACTGGGACCTGCCGTCCCCGCCGTGAACTCAATTGATGCATTGCCCAGATGGTTCCCTGGTTCGTGAGCAGGTCGGGCTTCTCGTCCGGTCGAGAAAGCGTCCGTCGGTGGGTTCGACAGACAATCTACCACTCGTCTACAGGCAGGTCAAGGCATTTCCTCGGCCTGAACGGAAACGTGACAGTCGCGACTCGTCGCGAGAGACCGCGCTGATTGTTGACCGACCATCATCGCCCACGGGCCGCTTCCTGAGGAGACCCTCTCGTTGTACAATGTTCGGTCGGCGATCGAATCGCCCCCGCGGCCCAAGGGGCACCTCTCTCCCCCACCTCAAGGTCAGGAGGCGCACAAGGTGAACGGCAGCTCTCTCAGGACCCTGTGGATTCTGCTGGCCGCAGGGATCGTCGTCGCGGCGCTGTTCGTCGTGCTGTACGGCCCGGGACTCGGACCTCGGCTCGCCTCGCCTACCGGACGGGGTGCCTCGGTGGGCCTCTTCGCCGTCGATCGCTCCAGACCGATCGACGAGGACTTCACGGCGCTCGCGGAGCGGCTGGCAATGGACTTCGATGTGCGGAGGGTGGAGCCGGACTCGCTGGCATCCATGGACGGACTGGATGTTCTGGTCGTCGTAGGATCGGGCCACCTTCCCGATGCCAGGCTGTACGAGATGGACCAGTTCGTTATGCGCGGAGGTAGGGTCGCCTTCCTGCTGAACGGGGTCTCGATCAACGCCGACGAGACCGAGGCATCCGCGGTAAGGGGCAACCTCTTCGCCTTCGCCGATGCCTACGGGGCCACCGCGAATCCGGACCTCGTGGCCGACGTGCTCGAGGGCAGCATGGCGTACGAGAGAGCGATCGGCGGGTACGCCTTCTGGCCGGTCGGCACACCCCAGGACAGCGGGCTCGCGCGGTCGATCATGCCAAGGGACGCCAAGGTGGTCTTCGCGTGGACGTCCTCGCTCACCGTGCGCAAGAAGGCGGCGCACAGGGCCACCGTGCTCGCGAGGTCCGGGCCGGAGACCTGGACGACGCCCGCGTTCACGAGCGTGGCGCCCGACTTCAGGCCGGAGCCGGACCGCGCGGCGGCGCTGACCGGCGCGCCCCCCGGGGGCAGTTACTCGCTCGCGGTCTGTCTCGAGGGGACGTTCGGGAGCGCGTTCTCGGACCTGCCGGTAATCGTCGAGCACGAGGACGGCACCGTCGAGTTCACCGATCCCAGCGACAGGATCAATGACAGCCTGCCGACGCGCGTCGCGGTCGTCGGCAGTTCGAGGATGTTCGACGACGAGGTCGCCGCCGCAGTGCCGGCCAACCTCGAGTTCATCGCGAACCTCGTCGGCTGGCTCGGCGAGCATCCGACGGAGCGGTGATCGCGCGTGAAAGGCCGGCGAAGGCGACGGCGAGCGCGACGCAGAGCCCACCGAAGTAGAACACCCAGCGCGGCAGCCCGAGCGTGAGCACGGGCGGGTCGTTCCATCCCCACCAATCGACCGAGAGTGCCAGGAGGACGGCGAACACGGCCGACCATGTGACGAGCCATCTCCGGGGGAGCCGGACGCGCGTCTCGTCGGCCCATCCGTCGGGCAGCACGCCGGAGCCGCCCGATACGGTGCCTCCCACGAGGACGAGAGCCGCCGCCACCGCCGTGGCCGGTATGGCCGGCAGCAGGCCGAACGCGGGCAGCAGCCCGAAGTGATACAGCACGACCATCGTCTCTCCGGCGACGATCGAGGCCACGGCCCACGGCGCGCTTGCCCTGCGCCAGTAGATGGCAGCCACCACGCAAGGGAACAGCACGGCGAGCCCGGCGAATGTCTCCGTGGCTATCGCAAGGATCGTCGCGGGCGGTCTGAGAGCCAGCAGGTATCCGACGACTGCGAGGGCCGCGACGACCACGCGTGCGAGCGGGCTCTTGCCCCGTTCCTCCAGGACCGCGCTACGAGCCACGCCCGGCCCGGGCCCCGTGCCTGCTCGCACCCCGAGGAGGTCACGCTCGACGATCGAACCAAGCGTGAGGAGCTGCGAGTCCATGGTCGACATGATGGCCCCGAGGAGTCCCGCGACCGCGAGGGCCGAGAGCCAGTCGCCACCGAAGCGGTCCATCAGAAGCGGGAGGATCTGGTCCGTGGCCTTCCCCGTGAGTTCCGGGAAGTGGAGCCGTCCGAGAACGCCCGCCGCGACAGGCAGGAAGAAGAGGGAGCCCGTAACCAGAGGGTAGAGCGTCATCGTGCGAGTGATCGACACGTCGTCCCTGGCCGCGTAGAACCTCTGGAAGAGCTGCGGGAACATCGGGTCGGCCAGGAGCCACAGGACCATGTAGCTCGCCCACACGCCCATGGCGAGCCCTCCCGCCGCGCCGGGCCTCGAGAAGTGAGAGGGCGAGGAAGCCGCCACGCGTTCCATGCCCGTGACGAAGCCGCCGGAGGCCCGGGCCACGACGAGAAGCCCGGCGACTAGGAAGGCCGTCATCGCGAGCCCCTGGACGATGTCGGTCCTGGCGACCGCGCGCATCCCCCCCATGAGCACGTAGGCCAGCACCAGCGCGGTCACGAGCGCGGCGCCCGTCTCGTAGGGTACGTGCAGGATCTTCTCGAGCGCGTACCCGGCCGCCATCGGCTGGATGGCGAGATACGGCAGCGTGAACACCGCCATCGCGCTTCCGAAGGCGACGGAGAGCGGCCTGCTGCCGTGCCTGGCCCGGAGCAGCTCGGGGGGCGTCACGAGCCCGAACTTCCTGCCGAGCCTCCATACGGGAAGCCCCACGATAACGAAGGAGAGTGCCATGAAGGCTGTGCCGTATGCCATCACGGGATAGAAAGAGAAGCCAATGCGGTATCCGGCGCCCGAGAATCCCAGGACGGTGAAACCGCTGAAGTTGGTGGCGGCCATCGTAGCGAGGAGGATGAACGGCCCGAGCGTCCTCCCCGCGAGGTAGAACGCCTCGTCGCCGCGACCCATCCTTCTGGCCGCCGCGCCGACCGCCAGTATGACTCCCAGATATGACAGGACGATCGCCGCTCTCATACGGCTCCTCCGCTCCCCCATGGACACGTCCCGCCGGTCGCGGGGACCGTCCACGCGATGGTCCAATGGACCTCAGGCCGCCCCTGAAGAACAGAAACGGCCACCCATGAGTCTGGGTGGCCGCGGGCCTGGCATGACTCAGCGCGCATTCTAGTATCGCAGGACGTGTCGGTCAAGGCGAACCGCCGCCCGGGGTGCCCCTGTGTGTCAGAGAGACCCCACTTCTAGGGACTCTCCGTCCCGCAGGTCAGGCACGCTCTTTGCATCCTTGACTGGTGCAAGAATCGTATTCGACGCGCGGGCGCGTCGACAGGTAGCTCCCCAGGGGAGGTAGGGGAATGTCGGTCCCCAAGCACGTTCTGGTAGCGGAACGCGACGACCAGACTCGTTCCACAGTGACCGCGGCCCTGCGGGCAGCCGGCTATGCAACGACCGAGTCGGCTACCGGGCGCGACGCCCTCCGGTGCATACAGGGCGAACGCCCCGACGCCGCCGTGGTGGGTCTTTCGCTGCCCGACATAGGTGGCCGTGACCTCGCGCGCATACTCGGACCGAACGCCGAGGGCGCGACGGTGCGCACGATCGTCTTCGCCGAGCGCGGCGCCAGACCGGAGGACTGCGTCGACAACGGCGGAGCCCCCGAGATGCCGGTGATACACTGGGAACACGTCGAGGAACTCGTCACACTCGTCAATGAGCTGTTCGACGTCTCGCGCGGGGAGGATCCGGAGCGATTCGAGGACGTGCTGACCCTCGGCGACGTGACGATCGACCCGCGCCGCATGAGCGTAGAGGTCATGGGTGTGCCGGTCGACCTGACGAAGAAGGAATTCCACTTCCTCCACGTCCTCGCCGTCAACAAGGAACGAACCTGCACTCGCGAAGAGCTTCGCAGGCTCGTCTGGGGAGGAAGCTCGGACGTCATCGGCAGGACCGTGGACGTCCTCGTCAGCAGGCTTCGCTCGAAGCTGACCGCGGCGACCGGCCGCGAGATCGTTTCCACGATACGGGGCATCGGCTACAGATTCGTGGACTAGCCCGGCGCTACGTTCCCTCGTACGCGCTCTTCACCTCGGCTATGAAGTAGCTCGAGTCAAGGCCGTCGTAGCCTATGAGCTTGGCTATCTCGTCCGGGCACAACTCGGAGCCGTACGACCACAGCTCCTGGAGGAACTCGCCCGCCTCGGGTGAGTTCCACCACTCCACGCCGAACCGCTCCTCGAGCACCGCCCTGAGCTGGGCAGCGAGGAACCATGCCTCGATGTAGTTCACTCCGTAGAACTGCTCGTCGCTCGACAGGTATCCGTACTCCGGGTGTTCGAGAGGCACGAGGCGCGACTCCTCCATCATGCGGGAGTACGCGTCCACCAACTCGCTCTCCGAGAGTCCTCCCTTGTGAAGGAGCCGTTCATACCTGAACAGGCCGCAGTAGTACCGCGCACTCCCAAGCTCGTTCAGAAGTTGCGCCCTGAGGAAACGGCGCCGCGCTCCGGGATCGGTGATGATCCCGCTCTCGCTCAGGAAGAGATCGTTCTCGAAAAGGCCCTCGGGAATGTAGGCATACGTCTCAGTGGTGCCGTAGTCCCCCAAGCGTCGAAACTCGTACTCGGGCACGTCCACGAAGGCGTCGTGCAGGGCGTGGCCCATCTCGTGGAACAGGCTCTCGTAGTCGCTCACGCCTCCGGCGGGCTTCACCAGTATCCGCACGTCCTCGCCCGGCCTGATCCCGTAGCTCGCGGCGCGGGGCTCCTTCTCCGGCCTGTCCTCGTCGTCGACCGCAATGGCCGGCAGCGCGTCAAGGTCTATTCCCATTCCCAGGAGCGTCTTCTCGAGGAGAGGCATCGCACCTTCGGGAGGGAAGTACTTGTCGAACTCCGCTCCCCTGAAGATGCGCCCTCTGTCGTAGTCCTTGATCTCGGTGATCGATTTCCCGAAGATCTCCCTGGCCGCGCCGTCGGTGAGGTTCCAGTAAATGTCGCGGGTGGCGTCCAGGAACTCGACGACGCTCTCCTCGAGCGCGTCGTGGTCGATGCCACGCCTCTGAGACTCGAACTGGTCGAGGTTCTCGAATCCGTACTCGCGCAGCCCGTCCCGCGTGAGTTCGACCACCTGAGCCCGTAGCGGGTTCGTGCGCTCGACGTCGAACCGCCCGATGGCGACGTAGAGGCTCTCACGCACCGCGCTGTCCGTCTCGTTGTATAGGCTTATTCCCGCGTCGCGGTAGGGTATCTCCTCCCCTCCCACGCCCAGCGTGCCCGTGGCCTCGATGTTCGTGATCTCGTCTTCGATCGAGGCTTCGTCCTGCCAGATGATGGTCCCTACCACGTCGTAGTAGAGGTATGAGAGTTCCTTCCGCGTCCTCGGATCGGGGGCCTCATCCCGTTCCACTGCAACGTAACGCGCCAGACCCGGATCGGACAGGTCCTGATACTCGGCCACGATGTCGGCCAGGTTGGACTCGGTGCCGTAGGCGTCTGAGTTGTAGTATGCTTCCAGAATCCTCATCGACATCTCGTCAGCTCGTGCCCTGACGGATTCAAGGTCGTAGCGCTCGCCGCACCCCGCCGCAGAGCACACGGCCAGGATCAGGGCGAGGAATACCAAGCCCCTTCTCATCACTCTCTGTCTCCCCTACCTGTAGTAGGACTTTATGATGCCCCAGGTCGTCGTCTGATCGTGCACCGAGGCGGTGGCGCATGGCAGATAGGACATTATGAGAACGGGATCGCTCGAGCCCTCGACCTCCACTTCCCAGGGTCCGAGGACCTCGCTTCCATCCTCCTCGTAGCGCTTCGTGATCGTCACCTGGTACACGCCGGGCGCGAGTCCACCCATGACGATGTGCGTATCGAAGCAGCACACGCAGTCGCAGCCGCCGGGGGGATCGAGATGCTCCCACTCGACGATGTCTATCGACTGACCTTCCTGATACGACTCGAATCCTATCCACGCGCAGCAGTTGTAGAGAGCCTGGTCGTGGAAGATCTCGATCGTGCCTTCATGGACCTGGAACACAACCTGCTCATCGCACACCTGTGCGGGTGACGCGGCCGCGAACGCCAGCACGAGCAGGATCACGCCGACCAATGTCCGCATTCGGCTTTCCTCCCTCCGGCGTGTCTCAACGACGGAAGCCCCTTGATCGTCCCCCGGGACACTTCGTCTCCTCTGTGCGCTGTGCGAGTCCGGAGTGTGCGCCCCATGTGCGCTCTGCTCACTCCTTACCCTCCACCTCGGAGCCGGCGGCGTGCAGGTCCTCGGGCGTGCCGACGTCTCGCCAGTCGGCGGCGACCTCGTACGCCCTCACTGTGAGCCCGTCGGCTATCATCATTCTCAGAGCGTCGGGGATCTCGTACTCCCCTCGCGGCGACAGCTCGAGCCTGCTCGTGTAGTCGAAGAGCGAGGGGCGCGCGATGAAGATGCCCGCGTTCACCCAGTTGCTCGGCTCGGTCCCCGGAGCCGGCTTCTCGACAATGCTCGTGATGTGCCCGCCGTCGGTGGCCACTGCGCCGAATCTGCTCGGATCGTCGACCTCCCTCACGGCCAGCAGCAGGTCGGTGGCACTCGAGGCAAAGTCGTCGGACATTCCGGAGTAGACCGAGGGGTCCGTGAGGATGTCGCCGAACGAGAAGAAGAACGGTCCGTCCGACAGGAACTCGCGGGCCGGCTCAGCGGCCTTGCCCGTTCCGTTCTGGACCTCCTGAACGAAGTAGGAGAGCCTCACGCCCACGGTCTCTCCGTCGCCGAAATAGGACCTGATGCTGTCGGCCATGTATCCGACTATGACCGCGGCCTCTCCCACTCCGGCGCCGCGGAGCGCCGTGAGGACGCGCCACAGCATCGGACGCCCTCCGACCTCCACCATGGGCTTGGGGATGGAGTCCGTGATCTCCCTCATGCGGGTGCCCTTGCCCGCAGCAAGGATTACAGCCTTCAAGTTCTCCTCCCCCCTGGCCCACTTCCATGATACCACCGGCGCTGCCGGCGGGCAACAGCGCCGCTTCGCTCTATCGTGGCGCCCCCCAGCACGACATCCCCGTCGTAGAGGACGACCGCCTGACCGGGTGTCATCGCGCGCTGGGGCTCGTCGAAGACGACATGTAGCCCATCTTCCGCTGCCTCCACCGAACAGGTTGCCGCTTCGGCAGTGGACCGCACCTTCGCCCGTGCCCTGAACGAGCGACCCGGGGGGCGGCCCGCGGTCCACGTGGGACCCGACGCCTCCAGCGAATCGCTCCACAGGTCCTCGTCGTCTCCCACTACGATCTCGCGCCCGGCCGGGTCTACCGAAACGACGTACGTCGGGCGCGGCCGCGAGAGCCCGAGGCCGCTCCTCTGCCCGACCGTGTACACAGCGACCCCGCTGTGCCGGCCAAGGACGTTCCCTTCCACATCGACAATGCGGCCCGGCGTCATCGAATCCGGCGCCCTCTGGCGCAGGAATCCGGCCAGCCCTCCCTCGCGAACGAAGCAGACGTCTTGGCTCTCAGCTCGGTCCGCGACGTGCAGTCCGGCTTCCCGTGCGAGTGAGCGCACCTCTTCCTTGGCCAGGCCACCCACCGGGAAGAGCGTTCGCTCGAGCTGCTCGCGGGTCAGCCTGTACAGAAAATAGCTCTGGTCCTTGCCTGCCGACGGTGAACTCGCGAGCATCGGGGCGCCGTCCTCGCCGCGCCGCACGATCGCGTGGTGTCCCGTCGCCAGCGCGTCGGCGCCGACGTCGCGCGCGATCGACAGGAGTTCTCCGAACTTGATGAGGGAGTTGCAGCGTACGCATGGATTGGGAGTCCGACCCCTGGCGTATTCGGCCACGAAGTCGGCGACCACGGCCTCCTCGAATCGGCTCTGCATCGACACTACGTGATGGTCGATGCCGAGATCCGTGGCGACACGCTCGGCGGCCTTCAGCGAGTCGGGTCCGCAGCAGTTGCGTGGGTCCGCGTCATCGGCGTCGTACGAGCAGAGCCGCATCGTGAGTCCGAAGACGTCGTGGCCCTGTCGGAGAAGCAACAGCGCGGCGACGGAGCTGTCGACTCCGCCGCTCATCGCGACAGCAATCCTCATGATTGTGATCCGAAGTGCGCACCGGCGGGTCGCGCCGCGCTACCCGCCGGGCATCGTCCGCTACCGTTAGAACTGGTAGCCGGCAGTGAAGTAGATGCCGTAGTTCGTGGCCTGCCCGCTGTCGCCACCCTCGGCGAACTGCTCACGGACAACCGCTATGTCCGCCACGTACTGGTCGAACTTGACGCTACCGCCGAGACCGATCGTGTTCTCGGGCACGACGGCATTGTCTATGTCGGCGCCGAGTTCCTTCGAGTATCCGGCGCGGAGGATGAACCTGTCGCCGGGCACGGCGAACTCGGTCCCTACCGCCAGCGTGCTCAAGGCCTCGCTGAACGGCTTCCAGTCGAGTCCTCCGTCCTCCTCCGGGTAGGCCGCCAGCGTCGACTTCACACGGTCCCACCCCTCACGCACGTAGCCGATGTGCACCGTGAGGGCGTCGGTCGCGCGGACTCGCACGCCGGCGGTGGTGACGGGCTCAGTGGTCGACTCACCGGTCTCATCCTGCCTGTAGTACTCGCCGCTGACGCCGACGGTCGAACTCGAACGATAACCGATGCCGACGGTCACCTTCTCCGTCGCGTCGAACGTGAACCCGCCGGCGAACGAAGCGGCGATGCCGTCGATGCGCGCCGTCTCGAGCGGCTCGCCCGAGTAGCGCTCGCGTGCTTCCTCGCTCAGGCTGGCGACACCGGCAGATACTCCCAGTCCGCCCTTGCCCTGGTCGCCGATCCTAACGGCGCCAATGACCTCGAAGCAGCGGAAGGCGCCATTGAACTCGCCCTCGTAGTCCTTCAGGCTGCCCCCCTGCTCGCGCACACCGGTCAGCTTGAGGTTCCTGTACGACGGGTTGGAGTACCCGAAACCCAGTGACCATATGTCCGTCGTCTTCACTGCCACGAACTGCGTGAACAGGAAGTGGTCGTCGGTGGCGTCCAGATGTTCGTCGCCGTCGGGCAGATAGTCACGATTCTTGGAGTTGAACCGCACGGTCGCCTGCCCGGCTATGTCCCGGACCTCCGAGACCGAGGCCGGGTTCCAGAAGTAGGACGCCACGCCGCCGGTCGCCACGTTCGCCCTGCAGAGCGCGGCCTCCTCGGCGTTAAGATAGTGGGAGAACGTGCGGGGGATGTCCCCGATCGTCGTTCGCGCATCGTCCGCAGATGCCGACATCGCGAACGCCGCGAGCAGAATGGCCGCTGTTAGAATGCGCATCGTACCCTCCGGTCTGATGGGGGGTCGAACCGCCCATTGGTCGTAAGGAGCGGCCGTCCCCCGGTGATCCGGGAACCGGCCCTTTCTATCACATCATGTATCACCGGGGTGCTGCAGTCAACACGCGATGGTGGGCAGGAGGACTAGCGGTAGAGCGCTTTGATGGAACCCCAGCTCTGCTCGGAGACCGGGTCTTCCGTGTTAACGAACTCGATCAGGTCGATGTTGCACAGACCGCCGGAGACGTGCTCCAGGTCGAATATGTACGTTCCAGCGCTGAGGCATAGATAGCCGCTCCCGGCGGCTTCGAGAAACGGCCCTCAGCCGAAGCCGTACCCTTCGGTAAGCCAATACTCGGAGGTCAGTTCCTGTCCGGGACCGGGCGCGTCGGCGACTCTGAGGAGAAGCTGGACGTGGTCGCTGTACTCCGACTGGTACGCGATCGTGGTGCGGTAGCAGCCGTCGACCGGTATCGTGATCTTGAGTCTTATCCACTCACCTGGAACATCCAGGCCGCTCGCGGCATAGTACCCGCTCGCGCCGGAGCAGTACTCCGGGTGGATGGCCACGCCGCCCAGATCGTGCCACCCATACGACTGATACTCCTCTCCCTCTATTATGAGATCTTCAGCTGCTGCGGCCGCACCGGCCGTGATCACGGCTGAGATGAGGACGGTGGCGAGCGTTCTGAGCGCCGCAGCTCCGGTAGGTCGCGTCAATCCAATGCCTCTCGATGATGCGGGCCATATCTTCACTGTTGTCGCTTTAGATGCGCACCGGCGGGCGTCGATTCACGCCCGCCGGAACGGAATTCGGCCGTCCTGCGGCCCGTTGTGGCCGCGGACCTCTGATACGTGCCGGACGGAACGGGCAGGCCCTGCCGTTGCGGCAGGGCTAGCGGTAAAGGTCCCGGGCAATGCCGACCTCGAAGCTGCGGCCCGGCTGCGGAAACCCGTCCTCGTCCTCATACAGGGCGTCGAACACGTTGTCCACGCCTACGAAGATGTCACCCCAGGCCGTGGCGAACTCGCTCCTCACGTCGAAGAGGTAGTACGGATCCAGCACGCCCACGGACTCGTCGTACCGCGAGCCGACCCTGGTGAGACGCGCCACGTAGGTGCCAGGCCCCGTTTCGTAGGTCGCAAGCATGGTCGCCGTCGTGCGCGGTACCAGCGGCACGAGTTCGTTCGTATCGACGTCCCTGGCCGAGGTCATGGCGAGGCTCATCTCCAACACGAGACCGCGCGTCAGATTGTGGAGCGCGCCCAACTCCGCCCCCCAGCAGGAGACCGAGCCCAGGTTCTCGGCGGGCGAGCCCTTGCCCGCAGACACGATCATGTCATCGACGGACTGCTTGTACCCGAGTATCGACACACGGGAACCGCTGTTCGTGCGTTTCGTGAGTTCCACCTCGACGGAAGCGCTGCGCTCGGGCTCGAGATCGGGGTTCCCGATCTCGGGGCTGAACCACTCCTTGAGGGTCGGGAACCTGGTCTTGATCCCCACGAGAGAGCGCACCGAGAAACCACCTCCGATTCGATGCATCCAGGCCGCCTGCGGATTGACCCTGACGAGCGAGTTGCCCTCTCCGTTCATGAGGTCG